>DATHSW010000290.1:0-8181 GCA_035463855.1 Candidatus Deferrimicrobiaceae bacterium | reverse complement strand
TCACCGCGGCCCCGTCATCATCTGCCGCGGCAGCCAGAGGGCCAGGTCGGGGACCAGGAAGAGGATCACGACGAGCAGGATCAGGATCAGGACGAACGGCGTCGCGCCCACCGCGATGTCGCGCATGCTGCTGCCGCGCGCGACCCCCTGGATCACGAAGAGGTTGATCCCCACCGGAGGGGTGATGAACCCCATCTCCAGCCACACGATCATCACGATCCCGAACCACACCGGATCGAAGCCGAGCCCGGTCACCAGCGGGAACAGGATCGGCAGCATGATGATCATGACCGAGAGCTCCTCGAGCGCGTAGGCGATCAGCACGAGGATCCCGAAGATCATCGCGAACACCTGCCAGGGGGCGAGCTCGAGGCCGGTCACGAGGCCGAGGAGGGCCCGGGGCGTCCCCAGCAGCGCGATCACGTGGGAGAAGATGGATGCGAAGATGATGATCAGCATGATCATCGAGGTGGTGCGGACCGTCTCGTGGAAGGCGCGCCGGAGCCCCGACCAGGTCAGGTGCCCGATCGTCACCGCGAGGAGCAGGCTCATCGACACGCCGAGCGCGGCCGCCTCGGTGGGGGTCACGATGCCGTAGTACATGGAGCCCAGCACCACCACGATGAGCAGCGCGATGGGCGCGACCTCGACGAGCGACCGCAGCTTCTCGCGCAGGGGGACGCGCCCCTCCTCGCCGCGGGGGGCGCGGTCCGGGTAGAGCATCGCGTAGCCGACGATGTAGGCGGCGAAGAGCAGCCCCAGCAGGATGCCGGGCAGGATCCCCGCCATGTAGAGCTGCCCGACCGAGGTCTCGGTCATCACGCCGAAGATGATCATGGGGACCGACGGCGGGATCAGGATCCCGAGGGTGCCGCCCGCGGCGAGGGAGCCGTAGACCAGCGGCTTGTGGTAGCCCCGGCGCTCCATCTCCGGGATGGCGATCATGCCGATGGTGGCGGCGGTGGCCACGCTCGAGCCGGAGACGGCGGCGAAGATGGCGCAGGCGAAGACGCTCGCCACCGCGAGGCCGCCGGGGAGGAATCCGACCCAGCGCGCCACCGCCGCGTAGAGCGATTGGCCGATCCCCGCGTGAAGCAGGATGGCGCTCATGAAGACGAAGAGGGGCACCGCCACGAAGGAGAAGCTGCTCGCGTTCGACCACGACACCGAGCCCACCACGCCCAATCCGATCGTCCAGCCCTTGAGCCAGAAGAGCCCGAGAAGGCCGACCAGGCCGAGCGAGAAGGCGATCTCGAGGCCGAGCGAGAAGAACAGGAACAACAGCGCGAGCAGGATGGTCCCGGCAAGCGCCTCGCTCACGCCTGGTGCCTCTGCCCGTCCACCTCGTCGCGGCCCGCGCGGGGGCCGAGGGCGGCGCGGAGCTGGCGGCCGAGGGCCGCCAGCATCGCCACCGCCATCAGCGCGAGCCCGGTCGGGATCAGCAGCATGGCCGGCCACAGCGCGTAGAGCATCACCACGGACACGCGCTGGTAGCGGTACGCGGTGAGCGCCGACTGGGTCGTGACCCAGCACACCACGCCGAGCAGCGCCAGGCCCAGCAGGAGGGTCACCACCCGGAGCCAGGCCCGCACCGGCCCCGGGAGGTGGGAGGTCACGAGGTCCACGCGGATGTGCCCACCCTGCTGGAAGGTGTAAGCGCATCCCCAAAACACCACGAGCACCTGCAGGAACCCGGCGATCTCGTCCACGCCGAGCAGCGGCTGGTTCAGGAAGTAGCGGAGCAGGACGTCGGTGGTGGTCGCCCCCGCGATGACGAGCGTGGCGAGCCCGCCCAGGAACGACGCCGCCCTCGACGTCCGCTCGATCACCGGCCGAGGGCCTTGAGGGCCAGCTCCATTCCGCGCTTGCCGTCGGGGCCGGAGCGGGCGAGCCACGTGTCCCACGCCGCGCGCGACAGCTTGCGCGCTTTCTCGATCTCCTCCTTGGACGGGTTCACCACCGTCATCCCGATCTCGGAGAAGCGCTTGAGCGCCCGCTCCTCGAAGGCCTTGGCGTCTTCCCACTCCTTGTCCTCGAAGCGGACCTCCTTGAGGGAGTCGAGCACGACCTGCTGGAGGTCCTTGGGGAGCCCGTCCCAGGCCTTCTGGTTGGTCACGAGCCACTCGCCGGAAGCGCCGGCGAGGAACCAGTAGTTGATGATCTTGGAGACCTCGAAGAACTTCATCGGTTCGGCGTTGGTGGCGGAGGTGATGGCGCCGTCCACCGTTTTCTTCTCGAGCGCGGTGTAGAGCTCGCCGAACGGGATGTTCACCGGCACGCCGCCCAGCGACCGCGTGATGTTCGAGGTATCGGCCCCGTATACCCGAATCTTCTTCCCCTTCCAGTCGGCGATGGTACGGATGGGCTGGTGGGAGAAGACCTGCTGCGACGGCCAGGCATGCGAGGTCAGCAGCTTGAGCCCCTTCTTGCCGAGCTGCTCGGTGAAGAAGGGCTTGAGCGCCTGCTGGGCCTTGCGGTGCTCCTCCAGGCTCGAGGTCATGAAGGGCAGCTCGAGCACGCCCAGCTCGAGCAGCACGTCGGTGAGGTAACCGGAGAGGACGGGCCCGATCTCGGAGCGCCCGTCGAGGAGCGAGGGCAGGATCTCCTGCTGCGGGTAGAGCGACGAGGCGGGGTGGACCCGGATCTCCATCCGCCCGCCCGACTTCTCCTTCACCTTGGCGGCGAAGGCGTTCATGTTGACGATGTGGTAGTACGTCGGGGCCGCGGTGTGCGGGAGGTTCCAGACGATGGGCTTCGCCTGGGCTTCCACCCCCGTCGGGCTCCCCATCATGAGGCTGACAACCGCCACCGCTACCACCACGCCCAGGGACGCGAGCTTCTTCATTGAACGCTCCTTTTCGCCTCGAGTCGGTGCGCGACCACGCCGCATGCACGAGCCGGTCCGCCGAGCGCAACGGGGTCGGAAATCCGCGGTGGAGACTGGCACGATCGCGAGGGCCTGTCAATGGCCACGCCGGTCCGACCGGCGCCGCGATCGACCCGGCCGGGATCAACAGGAGTATCTGGGCCTCCCGCGCCGCGACAGCTCGCGAAGCGCAGTACAATACGCGCCATGCGCGTCGGCCTCTCCATCGACCCGCCGCTCGCCAGGATCCCGGGCCTGCTCCAGCACGAAGGCGTCGACGCCTACCAGACGGTCCTGCGCGACCCGGGACGCTTCGGTAACTACGGCGTCCCGGATCCGGCCGACCGGGCCGCCCTGGTCGAGGGGCTCCGCGGCCGGGACGTCTGGGGCGTGGCCCACGGCTCGCTCCTCGTCAACCTGGCGAGCCCGGAAGGCCGCATCCGCAACTCCTCGGTCTCGAGCCTGCTCGCCGACCTCAAGGTGGCGGCCGAGATCGGGCTGGACGCGGTGTGCTTCCACGCGGGCTACACCAAGGGCCACCCGAGCGCCGACGCCGCGCTCACCCTCGCCACCCGCAAGCTGGGCGAGCTGATCGGCCGGATGCCCGACGGCCCGCGCCTGCTGCTCGAGAACTCCTGCGAGGGCAGCGAGCTGGGGCAGACCATCGACGAGCTCGCGCGGCTGATCCGCGACGTCGGCGCCCCGCCCGAGCGCTTCGGGCTGCTCATCGACACCTGCCACCTGCACGCGGCCGGCTTCGATCTCTCGGGCGCGGACGCGGGCGAGCGCCTGGCCGGCGCGCTCGCCGACGCGGGCGTCCTCGAGCGCGTCGCCGCCTTTCACCTGAACGACTCCCAGTTGGCATGCGGCGCGCACCGGGACCGCCACGCGGTGCCCGGCGCGGGGACCATCGGCATGGGCGTGGTGGCGGTGGCGACCCATCCCGCCTTCACCGCGCTGCCCGGCGTGCTCGAGCTTTCGGAGGACGACGCCCGCCAGGGGCTCGCGTTCCTGCGGAAGCACGGCGCGGCCGCCGTGCGCGCCTGAAATGTTTGCGCATTCTCGCGATGTCCACCGGCGAGCGGCCCACGACCTATCTGGGTAGCCGCGTGCCCAGGGCGCCGGCGGGCCGCGGCACCCTTTCGCCGCAACTCTTCGATTTCGCGTCGGTGGGAAGCGCTGGCGCGCGTCTTGCCTCCATGCGGTCCCCATGGAGACCACGACCGCGCTCGCAGCTTCGACCCGACATCATCAGCGCACCCGGCGCACCCATACCAGAGCCAACGTCTCGTGGACCGTCTGGGCCCGCGTCCGCGGTGAGCGAGTCCGCTTCCATACCGTGGACGTGAGCGCGCGCGGCGCGAAGCTCCGCCCCAAGGCCGACCTGCAGGCCGGGACCCCGTTGACCCTGCAGTTCGTCAAGCCGAACGGCCGGCCGGTGCGCGTGGCCGCGATGATCTGGCGCGTGGACGCGGACGGCCTCGGCGTCTTCTTCCTCGGCACCACGCCCCAGGGCCTGATGGGCTAGCCGCGCTGAGGTAAGATTGCGGGGCCGCCGCGCCCGGGCGCCGGCGGCCCCCATGACCACCACCGGCGCATCGTTCCTCACCGCGCGCACGCGCTCGGCCCCCCAGGGCTTCGGCCGGCCGCTGCCGCGGAAGGAAGACGCGCGCCTGGTCACCGGGCGCGGGCGGTTCAGCGACGACTTCAGCCTGCCGGGCCAGGCCCACGCGCATCTCGTCCGGTCGCCGCACCCCCACGCGCGCATTCTCTCGATCGAGGCCACCGCGGCGCTCTCCGTGCCGGGCGTGCTCGCCGTCCTCACCGGAAAGGACGCGGCGGCCGATGGGCTCGCCTCGATCCCCCACAAGCCGGTGCCGACCAACCCGAACGAGTTCCCGCTCGCCGGCCGCGAGGGCGGGCGCGTCCTCGTGACCCCGCACCCGCCGCTGCCGGCCGACGCCGTGCGTTTCGTGGGCGAGGCGGTGGCGATGGTGATCGCGGAGACCGCCGGCGCGGCCGCCGACGGCGCCGAGCGGGTCCGGGTGTCCTGGGAGCCGCTGCCGGCGGTGACCGCCACCCCGGCCGCGGCGGCGGCCGCCGCTCCCGTGCTCTGGAACGAGCTGGGCTCGAACCTGTGCGTGGACTCGGTCGCGGGCGACGCGCGGGCCGCCGACGCCGCCTTCGCGGCCGCCGCGCACACGGTGCGGCTCGACACCTGGGTGCCCCGCATCACCGGCGTCCCCCTGGAGCCGCGCGCGGCGCTCGCCGTCTACGACGCGGCGAGCGGCCGCTACACGCTCTACGCCGGCTCGGGCGGCGTGGTGCGGCACAAGAGCGATCTCGCGGAGGTCCTGGGCGTCCCGGAGTCGGCGGTGCGCGTGGTGGCGGAGGACGTGGGCGGTAACTTCGGCACCCGGAACAGCTTCTATCCCGAGTTCGCGCTGGTCGCCTGGGCCGCGAAGCGCCTCGGCCGGCCGGTGAAGTGGACGTGCGAGCGGCGCGAGGCGTTCCTGACCGACTACCAGGCGCGCGACCTGCTGTCGCGGATGGAGCTGGCCCTCGACGCGGACGGCGGCTTCCTCGCGCTGCGGGGCGTCAACACGAGCAATGTCGGCGCCCACACCGTGACCTTCGTTCCCCTCAACAAGGGGCGCGAGCTGGCCACCACCGTCTACCGGGTGCCCGCCGCCGCGGTGCGCGGCCGCGCGGTGCTCAGCAACACCGCGCCGCTCTCCGCGTACCGCAGCGCGGGCCGGCCCCAGGTGATGTTCGTCATGGAGCGGCTGATCGATCTCGCCGCCCGGCGCCACGGCTTCGACCGCCTGGAGCTGCGGCGACAGAACCTGGTGCCGGCCGCCGCGATGCCGTACACCAATCCATTCGGCATCGTCTACGACAGCGGTGACTACGCGGCCACCCAGGACCGCGCGGTGGCGCTGGCCGACTGGGCCGGCTTCGAGGCGCGGCGCCGGGAGGCCCGATCGCGCGGGCGCTACCGCGGCATCGGGCTCGCCAACTACATCGAGATCGCCACCGGCGCGCCGCGCGAGCGCGCCCACATCACGGTGCGGCCCGAGGGGCAGATCGACGTGGTGATCGGCACGCTCGCGGCCGGCCAGGGCCACGAGACGAGCTTCGCCCAGCTCGTCGTCGAGTGGCTGGGCGTCGAGCTCGCCCAGGTGCGCCTGATCAGCGGCGACACCGACCGGGTGCCGGTGGGGGGCGGCTCGCATTCCGGCCGCTCGATGCGCCTGGGCGGGGTCGTGATGGCGAAGGCGGCGGACCGGATCGTGGAGAAGGGCGCCCGCCTCGCGGCGTGGCGGCTCGAGTCCGCGGTGGCCGATCTCGAGTTCTCCGGCGGGCGCTTCCGGGTGCGCGGCACCGACCGCTCGGTCCATCTCTTCGAGCTCGCGGCGGCGGCGCGGCGTGACGACGCGCCCGACGAGCTGCGCGGCCCGCTCGAGGGGGAATGCGACGAGACGGTGAGCACGCCGTCCTTCCCCTACGGCTGCGCGGTCTGCGAGGTCGAGGTGGACCCGGAGACCGGCGTGGTGGAGGTCGTGCGCTACACCTCGGTGGACGACGTGGGCCGCGCCATCAACCCGCTCATCGTGGACGGACAGACCCACGGCGGCATCGTCCAGGGGCTGGGCCAGGCGCTCTGGGAGCACTGCCGGTACGACGCCGTCACCGGTCAGCTCCAGTCCGGCTCATTCATGGACTACGCGATGCCGCGCGCCGACCTGCTCCCCTCGTTCACGACCGAGATCAGCGAGGTCCCGTCCACCTCGAACCCGCTGGGCCTCCGGGGCGGCGGCGAGGGCGGCACGACGCCGGCGCTCGGCGCGGCGGTGAACGCGATCGTGGACGCTCTCGCGGAGCTGGGCGTGGAACACCTCGAGATGCCGGTCACCGCCGAGCGCGTCTGGCGCGCGATTCAGGCGGCGGGATCCACGTAGTCCGGGCGGACCGCGTAGGGATAGGGCCCTTCCACCGTCTTGCCGGCCGCGAAGCGGCCAAGGCCGAACACCTCGATGTCCACCGTCTTGGCGCGCCCGTCCGTGATGAGCTCGGCCATGCACTGGCCGACCGCCGGCGCGATCTTGAAGCCGGAGCCGCTGAAGGCGGTGGCGAGATAGAGCCCGTCGATGCCGTCCACCGCGCCCAGGATCGCGTGGCGGTCGGGGCTGTAGCCGTCGAAGGCTCGGTAGCCGCGAGACAGGGTCGCGCGCTCCATGGCGGGGATGCGATGCGTGAGGAGCTGGGCCCCGAGCCCGGCCGCCTCGGGCGGCAGCCCGGTCCCGAGCGTGTCGGGATCGATGTCCCACTCCTGGCACGGCACCCCGACCAGGGTGAGACCGCCGCTCTCCGGCCGGAAATAGTTGCCCTGCACGTTGTCGATGAAGACCATGTGCGGCTCGCGCAGCTCCGGCGGTCGGCTCACCGCCACCGTGTCGATGGCCTTCGGCCGCGCCGGCACCACGAGCCCGATCTCCTCGCAGAGCCGCCGCGACCAGGCGCCCGCCGCCACCACCACGTGCCCCGCGTCGATGCGCCCGGCCGACGTCTCGACACCGAGCACCCGGCTCTCGCGGCGGTCGATGCGGGTCACCGCGGTCCACTGGAGGATCCGCGCGCCCAGCGCCACCGCACGACGGCGAAAGCCCTCGACCGTCTCGGCCGGATCGGCGTAGCCGCTGTCGGGCTCGTAGGCGGCCGCCCCGACGTCGTCCACGTTGGCGAAGGGCTGGAGCTCCTTCAGCTCGGCGGCCGTGATCGCCCGCGTGTTGACGCCGATGCCGCGCAGCATCTCGACGTTCCTCTTCAGATTGTCCGCGTAGGCCGGCGCCACCACGTTGACGAAGCCCGTGTGCGTGAAGACGGGCGGGCCGCCGATCAGGTCGCTCCAGTGCTTGAACACGGGGAAGCTCGCCCACGCCAGCCGCGCGTCCCACTCGTTGGTGTAGTGCATACGCACGAGCGCGCTCGAGCGCCCAGAGGCACCGCTCGCCACCGCACCCTTCTCGACCAGCACGGTCTTGGCGCCTCTGGACGCGAGCGCGTACGCGATGCTCGTGCCGTTGACGCCGCCGCCCACCACCACCACATCCGCCGTCTGGACCATCACCGTCTCCTTTGCTGCCAGGCCGCTCACTCCCGCGCTGTCACGTGGCGCGGATCGAAGGCGTCCCGGAGGCCGTCGCCGAGGAAGTTGAAGCTCGTCACCGCGAGCGTGATCATGACGCCGGGGAAGATGGCCGCCCACGGCGCCGCGGTGAAGTAACTCTGCGCGTTGTTGAGCATGTTGCCCC
>DATHSW010000289.1:0-19574 GCA_035463855.1 Candidatus Deferrimicrobiaceae bacterium | reverse complement strand
TTTCTCGTTTCTCACGTGAGGAGTTCCCAATCTGGGAGCGTGAGGCTTCGGGCTGGCCCTGGCGGGAACGGGTCACCCGGCCGCCCCCCGCCACCCCCGGCTCCCCACCCCGCCGGCGCTCGGCGAAGTCTGGGTGCGGCTCGCAGCTGGTTCTATCTCTTGTGGCGCTGGCGGAACGGCTCGGTTCAGCTCCAGCGGGGGCGCCAGCGGTGGCCCGCGCGGACCGTCAAGATCGGGACGAACTGCTGGCGGCCGGCGATTTCGTGGCCGGCGGCGTCGCCGAAGGTGTAGTCGCCGTGTTCGAGCTGGAGGACCGCGGCGTCGCCTTCCGCGCCGGGGGCCAGCGCGCCCAGCTCGCCCGCACGGCCGATGGCCTTGGCGGGGGCGTCGGTGACGGCCCTGACGATCTCATCGAGGGGCATGCCGAGGGCCAGGAAGGTGGACATGACGCCGAGGAGGTCGTAGGTGCGGCGCGGGACGAAGGGGCGGACGAGGTCGGTGGAGAGCGTGGTGGGCGGCAGGCCCTGCTCGAGGGCGGCGCGGGCCACGTTGACGTCGAAGTGCACGCCGGCGTGCCCCACGTCGAGGACCACGCCGCGGGCCACCGCCTCCCGGACGGCGGCGCGCACGCGCCCGGTGGCGTCCAGGATGCCGTGCTCGTAGCCGTTGAAGATGTGGGTCGCGATGTCGCCCGGACGCAGGCGCTCGAGAATGCTCTCGAGCGCGATCGGGGTACCAGAGATGTGGACCATGATCCGCGTGCCCATCTCGTCCGCGATGCGGCGGGCCATCTCGAGCGCGGGGAGCGCGTTGGTCTCGCCGGTGGCCAGGGCCTGGATGCGCACCTTGAGCCCCAGGAGCTCCGGGAAGCGGCGGAGCGCGTCGCGGGTGCGGTCTTCCTGGGCGAAGCGGAAGTCCTGGAGCTCTCCGACCCCGGCGGCCAGGCTCAAGAGCCCGGTCGTGGCCAGGTGGAGGAACGCGTACACCCGCGTGTCGGCGCGGGCGATCACGTTCTCGCGAAAGCCCGCGTACGTCGCCCAGCCCGCGCTGCCCGCGTCCACCGCGGTGGTCACGCCGTTCGGCAGGCAGACCGCGTCCGGATCCGTGAACATCGGCTGGCCGCGGTAGAAGAAGTGGCCGTGCAGGTCGATGAGGCCGGGCGTGACGAGCCGGCCCGCGACGTCCACCTCCTCGGCGCCCCGCCCCTCGATCCGGGGAGCCACCGCGGCCACGCGCCCGCCCGCGAACGCCACGTCGAGCGTGGCGTCCGTCCCGCGGCCCGGGTCGAGCACCCGGCCGCCGCGGAGGATCAGATCGTACGACCGTGACACTACCCGACGCGGGCCATCAGGCCCGCATACTTGTCGAGGAGCGGCAGGACCTGATCGCGCCCCGCGGGCGGCAGGCCGAAGATCGCGCGCTGGACGCCCGCGTCGCGCAGCCCGGCCAGCCGCGCCTCGTCGGTGGGCGCGCCGAAGATGGAGACGGTGACCGCGCCCGGATCCTGGCCCGCCTTCTCGGCCCGCGCGCGGAGGTCCGCGATCGTCTCCGCGATGGGCTCGGTGTAGGAGCGTCCACCGATCGGCAGCCAGTGGCCCCCGAAGTCCACCGCCCGCTGGCGCGCGTGCGGGCCGGCGCCGCCCATCAGGATCGGCGGGTGCGGCTTCTGCACCGGCTTCGGGTACGACCACAGCTTGTCGAAGTTGACGAACTTGCCGTGATACTCGGCCGCGTCCTTGGTCCAGATCTCCTGCATCGCGGCGATGCGCTCGCGCAGCACCTTCCAGCGGTTCCCGAAATCGGTCCCGTGATGCGCCATCTCCTCGGCGTTCCACCCGCCGCCGATCCCGAAGAGCACCCGGCCCCGGGAGAGATAGTCGAGGCTCGCGACCTCCTTGGCGAGGACGATCGGATCGCGCTCGATCACCAGGCAGATCCCGGTGCCGAGCTTCAGCTTGGTCGTCACCGCGGCCGCGGCGGCCAGCCCCACGAACGGGTCGACGGTGTGCCAGTACTCGCGCGGCAGGTCGCCCCCGCCCGGCCAGGGGCTCTTGCGGCTCGCCGGAATATGGGTGTGCTCGGGCACGAAGAGCGACTCGAAGCCGCGCCCTTCGGTCTCCCGCGCCAGATCGTCGATGCGCATCGCGTAGTCGGTGGAGAACTGGAACACGCCGTATTTCATGTCGTCACCTCGTTCGGGCGGTTGGCGGTCGGGATCGTGCCGGATCCGTCAAGGCACGGTGGTACCATGAATCCGCGATCAAGCCAACCGAGGGAGGTGGAGATGGCTCTGAGGCATCGTTCGCGGATCGTCACCCTCACGTTCTCGGCGCTCGTCGGGCTCGGGTACGGCCCGGTGCAGGCGGCCGACAGCACCCACGTGGACGCGGCCACCCAGCAGGTGGAGCGCGGCGCCCATCAGATCGGACGGGGTCAGGTGCTCGCCGGGGCGGGAGAGCTCGCCAAGGGCGTCGGCAACACCGTCGTGGAAGGCGCCAAGTTCACCGGCCAGAAGCTCGCGGAAGCCGGGCGGGCCGCCGGGCCGGACGCCAAGACCGCGTGGGACCGCACCAAGGAAGGCGCCGTCGCCTTCGGCTCGAGCGTGCGCGACTTCTTCGTCGACCTCTTCGGAGGCTAGCGGCGCGGGAGGCGGGGCGGCTTGGCGAGATAGGCGGCGAGGGCGGCCGCCTCGCGCTCCTGCAGTCGCACCGCGATCCGTAGCTGCTCGACGTACTGCTCGAGCGTCTTGCCGCCGAGCTCGATCCGGTTCGTCTCGAAGAAGGCCTTCACGTCCTGCTCCCACTCCGGGCTGACCAGCGCGGTCACGCCTTCGTACATCCGGCGATAGGCGCTGGCCGGGTACTGGCGCGCCATCGTCTGCCAGTTCGCCTTGACGTAGTCCCAGGCGAGCGCGCGGCTGTGCACCCCCATCAGCAACGCCCGCATCAGGAAGGGCGCGTCCTGGCTGCGCACCTCCCCGTTGGTGGTCTTCTCGAGCGTGCGCCGCAGCAGCTCGGGCTGCCGGAACCCGGCGAGCGCGTAGAGGTAGCGCTGCTCCTCCTGGGGCGTGCGCGCGGCCTTGAAGCGCTGCAGGAACTCCTCGTACTCGGCTTCGCCGCCCGCGGCGGCCACGATCGCGATCAGCGCGGGCAGCACGTTGGCGTCCACCGCCGACTCGTCCTCGCGATAGCGCGCGTAGAAGGCCCGGGCGCGCTCCTGCGCCCCCGGGTCGTTGCCGAGGGTGCCGAGGGCGCGGAGCAGATCGCCGCGTAGCTGCCGCTCCAGCTCGTCCTCGTCGGGCTGGGGCTCCCAGCCGAGCCGCTCCACCGCCCCTTCCACCCGCTGGCGCACCAGCGTCTCGAGATGCGGGCGCGAGTCCTCCGCGATGAGCCGGTTGACGTAGCCGAGCGAGCCGACCAGCGCGGTCCACACGTTGCGGTCGGTCTCGTCGGTGAAGCGCGCGGTGAGATCGAGGTAATCGGCCGTCGGCATCGCCCCGGCCTGGGCGAGCGCCAAGGCGTCGCTGACCAGGTTGAAGCGCTCGATGGGCGCGAGCTTCTTGAGCGCCCCGGTCAGCTTCTTGAGCAGCGGTGGGGCGTACTGCACGCGATAGAACCCGTGGCCCCCCGCGTTGACCGCCACCCAGTCCGGGGGCGCGGGCAGCGCTACCGTGAGGTCCTCGTCGCCGAGCAGCACCGGCTTGTCCACGAAGCCGCGCTTGACCGAGGCCCGCAGCCGCACCGGGATCTGCCAGCGCTCGGCGGCCGCGCCTTCGAGGGGCAGATAGGTGAAGCGGCGCTGACTCAGCTTGATCCCCCCGCCCTCGGGCTCGACGATCACGAGCGGGTAGCCCGGCCGGAAGATCCAGGCGTCCATCACCTCGGGGATCGGCAGGCGCGAGGCGTCGCCGAGCGCCTTCCAGAGATCGGTGGTCTCGGCGTTTTCGAAGCGGTGCCGCTCCAGATAGAGGCGCACCCCGTCGCGGAAGACCTCGCCGCTCAGGTGCTGCTCGAGCATGCGGAGGACCGAGCCGCCCTTCTCGTAG
The DNA here is from genome assembly GCA_035463855.1 of Candidatus Deferrimicrobiaceae bacterium. Taxonomy (GTDB): domain Bacteria; phylum Methylomirabilota; class Methylomirabilia; order Rokubacteriales; family CSP1-6; genus CAMLFJ01. The sequence goes on along the minus strand of DATHSW010000289.1, from coordinate 15,529 downwards.
GTGAGCAGGTCGAACATCGCCTCGCAGTCGCGGGGCGCCCGCACCTCGAACTCGATGGGGCGCGTGTTGTGCAGGCCATCCACCCCCATCGCCGCCGCCCGGGAGACCCCGAAGGTCGTCCAGCGCTTCCACTCGGGCTTCCAGGCATCCACCGCCAGGAGCTCCATGAAGGTGGCGAAGGCCTCGTTGAGCCAGATCCCGTTCCACCAGAGCATGGTCACGAGGTCGCCGAACCACATGTGGGCGATCTCGTGGGCCACCACGTCGGCCACGCGCTCCCGCTCGGTGTGCGAGGCCGCGGTCTCGTCCACCAGGAGCGCGGTCTCCCGGTAGGTGATGGCGCCGAGATTCTCCATGGCGCCCGCCGCGAAGTCGGGGATGGCCAGCATGTCGAGCTTGTCGCCCGGATAGGGCATCCCGTAGTAGCGCTCGAAGAAGTCGAGCGAGAAGGCGCCGATCTCGAGGGCGAAACGGGTCAGGTGGAGCTTGCCCGGCACGCACCAGACGCGCAGCGGGGTCGGGCCCACCATCACCGGGGCCGTCGCCTCGAGCTCGCCCACCACGAAGGCCACGAGATAGGTGGACATGCGGATGGTGTCCGCGAAGACCACGGTCTTCTTGCCCGCGCCGGTGGGCGTCTCGCTGATCACCCGAGAGTTCGAGATCGCGGCCAGTTGCTCCGGGACCACCAGGGTGATCCCGAACACCGCCTTCAGCGCCGGCTCGTCCCAGCACGGGAACCCGCGGCGCGCGTCGGTGGCCTCGAACTGGGTGGCCGCGATGGTGTGAGATGCGCCCGGCGCGTCCTTGTAGGTGCTGCGGTAGAAGCCGCGGAGGCGGTCGTTCAGGGTGCCGGTGAAGCGGAGCGTGAGCCGGTACTCACCGGCCGGGATCGGCGTCGGGAAGAGCAGTCGCGCCCGCTCCGTCGCCTCCTCGAGCGCGGCGGTCCCCTCCACCACCGCCCCGTCGGCGGTCGCGAGGCTCACCGAGTGGATGGCCAGCTCGGCCGCGTTGAGGAGGATCTCGGTGACCGGCTCCTTCACGGTGATCGCGACCGTCTCTTCCCCCGCGAAGGTCGCCGCCTCGAGGTCGGGCTCGAGCCGGATGTCGTACCGCGAGGGCACCACCGTGGTGGGCAGCCGATAATCCATTCGCGAAGGATACCACCGCCGGGCGGCCCGCGGGGCCGCCCAGATCGCCGCGCCCCGCCCGCGATTCCCCGGCCGGCGCCTGGACCGCGACGCCGCGGATGAGGGTTGACAGCACGCGAGGGGGAGCGCGACACTCTGCGTCGTGCCTCTCACCAGCTTGAAAGATCGCACCGCGGTCGTCACCGGCGGCGCCAGCGGCATCGGACGCGCGCTCGCCCTGCTCTTCGCGCGCGAGGGCGCCCACGTGGTGGTGGCCGACCTCGATGAAGCGGGCATGGCCGAGACGGTGGCCGGCGTGGGCAAGGCGGGCCGCCGCGGACTGGCCGTGAAGACCGACGTGAGCCGCCTCACCGACGTGCACGCTCTGGCGGAGCGCGCCTTCGGCGAGTTCGGCGCGGTCCACGTGGTCTGCAACAACGCGGGGGTCGCGCTCTGGGGCGGGCTCGAGTCGGCCACCCACAAGGACTGGGAGTGGGCGATGGGCGTCAACCTCTGGGGCGTCATCCACGGCGTGGAGGCCTTCGTGCCGCGCATGGTGGCCGGCAAGCAGCCGGGCCACGTGGTGAACACCGCGTCCATGGCCGGGCTGATCGCCTCGCAGGGCCTCGGCATCTACAACACCACCAAGTACGCGGTGGTGGGCCTCTCCGAGACGCTCCAGAAGGACCTGCGCGGCTACGACATCGGCGTCTCGGTGCTCTGTCCGATGGGCGTGCACACCCGGATCCGGCAGAGCGACCGGAACCGGCCCGCCGCCCTGCGCAACACGGCGACCGCGCGCGAGGGCGGTGCGGTCGAGCTGATCGGCCGGTACCTCCCGCCCGAGCACGTCGCCGACCGGGTGCTGCGCGCCATCTACGCCAACCGCCTCTACGTCATCACCCACGAGGAAGGGCTGACGCCGCTCAAGCGGCGCTTCGAGCGCATGGCCCAGGCCATCGAGGAGTCGAAATGAAGTTCTCGGTCGTCGAGGGCTGGGGCAAGCTGCCGGACGGCTGGCGCTACCAGGAGGTGGCGGGCGCCGCGGTGGACAAGCAGGACCGGGTCTTCTGCTTCACCCGGAGCGAGCACCCGGTCATCGTCTTCGACCGCGACGGCACCTTCCTGCGCTCGTGGGGCGCGGGCGTGGTCCGGCGCGCGCACGGCATCACCATCGACGCCGACGACATGGTGTGGCTCACCGACGATCTCCACCACACCGTCCGCAAGTTCACGCCGGACGGCAAGCTGCTGCTCACCATCGGCGATCCGGACAAGCCCGCGGAGCTGCAGGGGGGCCGACCCTTCAACCGGCCCACCCACGTGGCGATCTGCCCGAAGAGCGGCTACCTCTTCGTCTCCGACGGGTACGGTAACTCGCGCGTGCACAAGTACGCGCCCGACGGCACGTACGTCATGTCGTGGGGCGAGCCGGGCACCGACCCCGGCCAGTTCAACCTCCCCCACAACCTCGTCACCGACCGCGACGGGCTCGTCTACGTGGCCGACCGCGAGAACCACCGCGTGCAGATCTTCGACGGCAAGGGGCGGTACCAGGGCCAGTGGAACAATCTCCACCGCCCCTGCGGCCTCTTCGTGGACCGAGCCGCCAGCGGGCTCTTCTTCGTGGGCGAGCTCGGCTCCGGCATGCCGGTCACCGAGAAGACCCCGAACCTGGGTCCGCGGGTCAGCGTGCTCGACGCCAAGGGCCAGCGGGTGGCGCGCTTCGGCGGCCAGTTCGCGAGCGAGAAGCCGGGGGAGTTCATCGCGCCCCACGGGCTCGTGGTGGACTCGCGCGGGGACGTCTACGTGGGCGAGGTCTCCTACACCGGCTACGGGCAGTTCCTCAAGCCGCCGCGGGAGATGCGGTCCTTCCAGAAGTTCACGCGCGCCGACTAGATCATCGGAGGGGGGTCTCCGCTCTTCATCGGAAAGAACCGGCCGGTGGCCTTCGCCACGATCTCGCGCGTCTCCCAGTCCTCGATGGTGGCCTCCAGATCGAGGTACTTGCCGGAGTCGAGGAGCGCGCGGCCCCGCCCGAGCAGCGGCCGCTCGAGCGGCGCGCCCTTCACGTAGCGCACGGTCAGCTCGCCGGTGACGTAGAGCCGCCCGGTATGGTTCACCGCGGCGCCGCCCAGCACCTCGTCGAGATAGGCCGCCACGATGCCGCCGTGGGCCATGCCCACCGGGCCCTCGAAGCGGCGCGGGATCACGATCGGGCACAGCACTCCCCCGTCTTCCCCGCTGAACGTCCGCACGCGCAGGCCGATGTCGTGGTGCGGCCCGCAGCCGAAGCAATTGTGAAAGCTCGAGCGGGGCCCGCTGAACTTCACCTCGGCGAGGAGGGCGAATCGCTCGGCGAAGGGCGCCGGCAGGGGCGGGTCGTGGGTCACCGGAAGCAGGGGCGGAGCAGCGGCTCCCAGGCCGCGAGCGGCGCGGTTTGCTTGCCCACCACCTTGGCCAGGTCGTCCCAGCGCCGCAGGCGCAGCGCGTCGCCGATCCAGGGATGCGCGGCGTGACGGGCGATCTCCTCGGGCCCCATGAGCCCCCCCTGCAGCGTGAGCGTGTGCTGGGAGGCGGGCGACAGGATGGCGTGATAGCCCGGCTCGGTGGAGCAGAGATAGCGCTTGGCGTCGGCGTGCATCCGCACGAGCCAGGCCACCCGCGCCGGAACGAAGGGCGCGATGAGATCGGCGCCGACCTCGTGATGGCCGCGGGCCCCCGCGCGGCCGCCGCCCACCCGATCGAAGACCAGCGCCGGGTCCACCGCGAAGCGGCCGACGTCGTGGAGCAGGCACGCCAGCGTCAGCTCCTCGTCCGCCCCCGCCTCGCGCGCCAGCTCGGCGCACTGGAGCGCGTGGGCCAGCTCCGAGACGCGCTCGGCCCCGTACCGGCGCGCGGCGGAGCGCGCCATCGCGTCGAGGAGGCGGTCGGTCATGCCGACGGGCGCGGGGGCCATCTCGACCTGGAGTATACTCGGCCCCGCGGTAGCCGGATCATGACGATGTCGCGAAAAGGAGAGCGTCGATGCCCGTGACCGTGAAGGTTATTACCGACGGCCCCCTGATGGTGAAGGGCGAGTGCGAGGTGCAGGACGGCCAAGGCAACGCCATCCCCGGCAAGGGCGGCGACACCATCTTCCTCTGCCGCTGCGGCAGCTCGGCCAACAAGCCCTACTGCGACGGCACCCACAAGAAGATCGCTTTCAAAGGCTAGCGGGGCCTATCCCCGCCCCAGCCGCACCGCGATCGCGAAGGCGGCGACCCCCACCAGCGCGATGAAGACGGGGGTGTGGGTCTCCCCGAGCAGGCCGCAGATGAGCGGCCCGAGGAAGATCGCCCCGTCCACGCCGACGCGGTAGGCACCGGTCCGCCAGCCGAGCCGCGCGACGTCGGTGTGCTCGCGGATCACCCCGAGGGGCAGCATCCAGCCCGCCATCCCGAGGCCGAAGAGCGCGCAGCCGACCACGAGGAGCGGCAGCGAGCCGAGTCCCACCGCGAAGAGCCCGAGGCCGAGGGTGACCGCCACCGCCATCAGCACCGGCGGCCGGCCGATGCGGTCGGCCAGCCAGCCCACCGGCAGCAGCACGATCAGGTCCACGAGCTGGGCCAGCGAGAGCAGGCCGGAGATACCGGCGCGGTCGAGCCCGAACTCCCGCGTGCCGCGCAGCGGAATCACGAACTGGCTCACCGCGGACCAGGCGAGCGCCATCACCACGCCCAGCGCGAACATCAGCCGCACGACCGGCGGCAGGGCCGCGGGCCGCGCCCGTGTCGTTCCCGCGGTAACCGCCGGTCCGCCGGCCGGCGGCGCGGCACCGAGGCGCCCCGGGAGCGTACGGGCGAGCACGAGCACGGCGGCCAGCGCCACCCCCACCGGCGTGGCGGCGGCGAGCAGGGTCAGGTTCCAGGGCCAGCGCTCCGGGAGGAAGCCGACCGCGGCGAGCCCGCCGAGCACCCCGAGCATGCCGGCGAACTCGAGGGTGTTGAGCCGCACGGAGGCGCCCGGGCCCGGCTGATCCTGCAACACCGCGGTGAGGCTTCCCACCATGACGAGGGTGTGCGCGAGGCCGGTCAGGAGACGCCCGAGCACCAGGACCGGGAACGGCCCCGCGGTGGACAGCAGGAGCATTCCGGCGAGCAGCGTGATCGGCGCCAGCGTGAGCGAGGTGCCGAGGCGGCGGGTGGCGAGCGCGCCGGCCGGCAGATCCGCGGCCATCCGCGCGAAGCCGAAGGAGCCGGCGAGGAGGCCGAGCTGCCAGTCGGGCAGGCCCTGGGCCCGGGCGATCTCGGGCAGCAGCGGGCCGAAGGCGCCGACGCAGACCGTGCTGGAGAAGACGACCAGGCACAGCAGCCCGGTGCTCGAGAAAGAGGATCCGCTCACCGCCGGGGGCGGCTCAGGGCTCGAAGCGGCGCTCGGGCCACCAGGGATAGAAGGGCGGCATGTCGGTGCTCGGGCGCTGGGTGAAGCGCGGGGGGCGCTTTTCCAGGAACGAGGTCACGCCCTCGTAGGCGTCGGCCGAGCGGCCGGTCCAGTCCATGCAGCGCGAGTCCAGGCGATGCGCCTCCATCGGATGATCGGCGCCCAGGAGCCGCCACAGGAGCTGCCGCGAGAGCGCCACCGAGATCGCCGAGGTGTTCCGCGCGATCTCGAGCGCGAGCTCACGGGCCACCGGCAGCAGGAGCGTGGGCGGGACCACTCGGCTCACGAGCCGGCCCGCGAGCGCCTCCTCCGCCGGGAACACGCGCCCGGTGTAGACCCACTCCGCGGCCTGGCTCGGGCCCACGAGCCGGGGCAGGAACCAGGTGCTGGCCGCCTCCGGGACGACGCCGCGGCGCGCGAACACGAAGCCGATCCGCGCCGCCGTCGACGCGATCCGGATGTCCATGGCCAGCGTCATGGTGATACCGAAGCCCACCGCCGGCCCGTTGATGGCCGCGATCAGCGGTTTCTTCATGTCGAAGATGCGCAGGGTGACGCGCCCGCCCCCATCGCGATGCTCGCCGGGCGCCTCGCCCCGCCCCCGCGCCACGCGGTCGAAGGTCTTGCCGCCGCCGGAGAGATCGGCCCCCGCGCAGAAGGCGCGGCCCGCCCCGGTGACGATCAACACCCGCACCGCGTCGTCGGCGTCGGCCTGCTCGAGCACCGCGAGCAGCTCCTCCAGCATGACGGAGTCGAGCGCGTTGAGCTTGTCCGGCCGGTTCAGGGTGACGGTCGCGACGCCGTCCGCCACCTCGTAGCGGAGCGCCTCGAAGGTCCGGGCGCTCACGGCGCCCCGTCCTCGGCCTCGCCCTGCTTGAGCTTGCGGAAGACGGTCTTGGGATCGATGCCGAGCATCTTGGCGGTGAGCGTCTTGTTGCCGTGGTTGAGCCGCAGCGTCTCCTCGAGGAGCCGCTGCTCGACCTCGGCCAGCGGCGTGCCCACCCGGATCTGGAAGACGCCCTCGGGAATGGCCGCGGCGCCCGGGCCCTCGGCCGTCGCGCCGGGCCCGCCCCGCAGGAGCATCACCGGGCGCTCGCGCACCGCGTCGGGCAGGTCGGCCGCGTCCACCCGCGTGCCCCGCGCCAGCACCACCGCGCGCTCGACCACGTTCTCCAGCTCGCGCACGTTGCCGGGCCACGAGTAGGCCTCGAGGCAGCCGAGCGCGTCGTCGGTGAAGCCGTCGAGGGCCCGGTTGTTCTTGGCCGCGTACACGCGGAGGAAGTGCTGGGCGAGCACCGGCACGTCCTCGTGGCGCTCCCGCAGCGGCGGCACCTGGATCGTGATGACGTTCAACCGGTAGAAGAGGTCTTCCCGGAAGCGCTTGTCGCGCACGAGGGTGGCCAGGTCCTGATTGGTGGCGGTGACGATGCGCACGTCCGCCCGGAGGGTCCGGGTGCCGCCCACCCGCTCGAACTCGCCCTCCTGGAGCACGCGCAGGATCTTGGGCTGGGTCACGAGCGAGAGATCGGCGATCTCGTCGAGAAAGAGGGTCCCGCCGTCGGCCAGCTCGAAGCGGCCCTCCTTGCGCCCGGCCGCCCCGGTGAACGCGCCCTTCTCGTAGCCGAAGAGCTCCGACTCCAGCAGGGTCTCGGGCAGCGCCGCGCAGTTGACCGCGATGAACGGCCCGTTGCGCCGGCTCGAGCGCTCGTGGATGGCGCGCGCCACCAGCTCCTTGCCCGTGCCGCTCTCGCCCTGGATGAGCACGGTAGCCGAGCTGTCCGCCACCTGCTGGACCAGCGTCATCAGGCGGCGGAAGGCGGGGCTGGCGCCGATCATGTTGCCCTGGCGCAGCAGATCGTCGAGCCGCTTCTGGAGCGCCCGGTTCTGGGCGATGAGGTCGCGGCGCTCGAGCGCCTGCCGCACGACCTTGGTGAGCTGGGCCCGCTGGAACGGCTTGGTGAGGAAGTCGGTGGCCCCGTCCTTCATCGCCCGCACCGCTTCCTCCACCGTGCCGAAGGCGGTGAGCAGGATCACGTCCACGTCGGGCGCGACCGCCTTGGCCTCGCGGAGCAGCTCGAGCCCGGTGAGCCCCGGCATCTTGAGGTCCGAGAGGACCAGGTCCACCCCGCCCGCCTGCAGCCGCTCGAGCGCGGCCTGGCCGTCGGGCGCCAGCACCACCGCGTAGCCTTCGCGGGTGAGCGTGCGCTCGAGGCTCTGGCGCACCGCCGGATCGTCGTCGGCTACGAGGAGCGTCGCGAGCGGCGGGCCGGGCTCAGGCATGCGCCGCCTTCTTGATGGGCAGGGCCATGGTGAAGGTCGCGCCTGCGCCCGGCGTGCTGAGCCAGCGGATCCTGCCGCCGTGCTCCTCGACGATCTGGCGCGAGATGGAGAGCCCCAACCCCGTCCCCTGCGGCTTGGTGGTGAAGAACTGCTCGAACAGCCGGCGACCGACCTCGGGCGAGATCCCGGGCCCGGTGTCCGAGATCGAGATCTCCACCGTCTCGCCCACCCGCGAGGTGGTCAGGGTCAGCGTGCCGCCCCGGGACACCGCCTCCATGCCGTTCTTCACCAGGTTCAGCACCGCCTGGCGGAGCAGCGTGCGGTCGATCTCCATCGGCGGCACCGAGGGATCGGTGGCCACCTTCACCCCGATGCCCTGGCGCGTGGCGAGCGGGCGGACGAACTCGGCCACCGCGCTGACCATGTCGTTGACCGAGTCCTCCTCGAACTGGGGACGCGGGAAGCGGGCGAAGGCCAGGTACTCCTCGGTGAGCGCGTCGAGCGCCGCCACCTGATCGCGGATCGCCCCCACGAGCGCGGTGGCCTCGGTCCCGTCCTCGCTCACCCGTCCCTGCACCATGTCGCCGAGCAGCTCCGCGTTGAGCTCGATGGCCGCGATGGGATTGCGCACCTCGTGGGCCACCTTCAGGGACAGCCGGCCCACCGTGGCCATGCGCTCGGCTTCCACCAGCTCCTCCTGGGCGGCGCGGAGCCGGGTGAGCGTGCCGGTCAGCTCCGCGTTGAGCCGCTCCACCTCCGAGCGGGCGCGGCGCTCGCGGTCGGCCACGTGGCCGAGCGCGAAGGCGGGCAGCCCGACCAGGGCCATCAGGATCAGCACCGCGGTCCAGGTCGCGGCGGGGAGCGCCAGGCTGGCCGCGGCCCAGTAGAGCAACCCGGCCACGAGGGTGAGGAACAGCCCGACCCAGCGCCCGAAATAGTAGGCGTTGACCGCGACGAGCGGGAAGAACAGGTTCACGAACGGGCTGTCGCCGCCGCCGGTCAGGAACAGCAGCAGGAAGACCAGCAGCAGGTCGATGCAGAGGGCCGCGATGAAGATCTGGCGGGTGGCCCGCGGGTTCACGGTGACGAGCGCGAGCACGCCCGCCTTGTACAGGCCGAACCAGATCACCAGGGAATAGACGTCCACCCGGTGCCGCGGGCGCAGCGGCACGAGCCCGAGGGTGGCGAGGCCGCCCACCATCACGAAGGCCAGGAGCACCGCGAACAGCCGCTCGTCCCGCTCGAGCGGCCGGAAGAGCCCGGCCCAGGGCGTGCGGGAGGGGGTGCTCACGGCCATGACGGGGGACACACTATCACGCCGTCTCGGTCTCCGCCTCCACGCGCCGCAGGAGCGGCAGGGCCAGCAGCGGGAGCAGGCCGATCACCCCCACGCAGACGAGCAGGCGGCCCAGGCTGGAGTAGTCCTGCTGGGTGACGCCGAAGAACGTGTTGAGGTAGCGCGTGCCGAGCTCGCTCGCCGAGAGGGCGAGGTTCATGAGGGAGGCCATGATCGCGAACATGGTGGCCTCCGCCCCGCGCGGCGCGGTGCGCGCGATGAGCGCGAGCATCGGCACCATGCTGAGCTGGCCGAGCGGCGCCGCGATCGTGGTGTCGATGAACGCGAAGGTGCGGGGGCTCAGCCCGAGCCACTCGTTGGCGCCGTAGAAGAGCCCGATGGTCGGCAGGTAGAGCACCGCCCCCGCGATCGTGACCCAGAAGAGCGTGTAGCTCACCGGGCGGCTGGTGATGGGCTTCCGGAACACGATGAGGCCGAGCAGGCTCAGCACCGAGCTCACCTGGGCGAGCACGCCGAGGAAGTGCTGATCGAAGCCCAGGCGGTCGATCGCCCAGTAGTTGAACCCCTGCCCCGCGCCGGGCACCGCGCGGAAGCAGAAGATGGCGAAGGCGGCGACCGCCACCGCGCGGGAGATGCCGACCCGCCGGAGCAGCATCACGATGAGCCCGCCCGAGACCAACAGGATGATCTCCTGGCCGAACGGCACCGACAGCGCCTCCAGCGCGACGCCGAGGGCCGCGTAGCTGAGCCCCACCAGCACCACGAGCCGCGACTTGCCCGCGCCGAGCGGGTTCGCCTCCTCCCCGGGCGCGGCCGGGCGGGCGGGCTCGCGCGGGACGAGCCAGGCGGCCGCCATCACCAGCAACGGGAGCACCAGGGCGACCGCGAAGACCGGGCGCGGCCCGAGCGCGCCCGCGAGCCAGCCGCTCAGGTAGCCCACGCTGATCGTGCCGGCGAGGAGGGCCATGCGGCCGAGCGTCTGGATCTGCTTCACTTCCTCGTCGTCGCGGGCGAGCTCGACGGTGAGGGCGTCGGCCACCACGTCCTGGACCATGAAGCCCAGCGCGATGATCACCATCGCGGCCAGGTAGGCGCCCTTGGTCGAGACGGTGGTGGCGAGCCACCCGTAGCCCGCGAGCGCGAGCAGCGCGCCCAGCAGCAGATACGAGACGCGACGGCTGCCGAGGATCGGGTGGACGTCGGAGGCCACCCCCGCCACCATCTTGGTGCTCCACGGCAGGGCCACCCAGAAGGCGATCGCGGCGGCCTCCGCGGGGGTGATGCCGAGCGCGTCCTTCTGGAAGTAGAGCAGCGCGATGCTCGTGATCCCGCTCGCCCCGTAGCAGAAGTACGTGACGAGCACCGGGAGGTAGGCGAGGCGGACGTTGCCGAGGAGGCCGCGCAGGAGGGCGCTCCGCGGGGGGGCGACCGTGGTCTCGGTCTCGGCGGGCTCCGGCATGGCCCCCAGTCTAGCGCACCGCAACCACCCGGGACGCTTGACGCGAAGCCCCGGGGCCGTTACCGTCGGCGCCATGACCATGGCGGGGAAGGGCGTGCTCGCGTTCTGGCACGACGTGGCGCCGGGCGGCGACGGAGAGTTCGACCGGTGGCACCTGCGCGAGCACATCCCGGAGCGCGTGGCGGTGCCGGGATTCCTCCGCGCCCGGCGCTACGTCACGCTGGGGGACCCGCCCAAGTACTTCTACTTCTACGAGACCGAGTCCCTCGATACGCTCCAGAGCCCGGCCTATCTGGCGCGCCTCGGAGACCCGACGCCCTGGACCCGCCGGACCATGCCGCTGGTGCGCAACAACAAGCGCACCGCCTGCCGGGTGGTGGCGAGCGTGGGCCCGGGGCTGGGCGGGGTGATCGCGACGCTCGAGCTCGGGCCGCGGCCCGGGCACGAGGAGGAGCTGCGATCCTGGCTCATTGCCACCGCGCTGCCCGCGGCCGCCGAGCGGCCCGGCATCGTGGCCGGGCACCTGCTGGAGGGCGACGCCGCGGTCAGCACCGCGGCCAAGAGCGACGAGAAGAAGCTGCTCGCGACGCCCGACGCGCTGGTACGCTGGGTCGTGCTCGTCGAGGGCACCGACCCGGCCCCGCTCGAAGGCGCCTGCCGGGACCTGCTCGGCGTCGAGGCCCTCGCCCGCCGCGGCGCCACCGACGACCTGACCCTCGGCTTCTACCGCCTCCAGCTCGTCCACGCCCGGTAATTCCCGCGGGCCGCCTTGCGGCGGTCCCGGGCGCGCAGTATACTCGCTCCCCAATTGCGGGCCGATGTCGTCCCGAGGGACGCGTTGGCCCGCTTCCGCTCGGGTTCGGCTGGATCGGCCGGAGAGACCATGATCCGATTCGTCCTCTCTCGTCTCGGGCAGACCCTGGCCGTGCTCTTCACGGTCTCGGTGATCATCTTTGCCCTGATGCGGATGATCCCGGGCGACCCCGTCCTGATGCGCCTCGGCGACGATTTCACCCAGGAGGCCTACGAGCGCCTCCGCGGCGAGCTCGGCTTCGACCGCTCCATCGTCGTCCAGTACCTGATCTGGATCCGCAGCGTCCTCGCCGGCGATCTCGGCGACTCCTTCCTCAATCACGAGCGCGTCTCCACGCTGGTGCTCGACGCGTTCATTCCCACCCTGACCCTGGTGACGGCCAGCGTGATCGTGGGCATCCTGATCGCGGTGCCGTCGGGCCTCATCGCCGCGATGCGGAAGGACTCGGCCTGGGACTACGGGTCGATGGGCTTCGCCATCTTCGTCTACTCGATGCCCGCCTTCTGGAAGGGCATCATCCTGATCTGGGTCTTCAGCGTGTATCTCGGCTGGTTTCCCGCGATGGGCTACGTGCACCCGTGGACGGATCTCTCCCAGGGCCTCTGGCGGCTCGTGCTGCCCGCGGTGACCCTCGGCACCTTCTTCTCGGGGCTGGTGGCCCGGATCATCCGGTCGAGCCTGCTGGAGGTCCTCGATCAGGACTACGTCAAGGCCGCGCGGGCCCGCGGCGTCCGCCGGGCCGCGCTCGTGTACAAGCACGCGCTGGCCAACGCCCTCATCCCGGTGGTGACGGTGATCGGGTTGCAGTTCGGGACCCTGCTGGGCGGCGCGGTGCTGACCGAGACCGTGTTCGCGATCCCGGGGATGGGCCGGCTCTCCGTGAGCGCCATCCTGAACCGGGACTATTCGGTGGTGCAGGGCGCGATCCTGGTCGGGGTCTTCGCGGTCGTGGTGGTGAATCTCCTGGTGGACCTCCTGTACGCGTTCCTCAACCCGCGGATCCGGGTGGCCTAGTGGCCCAGCCCCTGGGCGTGCCCGCCCCCGCGGTCGCGACGGCCGCGATGCCGGGCGCGCGGACCGGCGTCGGCCGCTGGTGGCGGCGGTTCGCGCGAAACCCCGGCGCGGTGTTCGGGCTCGTCGTGTTCCTCGCGATCGTCGCGACCGCGATCCTGGCGCCGGTCCTCGCGCCCTACGATCCGATCGCCCAGGGCGTGGGCACACCCCTCGAGCGGCCGTCCGCGGCCCACTGGGCGGGAACCGACAGCTTCGGCCGCGACATCATGAGCCGGATCATCTACGGGGCGCGCGTGGCCCTCGTGGTCGGCCTCGTCGCGGTGGTGCTGGCGATGGTCATCGGGGTGACGCTCGGGCTGATCTCCGGGTACTACGGCGGGATCGTGGACACCGTGATCATGCGGATCATGGACGGGCTCTTCGCGTTCCCGATCATCATCCTGGCGATCGCCATGATGGCGGTGATGGGGTTCGGGGTGCGCAACGTGATCATCGCGGTGGCGGTCGGCTTCATCGCCCCGTTCGCGCGGGTGACGCGCGGCGACGTCCTCGCGGTGAAGGAAGAGCCCTACATCGAGGCGGCCCGGCTGGCCGGCGTGGGCAGCTTCGCGATCATCTTCCAGCACGTGCTGCCCAACGTGCTGGCCCCCATCATCGTCCAGGGCGCGCTCCGGGTCTCCGGCGCCATCATCACCGAGTCCGGGCTGTCGTTCCTGGGGCTCGGCCCGCCGCCGCCCACGCCGGCGTGGGGTCGCATGATCGCCGAGGGCCAGACCTTCATCGTGATGGCGCCCCACGTCTCGACCATTCCGGGCATCGCGCTCATGCTGGCCATCGTCGCCCTCAACCTCCTGGGTGACGGGCTGCGCGACACCCTCGACCCGCGGATGCGCCGGTGACCGGCTCCGACCCGATTCTCGACATCCGAGACCTCACCGTCGAGTTCAGCTCGGAGGACGGGCCGCTGCGCGCGGTGGACGGGGTGAGCTTCCAGATCCGGCGCGGGGAGATCGTCGGGCTGGTGGGCGAGTCGGGCGCGGGCAAGTCGCTGACCTCGGAAGCGATCCTCGGCCTGATCCGCCGGCCTCCGGGCCGGGTCGCCGGGGAGGTCCGGTTCGGGGGGCGCGACCTGCTCGCCCTCGACGAGGCCGCGCTCGCCCGCATCCGCGGCAAGGACATCGCGATGATCTTCCAGAACCCGAGCGCCTCGCTGAACCCGGTGTTCCGCGTGGGCGATCAGATGCTGGAGGCGATGGCGCTCCACCTGCCCGAGCCCCGGAGCACGCTGAAGGAGCGCGTGGTCGAGACGCTGGGTCGCGTGGGCATTTCCTCGCCGCGGACGCGCGCCCGCGACTATCCCCACCAGTTCAGCGGGGGCATGGCGCAGCGGGTGATGATCGGGATGGGCATCTCGTGCACGCCGAGCCTGCTCATCGCGGACGAGCCGACCACCGCGCTCGACGTGACGATCCAGGCCCAGGTCCTGGCCCTGATCCGGCGGCTCGCGCGCGAGCTCGGAGTGGCGGTGCTCCTGGTCTCGCACGACCTCGGGATCATCTCGCAGATGTGCCATCGCGTGCTCGTCATGTACGCCGGGCGCGTCGTCGAGGAGGCGCCGGTCGCCACGCTCTTCCGCGCCCCCGCCCACCCCTACACGCGCGGGCTCATCGAGTGCCTGCCCCGGCTCGACGGCAATGGCCGGCTCGGCGCCATCGGCGGGATGATGCCGGGACTCCGCGCGCTGCCGTCGGGCTGCCGGTTCCATCCCCGCTGTCCCATCGCCGAGCCGCGCTGCAGCGCCGAGGCTCCGACGCTCCGATCCCTCGCGGCCGGCCACGCGGCCGCCTGTCATCTCGCGGGGGTGTCGTGACCCCGGCCCCGCCCCTGCTCGAGGTCTCGGACCTCGTCAAGCACTTCCCGATCCGCGGTAACCCGCTGGCCGTCTTGTGGCCGGGCGCCGCCCCCCGCGTCGTCCACGCCGTCGACGGGGTGAGCTTCGCGATCGAGCCCGGGGAGACGCTCGGGCTCGTGGGCGAGTCGGGCTGCGGCAAGACCACGACCGGCCGGCTGGTCCTGCGCGCCATCGACCCGACCCGCGGCCGCATCCTCTTCGAGGGGGAGGACATCACCGCGCGGTCCGCCGGACAGCTCATGCCCTTCCGCCGAAAAGTCCAGATCGTCTTCCAGGATCCCTACAGCTCGCTCAACCCGCGGATGATGGTCGGTCGCATGGTGGGCGAGCCCATCCGCGTGCACCGGATCGCGGAGGGCGCGGAGGTCGAGGCGCGGGTGCGCGCGCTCCTCGACATGGTGGGGCTCTCGCCCGAGTACGTCCACCGCTACCCGCACGAGCTCTCCGGCGGCCAGCGGCAGCGGGTCGGCATCGCCCGGGCGCTCGCGGCGGGCCCGCGGCTCGTGGTCGCCGACGAGGCGGTCTCCGCGCTCGACGTCTCGGTGCGCGCCCAGATCCTGAACCTGCTCGTGGACCTGCGCGAGCGCCTGGGCCTGGCCTACCTCTTCGTCTCCCACGACCTCGGCGTGATCCGCTTCGTGAGCCACCGGGTCGCGGTGATGTACCTGGGCAAGCTCGTGGAGGTCGCGCCGACCGGCCTCCTGTTCAAGCAGCCGCTGCACCCCTACACCCAGGCGCTGCTCGCCGCCATCCCGGCGGTGGGCGACGGCGCGACGTCGATCTTCGACGACCCGACCCGGCTGCTGGAAGGCGAGCTGCCCAACCCGATCGACCTGCCGCGAGGCTGCCGCTTCGCGAGCCGTTGTCCCCACCGGATGGCCCGCTGCGACGAGGCGGAGCCCGCTCTCCGCGAGGCGGCGCCGGGCCACGCCGTCGCGTGCTACCTCTACACCGAAGGAGGACCGTCATGAAGAATCGCGATGGGTTCGAGGAAGTCAACCGCGAGCTGCGCGAGGGCGCGTGGGTCCACGATCCCGTGACCCGCCGGGCCATGCTCCAGGCCCTGGGCGTCACCGCGGCCGGACTCGCGGCCGGGCTGCCACTGAGCGCGCCCGGGCCCGCGCACGGGCAGACGCCCAAGCGCGGCGGCACGATCAGGATCGGTAGCTTTCAGAACATCGACACCCTGGACGCCCACAAC
>DATHSW010000288.1:0-34588 GCA_035463855.1 Candidatus Deferrimicrobiaceae bacterium | reverse complement strand
GGCCGTAGCGGATGATGTTCAGCATTCGATCCGGACGCCCCAGGTCCACGAGGATCTGCCCCGCGCCGATGAAGAGGACCATCACCGTGATCACCTCCGCCATCCGCGTGATGGGGCGGCGCCATTCGGCCTTGGACAGCCTCAGGATGGCCGAGATGAGGGTCCCGGCATGACTGATCCCGATGAAGAAGACGAAGTTGGTGACATAGAATCCCCAGGAGACGGGCTGATGAAGACCGGTGACCCCGAGCCCCTCGCTGAACTGGCTCCAGTACGCAACGGCCCCCCACAGCACCAGAACCGAGAGCGCCCCCGCGCTCCAGTAGAAGCCCGGTCCAGTTCGCTCGATGGGGGCGAGGAGGGGAGCGTCAAGGTTGTCGGTCCGCTCAGCCACGACCTTCTCCCTCGGCCAGGTAGACCACCTTGGGCTTCGTCCCCAGTTCCTCCTGGAGCCTGAACGCCCGGGGGCTTCGGGCCAGGCGAGCGACCTCGCTCCCGAGATCGGAGAGATCGCCGAAGACGATGGCGCGCGCGGGGCAGGCCTCGGCGCAGGCGGGCACGTACTCTCCCGGGAGCAGTTCCCGCTTTTCAGTCAGAGCACGGTCGCGGGCCTTCTGGAGCCGGTGGTGGCAGAAGGTGCACTTCTCGACGACGCCTTTCGGACGGATGGACACGTCCGGGTTCTGTCCGGGGGCGTCCTTCTGGTAGCGATGCCAGTTGAAGTATTTCGCGTTGTACGGGCAGGCAGCCATGCAGAAGCGGCAGCCGATACACCGCGCGTAGATCTGCGCCACGATGCCTTCCGGGTTCCGGTAGGTGGCGTATACGGGGCAGACCTTGGTGCATGGCGGATCGTCGCATTGCAGGCAGGGCCGGGGCAGGAAACGCATCTTCTCGCGCTCCTCGTCCTCCTCGGTGAGCACCTGCATCCAGCTGATGATCCGTCCCCGGGCGGCCTCCTTGGCCCCGACGGCGGGGATGTTGTTCTCGGCCTTGCAGGCCATGACGCAGGCCTGGCAGCCCGTGCAGCGATCCAGATCGATGACCATCCCCCAGAGCGCCATTCCCTAGCCCCTGGAGACCTTCACCCGGGTCGTGTTGAGGAGGCCGAAGCCCCTGAAGGGATCGACCTCGTTGGCGATGAGGTCGTTGGGATTGGGCCCCTCCCCGCCAAAGAGCGGGATCTGGACGACGTCGCGGGGTGTGCCGGAGTAGAGCCTGGCCTTGAGTCTGACCCGGGCCTTGGGCGATTCCACCCACACCTGGTCCCCGTCCTTGACCCCCAACCCCGCTGCCGTCTTGGGATGGATCTCCGCCCACCCTTCCCAGGAGGCGCGGACGTGGACTGCCGGCTGCTCCAGGAGCCACGGCTGGTTTCTCCCGCCTCCCCCGGGCCGACTCATGAGGCGGTAGGTGTTGAGACGAAGAGGGAAGGCCCCCGGCTCCGAGCGCGAGGGCATGGCCACCGCGGGGAGGTAGAGCAGATCCCCCCGGTCCCGCCCACCCAGGGCGCGCACGAAGGCCTCGGCCTTGCCTTCTCGCTTCACGGCCTCGTCCACCAGCCGCTTGAGGCCGGTCGAGTAGAACTCGAACCTCCCCGACGGCGTCCTGAGGAGCGCTTTTCGACTGACCGGCAGCCCGGTGGGATCCCACCAGGCGCCGCGCTTGGTGAGCGCGTCCCAGAAGTCGTCGTAAGACTCGAACTCCGGCGTCCAGTAGCCCTGGCGCTCCAGGATCTTTCTCAGCGACTCTTCCGCGTGGACCGTAACCACATAGCCGCGGCGGGCGTCGTAGAGCCCCCGGGCGCTCTCATAGAGGACGTCCTCGTACTTCTCCCACGGGAAGCTCTCGCCTACGCTCCCGCCCAGCGCTTTCGAGAGTTGGAGGACCACGTCGGCGGTGTTGCGGGTCTGCTGGAGTGGCGCGGCCGCCGGGCGCGCCACGCTGAAGCACGTAAAGCCCGCCAGGTGGGTAACTTGGTCGTCCTGCCACCGCTCGAGGTAGGTGTGGTCCGGGAGGATAAGGTCGGCCATGGAGCTCGACTCATCGAGGAACGGCGAGAAGCTGACGATGAAGGGGATGCGGTTCATCCCCCGGGCGAAGTCCTCTTTCGCGGGATGATTGGCGAGGGGATTAGTGGCAAACAGGAAGAGAGCATTGACGGGAGACGATGGCCCCGTCAGCAGCCGCCCAGGCAGAGCCTGCGGCACATCGGAGGCGAGGAGATACTCCCCCCGGCCGGCCCCGTCCAGGCGGGGCTGCGCGGCGCCTCTTCTGCCGGCCTCGTCTTGTCGAACCGGCGGAGGCGGGGCCAGGGGTAGGTCCCCCTGGATGAGGAGCCCGCCCCGGACGCCGATATTCCCGATCAAGGCATTGAGACTGTGGATGGCCATCCGCGTGTGGAGATCGTCGGGGCCGTAGGCCGGACCGCGCTCGCCGACGACTATGGCGGGCTTGATTGTCCCGAGCTCGCGGGCGATCTCGAGAATGGTCTTGACGGGAACACCCGTGGCTGCCGAGACGCTGAGGAGTCCGTATTCGTTGAGGACCAGGCTCTTGAACCCCGCGAGACGCCGTCCCGCGCTGTCCGTCCAGTCCTCGAAGCCCGAGGCGTGGGCCGCCACGAACTCCTGGTCGTAGAGCCCCTCGCGAATCATCGCATTTGCGATGCCGAGAGCGAGGATGCCGTCGGTGCCCGGAACGATGGGAACCCACCGGTCCGCCTTGACCGCGGTCGCCGAGCGCCTGGGATCCACCTGGACGAACCGGCCACGAGGGCGCTCCCCGCTGCGGCGGAGACGGGCGAACGCCTGGGAAGCGTGGACCGGGCCGAGCCAGGCCTCGAGAAGGCCAGCGCCAAACGAGAGGATGAACTGGGCTTCGGCAAGGTCGTAGCCCAGGGGAGTCGTGACCCCCTGCATGAGCTGATGGGCGAGGGCGGGTTTCTCCGGCGGCAGGCAGCGGGCCCGGATGTAGTTGGGGGTTCCGTAGGCCTCGGCGAAGCGTTGCCAGAGCATGTTCCGATGGCCGCGATACTGCCCTCCCAGGATAGCTACCGTGTGGGAGAGGCCCTTGGCTCTCAGGTCAGACAACCGGGCGGTCACCATGGAGAGCGCTGCGTCCCACTCGACGGGGCGGAAGCGCCCGCGTTCCCCGTCGCGCGCCATCGGGCCTTTCAGCCGATCGGGATCGTGGAGGGCCTGGAGCCCGCCAAAGGCCTTGGGGCAGAGCCCGCCACGGTTGATGGGATGGAGCGGATTGCCCGAGATTCCCGCCACCTGGCCGTCGAGTGTTCGGACGAGAAGCCCGCAGCCGCCCGGACACTGCTGGCAGATGGAGGGAACCAGAACTTCCTCCGGCGTGGCCCACCGTTTCAGATCCGCACCCGCCTGCTCGGCCTGGGTCAGCGTCCCCCGGACCAGCGCTGCTGTGCCCACCGTTCCACCTATCACCCCGAGGAATCTGCGTCGCGTCATGCGCATGGCTTGGCCTCACCTGTGGCAGGTGATGCAGTCGGTGGACACGCGCCTGACGACCGCTGGCGTCACCGGCCCCGGTTCGCGCTCCTTCGCCCCCGCGACTGCCCCGCGCTGCTTGGTCTCCCCGGCCTCCTTGGGCCATTGCCATTGCTCGTGACAGCCGATGCAGTCGTTCATGGTGAGCTTCTTGAGGGCGCGGGCCGGCGGGCGGGTCAGGGTCTCCATCGGCCCGTGGCAGGTTTGGCACTTCACCTTTGCCCGCAGCACATGGGTGCGGTGAGAGAAGAAGACGTGGGGCGGGAGCCGCCAGACGCGCTGCCACGGGATCTCCCTCCCGGTTTCCCCCAGCGCCTGGAGCTTCTTTTCCTCGGCGCTCTTGGCTTCCCCGCTCGAGTGGCACGAGAGGCATTTCTTCGTCGAGGGGCGCCCGGCCGCGGCGCCCTTCTCCGCCCGGTCGTGGCAGGTCGTGCACTCGAACTTGGGATCCTTCAGCTCGAGGTGCGCCTTGTGGGGGAATTCGATGGGCTGCTTCACCGCGGGTTCGACCAGGAATACCCAGCCCCATGCCAGGACGAACGCCGCCACCAGAGCGAGGCCGATGAAGATCTTCAATGCAAGGCCTTGCGGGAAAGGGCGAAGCTCACGGCTTCCTCCAGTTTTCCGAGAGCAATCGGCTTTTCGAGGACGGCCAGAACTAGGCCCTCAGTCTTGGCCATTTCGACCCTTGCTGGGGGGAGCGAAGCCAGCACGATCACGCCTACGTGCGGAAACTCGGCGTGCAGCCTACGGAGCCTCTCCATCTCCTCGAGACCGAGATCCTCGACATCGGCCAGGAGCAGAGACACCGGGATCCGCTGGAGCCGCGACTCTCCTTCGGCCCAGCCGAGGCCCGAGGCCACCGGCAGGCCAGTCCGCAGCAGCGCCCGGGTCAGGGCCTGTAGCGTGGCCACGTCAGGCGACACCACCAGAATCGAATCGGGTTGTCGCATCGCGTCCCGGTGCTGAGGGAGCACTCCGCGTGCCAGATCGGCAGCCGCGCCGCTGCGGGGCGGAAACCCCCTTCGGGCTCGCGGTGTTCGTTGACACGGGGACGGGAACCTGGCGGCAGCGACAGCGAGGAGGCTTGTCAATTCGGCTCGTGGCCTCGCCGCCATCGGTCAAAACGACAAAGAGCTATTGCAGGCCGAACTCCTGGATCTTCCGGTAGAGGGTCTTGAGTCCGATCCCCAGGATCTCGGCGGTCTTTCGGCGGTTCCCCCCGGTGGCAACCAGGGTCTGGGTGATGGCCTGGCGCTCCAGATCCCGCAGCGCCGTTCCGGAGTGACGGTCCGCCGAATCGGGGGCCCGATCGTCGCCCCGAATGGCAGGAGGAAGGTCGTGGACCGCGATCGGATCACCCCTGGAGAACACGAGCATCGACTCCGCCACGTGCTGAAGCTCTCGGACATTGCCGGGCCAGGAGTAGCGGCAAAGAAGCACGAGTGCCTCCGGCGTCACTTCCGGGACGGGCTTGCCCCACCGCTCGGCAAACAAGTGGAGGAAATGCGCGGCCAAAATCGGAATATCCTCCCCGCGCTCGCGCAGGGGCGGCATGCGAAGGGGAACGACGTTGAGCCGGTAGTAGAGGTCTTCGCGGAACGTGCCTTCGGCCACGAGACCCTCCAGATCTCGGTTGGTCGCGGTGATGAGCCGAACGTCCACGCGGATGGTTTCCGTCCCGCCCACCCGCTCGAACTCTTGCTCCTGGAGAACGCGAAGGAGCTTGGCCTGGGTCTGCGGATTCAGGTCTCCCACCTCATCCAGGAACAGCGTCCCACCGTGGGCCAGCTCGAACCGTCCCTTCCGCCGATCACGGGCCCCGGTGAAGGCCCCGCGCTCGTGCCCGAGCAGCTCCGACTCCAGCAGCCCCTCGGGAAGCGCGGCGCAGCTCACCTTGATGAAGGGCCGTTCGGCCCGGCGCCCTCCATGGTGGATGGCATGCGCCGCCAGTTCCTTGCCGGTGCCGCTTTCCCCGAGAATCAAGACCGCCGCGTCGGTGGCGGCCACCTGCTGGATCGCCTCCCCGAGCCTCTGCATGGCGGCGGAGCGGCCCAGGAGCTGCTTGAGGCTCGAGGTCTCGTGCAGGCGGAGCCTGAGATCCCGATTCTCCTGGGTCAGTCTTCGAGTTTCCGCGGCGTGCCGGAGCAGAAGCTCGAGCTTGTCCAGATCGATCGGCTTGGTGAGGAAGTCGTAGGCGCCCTTCTTCATCGCCTCGACGGCGAGGCCAACGGTGGCGAAGCCCGTGAGGATGATCACGACCGTTTCCGGGAAATCGGCGCGGACCCGCTCGAGAAGGGTCATCCCGTCCATGACTGGCATCTTCAAGTCGGTGATAAGGACATCGACGGATTCCGACTGCAGAATGGCGAGGGCCCCCGCACCGTCTGCTGCCGTCAGCGTCCGGTACCCGGCTCTCGTCATGGCCCGCCTCATGCTCTCGCGGGTTGGGGCATCGTCCTCGGCCACGACAATGAGGTGTTCCACGCCTCAACCGTCCGTCGCGGCGACAGCAGGAAGCCGGACAACGAAGACAGCCCCCCCGCCCGCCCGGTTCTGGCACGACACGCTTCCTCCGTGCTCCTCGACGATACGCCTGACGATGGGAAGCCCAAGGCCGAGCCCGTCAGCCTTGGAGCTGACGAAAGGAAGGAAGATCGTCTCCCGCTCCGCTTCTTGGATTCCCGGCCCGCAGTCCGTCACGGCGATCTGCACGCAGCCGGCGTCCCGGGCGACCTCCACGCCGAGGGCGCCGCCGTTGGGCATGGCTTGCAGAGCGTTCTGGCCAAGGTTGAGGAAGACCTCCCGGAGCTGGTCAGAATCCCCTCTCACCACGGCGGGTGGCGAAAGCTCGCGGGCTTCAAGGCGGACTCCGGCCTCGGCCGCCTCGGGGCCCAGGAGCCCCAGGATCTCCTGAAGCAGGGCGCCGACCTCGACCGGCTCGAAGTGGGGTGCCGGGAGACGGGCGAACTTGACGAACTCTTCCAGAATCCGGTTGATCCGGGTGATCTCATATTCCACCATGGCCAGGGTGCCGAGGGCCTCCCGCAGAAACGCGGGGGCGGCCTGCCCGGAGAGATCTCGGCGGAGCAACTGGACGTTGATCGCCAGGGAGTTGAGGGGTGTGCGGATCTCGTGCGTGACACCAGCTGCGATCTGGCCCGTCACGGCGATCCGCTCGGACCGGACCAGCTGGACCTGCGTGGCCTGGAGCCTCGCACCGGTCTGCTCCAGTTCGCGCGTGCGCTCCTTGACCTGGCGCCCCAGCTCCGCCTCGAAGTTCACCCGCTCGGCCTCGTGCGTCTCCAGACGCTCCGCCATCAGATTGAACGCCCGGGAGAGCTGCCCCACCTCGTCGCTCGAGCGGACGGGAACGCGCTGGGCGAGGTCTCCGCCGGCGATCTGGAGGGCGGCCTGGGCGAGGCGGGTGATGGGCAAGACCAGCGTGCGGGAGAGGAAGCGGTCGCCGAGCAGAAGGAACAGCCCGCCGCCGACGGCAAAAGCTACGTAGAGGGCGGAGATCAGGAGCATCCCCTGCTGGCTACTGTCGGTGGCGCGCTGGAACTTCTTCCGGTGCAGAACGTGGAGCTCCTCGATGACATCGGACATGTTGTGGGCCAATACGTTGAGGACGGCCAACTCGCTAGCAGCCGGAGGGCGCGTCAGGGCGGATGCGGCGCTCACCTTCAAGGAGGCAGCTTCCAGCCGGGTCAGCAGCGACTTCAACCGATCAAGCCGCTCCAGCTCCTCACCGGACTCGTGCCCCCCCTGGGCATGCTCCAGGACCTCGTAAGCCGCGATCTCGCGGTTTAGCGCCTCGAGGAGCTGTTCGGGAGGTTGGTGCCCAGGAATCCGACCGCCTCGGAGAACGAGGTGCAGATCCCCGACGAAATGGTAAGCGATGCTGTGGATCCGATCGATGGCCTCCACCTCGAGGCCTTGCTGCCGTCCTTTCTCCACCCCTCTCGAGATGGTCCACGCCAGGAGCACGGACATCCCCCCCACCACCAGCACCAGGGCGAACCCGATACCGATGGCGAGATTGATCCGCCGGCCGACTCCCGTCCGCCCGGTCCGCATTCATCCCTCGTTTGGCGGTTGGCAGCTTGGTGGGTATCCCGAGAGTAGACTAGCAGAACCCGTGCCCGGGCGAACTGGCGCCTCTCTTGTCCACAGCGGGTGGGAGAACGCTTTGCTTGACGGCCTCTGAGCGCACACGCCATGGTGAGAGAGCGGCGCGATGTGGCAGCACTGGCGGCTACGGCCCGGGCGCCGTGCGGCCGCGCTCACCGCCATGGGGAGCAGGGGTGGCGAGCCCGGCGGGGAGCTCGCGGCCGAGCTTGGGGTGAGACTGCGGGGGCAGCACGTCGCCAACCTGCGCGCGCGCCGAAACGTGACGATCCTGCTCGGCGCCACGGTGGAGGAGCTCTATCCGGACGGCGCGCTCGTGCGGCGGGCGGGGGGAGGACGCGAAGCTCCACGACCTGGACCTGGTGGTGCCGACCAGGCCGATGGTGCCGGCCACGGAGCTCGGCGAGGCGCTCGAGGCGCTGCCCGGTGGTCCCGCCGTCTTCGACATCGGCGACTGCGCCGGTCGTGAAGCGGCTCGATCGGATCCTGGAGGAAGATCTGGACCGGGAGACCGACGGCTTCCTGCGGCAGATGCGGTCGCTCCATGCCGAGAACGTCCACCTCTGCGACCAGATCATCGCGACGCTCACCACGTCCGGTGAGGGAGCCGGCGAGCGGAGCTCGGCCCGCTAGTCGCGGCGGACGAGGCCCGTGTCCTCCGAGAACTCGACGAGCAGCGCCTGCCCTCCGGCGATCGCCACCTCCTCTTCGAGCTGCCAGCGCCGCGGCGGGGTAGCGCCGGCGCGCGCTTCCGCCTCGTCGGCCAGGGTCACGTGGAGCAGGTGCCGGCCGGGGCGCACCGCGAGCTCCTCGTAGGCGAAGGTGGGCCCGTCCCCTCGCAGGCCGCCCGGCGAGTAGCGCCGCTCGAGCAGCACGCGGCCGTCGAGCTCCACGCGGAGCACCGTGTCCACCCGCCGGCCGGTCTGGGCCCGCTCCGGGCTGGTCGGCCGCATGTGGCGCGGCAGCTTCTCGATCTCCTCCTGGGAGCGCACGGGACCTGCGTGCTCGAAGGCCGCCACGTGCTTGAAGGCGACCCGGATCATCGCCGCGCCCGGATCCGAGCCCGCCCAGGGATAGGCCGCGAACGCCCCGAGGCCCCAGGAGACGGCGCCCAGGAGCAGCGCGAAGCCCACGAGGCGGCCGGGGCGCGGGCGGCGGTCCTCGACGACCGGCGCGGTCATCG
Organism: Candidatus Deferrimicrobiaceae bacterium; assembly: GCA_035463855.1. GTDB lineage: Bacteria > Methylomirabilota > Methylomirabilia > Rokubacteriales > CSP1-6 > CAMLFJ01. The sequence continues at coordinate 25,759 of DATHSW010000288.1, read as the reverse complement.
GCCGGGCTCCTCCCGGGCGGGCGCGGGCCGAGCGAGGTCGCGCTGGAACTCGCCCACGTCGCGGACGAAGCGCCCGACCTCGACCGGCGAGTACCAGCGCACCCGCAGGCGGCCCTCCGGAATGGCCTTGAGCGCCGGCAGCCGCTGCCCGGTCAGCCGCTCGGTCAGCCACTGGCTGCCCTCGCGGAACGGGCAGTCCTCGGGGACGCAGCCCGCCACGAACACGCCGCCCGCGCCGGCCTCGAGGGTCTTGGTGATCATGTCGGGATGAAGCGTGCCGACGCACGGCAGGCCCATCACGGTGACGCAGGGCAGCGCGGTCAGCGTGCCGTCGCGATCGAGCCGGCCCGCGAGGCTTCGCATCAGCCGGCACGCGTAGACGAGAACGGGGCCGCCGCCCGCGGCGGCGGCCACGGTCCGCAGGCGCGCGGTGACCGCCTGGCCCAGCAGGCTCACCGGCTGATCGCCCAGCAGGATCCCGGCCGAGTCGCAGGCGCCGACGCAGATGCCGCACCCCACGCACTTGGCGGGGTTCACCACCGCCACCTGCTTGTAGCGCGTGCCGTCGTGGCGCGGGACCATGACGATGGCCTCGTAGGGGCAGTCCTTCCAGCAGCGCGTGCAGCCGGTGCAGGCGACGTTCTCCACCCGGGCGCGGGCCGGAGGCCGCCCGCGCAGGACCCACGGGACACTGAGGGCCGCCAGCCCCGCCGCGAGCAGCAGGCCCCAGCCCCAGCGCGGGTCGAGCCGCGTCAGCGGGAAGTAGAAGAAGTAGAACCAATCGATGGGGACCGTCCCCGGCAGCCGACCGAGATCCGCCGGCGGCCCCGAGAGCGCCGGCCGCAGCAGGCTGGCGATGAGCAGGGCGGCGCCGGTCACCCAGAGCACGACGCGCGGGGGCATGAAGCGAGCGCGCGAGAGGCGCATGATGTGCAGCCAGTACGCCGCCCCCAGCAGCAACGGAATCGTGACGTGGATGAAGAGGACCAGGAAGAAGAGGAAGTTCTGGATCCGGCCGGCGTCGAGAAAGGTGCGGACCAGCGGCTCGCCGAATACCGGCAGCACGTCGAGGAGCTTGGCGATGGTGACCGAGAGCACCTGCGCCTGCATGTCCCAGACGAGCCAGTACCCCGTGGCGCTCGTCACCCAGACGAGGCCCAGCAGCGAGAGGCCCGACACCCAGCCGATCCAGCGCGGGCCCCAGAACCGGTCGTTCAGGAACATCTTGAGCCCGTGCAGCGCCGCCGCCACGATCGCCGCATCCGAGGCGTACCGGTGGAGCGAGCGCATGAGGGCGCCGATGCCCCACGGCTGGGCCATGATCTCTTCGATCGAGCGGTGGGCCGCCTCGGTGCCGACCCGGTAGAAGAGGAAGAGATAGATCCCGGTCACCAGGGCCACCGCCAGCGAGAAGACGGCGATGGTGCCCGTGTGGTAGAGCGGGTTGAGCGGGGCCGAGACCAGCCGATCCAGCAGCGCTTCCAGCCACTGGTAGGCCGCGCCGGCGCGGAAGAGGCACCGCCGGTGGAGCCGCTCGCGAGCCGCCCCGCCGCCCGGGAAGACCGACGGGGAAGGGGAAGGCGGCGCGACCGGGAAGGACCGCGACGTCCCCTCTGATCGGGACCCCACTCCGCGCGGGCCGTGGAGGCTGGGGTCGTACACGACTACCCCCGCTCGGCCAGCAGGCGCTCGAGCTCAGCGCCCTGCCGCTCCTCGGAGTAGGCGAGGCCCCGATACGTGAAGGCCAGGCGGCCGCGGCGATCGATGAACGTGACGACGTTCTCGTGGGCGATCTCGCCGCCGGGCAGGGGCGCCCACTGCACGCGATGGGCTCGGACCAGCGCCCTCACGGCCCGGGGCTCACCCGTCAGGAGATGCCAGCGCTCACCGAGTCCCCACTGGCCCGCGGCCGCGGCGAGCGCGGCCGGCGTGTCCCGCTCGGGATCGAGACTGACCGCGACGAAGGCCACCGGCGCGTCGGCGTTGCGGGCCTCCAGCGCCTTCAGCCGCTCGATCAGGATCGGGCACGAGGCGTGGCAGTTGACGTAGACGAACGTCATCACGATGGGCCGGCCCTTGAAAGTCTCGAGCGAGGCGGGCCGACCACGGTGGTCGATGAGCGTGAAGTCGGGCGCGGGCGAGCCCAGGCGCAGCGCCGGCGGCAAGGTGGCCGACGTCGGGCTCGTGCCCGAGGCCGAGATCTCGCTGGTGGCGAGGAGCGACGCGGCGAGGCTCGCGAAGACCAGGGGCCCGGCCAGGGTCACCAGTCGCCCGCCGCGGGACTTCAGGAAGGCGAGGAGCTCGTCCCGGTAGAAGAGGAAGACGACGGTCGCGAAGAGTGGGGGCTGGAGCAGCGTCAGGACCAGCGCGTCGAGCCGGTAGTGCCGGCTCTCCGCGTTCCAGCCGAAGCAGGCCGTCAGCAGGGTGTCGGCCCAGGCGCCGAGCCCGGGGCCCACCAGCAGAAACACGACGGTCACGGCCCCCAGGCCGAAGATCGCCAGCATGAGCACCGGCGCGAAGCGCGGGTGAGTCAGGACGCGCGTCACCATCTCCGCAGCCCCACGTCGAGGACCACGGCCAGAAAGAGCAGCAGGAGGAACAGGTTGGAGGCGTGGAAATTGGCCAGGGCCAGCCTCCGGTCGGTGGGCCGCCGGAGCAGCTCGAGGTTGCGGGCGAGCAGCAGGCCACCCCCCGCCGCGACGCCCACGATCAGGTAGGGCCAGCCGAGCAGCCCCAGCGCGAACGGCAGGACACTCGAGACGAGCAGGCCCATGGTGTTCACGAGGATGCTGCGCGCCGTGCTGGCCTCGCCCTTCACCGCCGGCAGCATGGGGATCCGGGCGCCCGCGTAGTCGCTCTTGTAGGCGATGGCCAGCGACCAGAAGTGCGACGGGCTCCAGAAGAAGAGCACGGCGGCGAAGATGACCGGCGGCAGGCAGAGCTCCGGGCGGGCGAGCGCCCCGCCCGCGAGGACGGCGAACGAGCCGGCGAGGCCCCCGATCACCACGTTCAGCCACGATCGCCGCTTGAGCCAGATCGTGTAGACGACGACGTAGGTGAAGGCCCCGAGGAAGAGGTGCAGGGCCACCAGACGATTGAGGCGCCACGTGGCGAGGCTCACCGCGAGGGCGACGAGGCCCAGCCCCAGCGCCACCACGTGCCAGCCATGGCGGATCCTCCCCGACGGGAGCGGGCGTCGGGCGGTGCGAGGCATGCGGGCGTCGAGATCGCGGTCGAGGAAGTGGTTGAGGGCGCCCGCGCCTCCCGCCGCCATCACCGTCAGCGCGAAGAGGAGCCCGAGGGCGGGCAGCGATAGTCCCGCGGGCGCGGTGGCCACGTAGCCGAGCACGGCGGCCATGCCGATGAAGGTCCCGACGCGCAGCTTGAGCGATTCGACGTAGGCCGCGATCATGACTCGCCCTCGCGGGGCGGCCGCCTGAGCAGCGGGAGGCCCATGTTGATCACGAAGGCGAGCCCGCCCGCGATGGCGAGCACCGAGCCCACGCCCATCAGGTTCATCCCGATCAGCGCCTGCGCGTTGGCCCAGCTGAATCCGAAGGTCTTGCGCGGCGCTCCGTGGCCACCGGCCCAGTGCATGCCGGCCATGATGCCGAGCAGGCCCACGCCGTAGAGGTACGGCTGCCATCGCGCCCAGCGCTCGCTCAACGGGCGCCGTCCGGTCAGCCCCAACAGAAGCGGGGTCAGCGCCATGTACGAGAGGGTCACGGCGCCCACCATGCCGTGGTAGTGGGCCGGCACGCGCGTGTCCTGGGTGAAGCCGATGAGCCCCATGACCCCGCCGATCGCGAAGAGCGCGAAGGAGACGACGGTGCCCCCGAAGAGCGGGCTGCCCCACGGCAACGGCTTGGGCGCGGTGGCCGCCGCGGCCACCGTCATGAAGAACAGGGGCACGGCTCCCGCCCCGATCCCGCCGAAGGTGAGAATCGTGATGAGATGGTTGACCAGCAACTCCTCCGGCCGCCACACGAGGTAGACCGCGCCCGCCGCCACCGCGAAAGGCGCAAGAGTGGCCAGCAGCAACCGCACCACCCGCCGCGCCGGCGGCGCCGCCCCGACCGCCACCGCCAGCGCCACGAGCCAGCCGGCGGCCATGCCGGCCACGTGGAGGAACTGGAGGATGTGGCCACCGCCCCATACCACCGCGCGCAGCGAGTAGCCGAACGGTACGGCGGGATCCACGTGGGCGGCGGCACGCACGAAGGCGGCGGCGGCGGCGAGCACGGCCAGCGCCCCGATGGCCATGGCGAGGCCCTCCGGCGATTCGGCCGGGGCCCGTCCGCTCTCGCGTCGCAGGAGCGCGGCCGCGGCCGCCGTCAGATACGCTGCGGCCTGAAGGCTCACGCCGGCGCCGAGCAGGACGAGGCCCGCCCAGAAGAGCGGATGATCGATCACCGGCAGGTAGTCGTTGAGGTATGGCTTGCCCGAGGCGAGAAAGGCGGGCACCGCCATGGCGGCCGAGCCCGCCGTCGCGAGCGCGAGCGCGGCCCACGAGGCCGGCACGCTCAGCGGGTAGCCGGAGCGCCAGGCCACGTAGGTCCAGAGGACGCCCGCGAAGGCGACGAACCAGACGGTGAAGGCGAAGGTCACGTGCGAGGTGAGCGCGAGGTGGAACAGGCCGGCGCTGAAGAGGGTGTGGACGGCCGGCGTCCGCGCGAAGGCCGCCAGCATGGCGAACACGCCTGCGATCACCAGGGAGCCCAGCGCCAGCCCCAGCCAGCCGACGACCAGCCGGCGGATGGCCGCCGGGACCGGCGAGCCCGCGGCGCCGGACTGGCCCGCCGGGCGGCGAGCCGGCTGCGGCCGGCGGTGACCGTACCGGAGGAGCGCCGGGCCCTCGATGGAGACGATGGCGTCGGGGTTCATGGCGTCCTCCTACTTGACGATCCAGATGGCGGCCAGCCACTTCCAGTTGAGGAAATAGTAGATGATGAAGGAGGCCAGGAACACGAAGACGAGCACCAGGGTGCCCTTGATGGGGACGTGCTGGCCGCGGTCCTGGGGCAGCGCCGCCAGCGGCACCGCGCCGGGGGTATCGGGCACGCGCCGGCCGAAGAACACGGAGCCCACCGTGATCACCACGTAGAGCGCGCCGCCGGCCAGCGCGAAGAGCCCGCCCACGCCCATGATGCCGAGGAACGCGAAGGCCGCCGCCTCCACCGGCGGCTGGAAGATCGAGGAGGTGAACTGCACGTCCCAGTGCCGCCGCGGGATCGCGTAGGAGCCGGCGGTGGTCATGCCGCCGATGAAGATGGTCATGCCGATGGCGAAGAGGTAGATCTGGGCGGTGGCGAGCTTCACCGAGATCAGGTGGCGCCGGAAGATGAGCGGCACCACGTAGTACGTGAGCCCCATGAACGCGATGGTCGTTCCCGCGACGACGGTGGCGTGGAAGTGCCCGGTGATCCGGAGCGTGTTGTGGGAGATGATGTTCACCTGCTCGGCCCCGAAGGTGACCCCGGTGATCCCGCCGATGAAGCCGAAGAGCACGAGCGACAGGGCGAGCGCGGCGAAGCCCGGGTTGCCCCAGGGCGCCTTGGCGAGCCACTCGAAGAGTCCCTTGGTGAACCCCTTCTTCCGCTGCGCCACCTCCACGGAGGCCGGGACGGTCATGCCGTGGACCATGCTGGCGAGCACCGCCAGGTACATGCCGTAGCTCGTGTTCCAGATCTTCCACGACGGGGACAGCTGCGGGTCCACCAGCAGGTGGTGCGCGGAGGCCAAGTTGATGAACAGGATGTAGAGAAGGAAGGCGGAGCGGCAGACCTTCTCGTTCACCGGCGTGGCCCCCACCGTCAGCGTGGCCAGCAGGTACCAGATGCTCACCATGGCGGCCACGTTGATCTGCTGGGAGGCGTGACCCAGGCCCCACCAGACCAGCCGGTAGATGCCGGGATCGATGGTCTGGATGATCCCGAGAGACCAAAGCCACGTCGGGATATAGATGATGGCCCCGTGGGCGAGGGTGACGACCGCGATGATCGCGGCGGTGGCGGCGCCGAAGGTGACGAGCGGGATGGAGCCCTCGTAGGCGCGCTCGGCCTTCGCCACCACCAGGCTCGCGAAGAAGTTGCAGACGCCGATCAGCGCGCCCACCGCGAAGAGGATCCAGCCGAGGTAGAAGTAGGAGACGGCCTGCAGCGGCGCGTAGGAGGTCATCATCACGTCCGCGCGGCCGGACAGGATCGCCACGTCGATGAGGAGCGAGCCCGCCACCATGAGGCCGAAGGCCACCCATCCGATCCGCGGCCAGGCCAGGCGGCTGCCCAGCACGATGGGCCCCGCGAAGTAGAGGACGGCGATCTCGAAGAAGATGATCCAGAAGATCAGCATGTTGATGCCGTGGAAGGTCAGCGCGCGATAGTAGCTCTGCGGGTCGAGCAGGTGCACGGCGGGCCAGCGGGTCAGCAGGACCAGGACGGCCGAGATCCCGCCGAAGAGGATGGCCAGGACGCCGGCGACGGCGTGGACCTTGATCAGCCGCTCGGCGTGATTGTGGACCTTGAGGCCGGTCTGCGCGCACGTCCTGAAGACGGATTCGGTCGCCATAGTGGCCTCCTACTCCACCGAGATCTTGCCCACCATCTGGTGGTGCCCGATCCCGCAGAACTCGTTGCAGACCACGAACACCTCGCCGGTGCTGGTCGGCGTGATGGTGAGGACGTACTCGTAGCCGGGCAGGACCATGAAGTTGAGGTTCAACGGGAAGAGCGAGAAGCCGTGGACGAGATCCATGGACGACAGGTGCAGGCGGTACGTCTCGCCCTTCTTCAGCTTGAGCGCCGGATACCACTGCCAGAGTCGCCCGAGCATGTAGACGTCCTTCGCGGGATCGGGCGCGATGACCGGCAGGCCCTTCTCCTCGCCGACCCTGGGCCCCGCCTCCACGAACGCTTCGACCTTCCCCAGGTACTGTTCCGGCGTGGTGCGGTACGTCTCGAAGGAGGGATTCTGCCCGCCCTTGAGATGCCAGAGCGGCATCATCGCGAAGAGGATGAGGCACCACAGCAGCGCGATCGCGAGCCAGATCTTCTCGCTCGCATCCACCTTCTTCCACCACACGCCCTTGAGGGTCTGCAGGCTCATGGCGATCTCCTACTTCGCGACGGGGATGGTGGCGATCTCGAACAGTCCCCAGATCGTGTAGAAGATGACGGGGACCGCGAGCCCGAGCACCAGCAGGAGGAAGATGTTGTCGAAGAAGACCTGGGCGAGCGGCACCTTCTCCTCGTCCTTGCCCTTCTCTCTGTCGGCCATGGCCTGCCCTCCAGTCGGGACGTGTGAGGCTGCCGGATCCTGATGGAGGGAGCGTAGGAGGTGATCCGGAGTGGGGCGTATGACCCAGGTCATAGAGACGAGCAATCCCTCTCGGCTGAGAGGGTAGGGGCAGGGTCAGGGGGCGGGAATGCTGCGGCGGCGCGGTGTTGGTCCGGGTTCCCGTCAGAACAGGGCGATCGTCACGCCGAACGTGACGAGCACGTCCGGGCTCTGGCGCGTCACCCCGAAGCCCACGCCGGTGTCCACCCGGACCCTCGGATGGACGGCGTACGTGGTGCCGGCCCGGAGGACGACCATCTCCGCGCCCCGGTGACCGGGCAGGGTGCCCACGACTTCGCCGAGGAGCGACCACGCGGCGGTGGCGCGGTACTCGATGGCCGCCGCGAGGGCCCAGAATTCCAGCTCCCGGTCGCGGGTGACGAAGGTGTACCCAGCGTTCCCCGTCAGGTTCACCGGGCCGAACGTCTTGCTGGCGACGGCGAGGAGCCCCACGTCCACCTCCCCCGCCCCGAGCCCACGGTCCTCATCGCCGGTGGGAAGCCTGACGGTGAGTGCGCCCAGCACGGCCGGTACGGTGTCGGCCTCGTCGAGCAGGCGGTACTTGAGCCCGACGAGGCTGTCGCCGATCCCGTCGCGGCGGCGCCCCTCGTCCGGCTCGAGGGAAAGCAGCAGGGACTCGATGCGGACTTCGAGCCGCGGCACGACACCCAGGTTCAGCACACCCTTCGCGAACCAGGTGCGGTCCTCGGGGTTCCGGGCGAAGTCGCCGGAGACCTCGAGCTCGGCCTTGCCCGGCTCGACGGTGCCGGTGTCCTCCGTGTCGAGAGGCCGCCCGGCCCATACCGGGGTCGGGGCCAGTGCCAGTGCCACGACGAGCACCGTCACACGCGTCCACCGCTGCCATGCGTTCCGCGCCACTGACGCTGTGAGTTCCACGGCGCCGATCATAGCCGAAACCAGAGCCGAACCCTCTCCCCCGCGAGGGGGAGAGGGCAGGGTGAGGGGGTGGGGTTGCCTGCGGGTCGCCGCCGCTAGTGCCCGCCCGTCCCGTGGGTACCCGGCACCAGCGTCCTGAAGATGCCGGGCTGCTCGGCGCCCGCCACCTCCAGGACTCCGAGCGCCCCCTTCTCCATCGCCCGCACGATGCTGTGATCCACCAGCAGGAACCGCCCCGGTACCTGCACGGTCATCTCGACGATGGCCGCGCCGCCCGCCGGGACCAGCGTGGTCTGCACGTTCCGGGCCGGCGCGCCGCCGCCCACCGCGCCTTCGGTGTAGACGGTATCGAAGATCTCCCCGATCACGTGGAAGGAGGAGATCAGGTTCGGCCCGCCGTTGCCCACGTAGAGCCGCACGGTCTCGCCCACGTTGGCCTTGACCGCGCCCTCGCCCAGGAGCGCGCCCATCTTGCCGTTGAAGACTACATACTCGGGCCGCTCCCCGGTCAGCTTGGCCGGGTCGAGCACCTGGAGCCCGGGCGCCAGCGTCTTGCCCTTGGTGTAGAACTCGCCCTGCATGACGTAGTACTCGCGATCCACGCGGGGCAGCCCCTTCTCGGGCTCCACCAGGATCAGCCCGTACATGCCGTTGGCGATGTGCTCGGGCACGCTCGGGGTCGCGCAGTGATAGACGTAGAGCCCGGGGTTCAGGGCCTTGAACTCGAAGGCGCCTTCCTGGCCCGGCCCCAGCTGCGTCACCGCCGCGCCGCCGCCCGGCCCGGTTACCGCGTGCAGGTCGATGGAGTGCGGGTGCATGCTCTTCTCGGCGTTCTTGAGACGGATCTGCACCACGTCGCCCACGCGCACCCGCACGAAGGGGCCGGGCACGGTTCCGCCGAACGTCCAGAACGTGTACTGCACGCCGTCGGCGAGCGTGCCCTTGGCTTCGGTGGTTTCGAGGCTGACGATCACCTTCGCGTTGCCGGGCCGGTCCACCGGCGGAGGCACGAGGGGAGCCGAGGTCAGGATTGCCTGCACCTCCGGCAGCGCGGCGGGCTCGGTGGCCGTGTCGCGCGCCTGACTCTGCCAGATCATTGCGCTCCCGATCAGCAGCGCGGCCGTCACCGTCGCCGCCACGATTCCCAATCCCCGTCTCATCGCTCGCCTCCTGGGTGATGTATTTGCTCTACCCGTCGAGGTTGCAAGGCCGGTGCCGCAAGGCGGCGTCTCGCAGTTCCCCTCGCTATATCAACAGTCTGCGGCGCGCACGCGCAGCCAGATATGACGCCGGTCATAGAGCGTTTGAGGGAGGGAGCGGGGCAGCGGCGCCTCACTGTGGGGCGCTGCCACCCGTGCGGGCTACGGACGCGCGTCCCGGCCGATGCGCTCGGGTGTCCAGGCGGGCTCGAAGGTGATGGCCACCTCGACCTCGTCGACACCGGGGATCCTCCCCAGCGCCTGCCGGACCCACTCCGTCATCGCGTCGTGGAGCGGGCAGCCCTGCGTGGTCAGGGTCATGGTGATTCGCACGCGGCCGCCGTCGATCTGCACGTCGTAGATCAGGCCGAGATCCACGACGGACATCCCGAGCTCGGGATCGAAGACCTCCCGGAGCGCCTGCGTGACCTGGTCGCGACTGACCGTCATGGCTCGGCCTCCCGGCGGGCCGGCTGATACGCGCAGCCCGGGTCCTCCGCCAGCGGATCGCCGTGGAGGGCGTAGGCTCGCGCGCGACTGCCGCCACAGCGCCCGCGCCACTCGCAGCGCCCGCAGCGCCCACCGAGCCGCGCCGGATCCCGCAGCCCGACGAAGAGCGGATGCTCGCGGTAGACCGCGACGAGATCGTCCCGCCGCACGTTGCCGGTCGGCAGCGGCAGGAACCCGCTCGGGCAGATATTCCCGAGATGATCCACGAACACGAAGCCGTTGCCATCCGTGACCGCGCGCCCCGCCCGCATGCGCGAAGCAGACGGTCGTCCGCCCCCCACCACCCGGTGATACTGCGGCGCCTCCGTCGTCTTGATCCCGAAGGGCACGCGAGGCTGTAGATCCGCCGCCCAGTGGAGCACCGCCTCGATCTCGTCGGCGGTGAGGCCCTGATCGGCCTGAGCGCGCCCCACCGGGATGAGGAAGAAGAGCGCCCAGAGGAGCACGCCGAAGTCGGTCACCTGGTCCACCAGCGCGGGCAGGTCCGCGACGGTCTGGCGGCAGACGGTGGTATTGATCTGGAGCCCGAGCCCGAGCGCGTGCGCATGCTCGATGATCCGGAGCGTGTTGCGATAGGAGCCGCGCACGCGACGGAAGGCGTCGTGGGCGTCCGCTCCGGCGCCGTCGAGGCTCACCGCGAGGCGCGCCAGCCCGGCGTCCTTCAATGCCCGGAGCTTGTCCTCGGTGACGGCCGCGGTTCCGCTCGGGGTCAGCGACACCACCAGCCCCCTGCGGGTGCCGTGGGCCACCAGCTCCGTGACGTCGGGGCGCCTCAACGGGTCGCCCCCGGTAAAGACCACCAGCGGCGGCGGATCGCCGAAGGCCGCGATCCGGTCCAGGAGCGCCTTGCCCTCGTCGGTGGTGAGCTCGCCGGGATCGCGGCGCGGGATGGCCGCGGCCCGGCAGTGCACGCAGGCCAGCGCGCACGCCCGCGTCGTCTCCCAGATGGCGATGAACGGGCTCCGCGCGAAGGCGGGCGCATCCATGTCACGCGCTCCTCGGCGCGATGCGGCTCGCGGAGCGCGGCGGCTCCTCACGCGGCGACCGCGGACTGGGGGAGTGCGGGGGCCATTTCTGGGCCCCCGCAGCTGAAGAGCCTAAAGAAGTAAACGGTTGTCCGCCACCGAGGGAGTGCGGGGGCCATCTCCGGGCTCCCGCAGATGAAGCCCGCAGATGCCCGAGCACCCGCGCGAGCGCCGCGGCCAAGGCCAGCGCCCCCAGCGCCAGCACCGCGCCCGCGACGCGGATCCAGGTCGCCTCGCCCACGAGCACCGTCGCGGCCAGCAGCACGACGCCGCCGGTGAGGAGCGGGTAGGCCAGCCCTTCCGCGCGCGGCCAGGAGATCTGCGCCAGCGTCGGCACCGGCTCGCGGCCCGCCCGCGGGCTGTACGTGCGGTACCAGACCAGGAACGGAACGATCTTGAGCATCATGCCGGCGATGGTGAGGGAGACCCAGCCGCCGAGGGTGACGACGGCGTAGGCAAGCGCCACGCGAGGTCCGGCCAGGCGATCCGCGGCCATCGCCACGCCGAGCACGGCGGCCGGCGCGAGGAACGCGGTGGCGGTGAGCACGAAGCGGAGCCCCCAGTCGAGGCCGGGCCGCTTCCGCCCCCACGCCATCTCGCACATCCAGGCCGCGTGCGCTCCCGCCGCCACCGCGACGGCCAGCGCTCCCGCGACGAGCAGGCCGGGCACGCCGAGCAAACCCAGCACCACCGCCGGCAAACCCGCCGCGAGGCCCCAGAGCTGCAGCAAGGTGTGCGCGCGCCGCGGCGCGGGGGCGAGGAAGAACATCGGGTACACGCGCGCGCCGACGGCGAGGATCATCGGCGCCACCCAGCCGAGGAGGGCCAGCTGCACGTGCGCATGCAAGGCCGGGAAGAACTCACCGGGGAGAAACGGCCAGACGCGGTTGATCGCCAGGGCCAGACCGAACAGGGTCGTCAGCGCGAGTCCTCCGTATGCCAGCACGACCAGGCGGGCGGTGAACGTCCACTGGGTGAAGCCCCGCAGGCTCATCCCGACGTTGCCGAGATGGAGCGCGATGCCCACGGCCAGCAGGGCCGCCGCCGCCGCCAGCCCGGGCCAGGTGCCGAGATGGAAATGAGCGACCATGCCCGTCACGGCGATCGCGACGATGGCGAGCTGCCAGCGGGCGAGCCGCTCGCTCCAGATCGGGCGCTCGAGCACGATCGGGATGAGCTGGTAGCTGGCGCCCATGATCGCGACGGTGATCCACCCGAGCGTGACCGTGTGGGTGAGGGCGAGCAGCCGCGGATGATAGTAGTGGCCCGCCAGCTCGGGCCCGAGCCACGCCACGCCCAGCGAGGCCACCAGGAAGGCGCTCGCGGCACAGACCAGGTAGGCGAGCGGGACGAGTGGCGAGGGGCCGGCCCCCGGCCGTGGCCGCGCCGGCGCGCTCATGCCGCTCCCCTCCGGATGAGGATGCGCACCAGCCCCGGCTCCGGCTCGTCGGTCTCGTGGACGAAGCCGCGCTCGTCGAGCTGGGGGTAGAGGAACATGGGGCGGCGGTCGTGATGCACCTCCAGCTCGGCGCCGGGGCCGAGCCGCTCGATCTCTTCCAGCACCCGCACCATCGGCTGCGGCGGCTCCAGGCCGCGGACGTCGAGCACGGTGCGGCCGCCCGCGGCGGGCGCGGGCGCCGCGGGCGGCTCCGCGCGCGGGGCCGCGTCCCGGTAGAACCACACCGACCAGTCGTCGGAAACGCGGCGCTCGGTCCAGTGCGCGAAGCCGCGCTTGCCGAGCACGTCGTAGAGCGGGATGGGCTCGAACGGGGTGCGCAGCGCCAGCACCTGGTCGCCGGCGAGCGCCTTGACCGCGGCCATGATGCGCGCGAACGGCTCCTGACCCCGGCGGATGTCCTCGCGCACGTCGAGGTGTACCTGGCGGGCCTCCGACACGCTCGCGAGCGCGCGTGGCATCCCGCCCTCACCCCGGCCCTCTCCCTGGGAGGGAGAGGGAGCTTCGGCGGGAGGCGGCTCCCCTACCGCCCGCCGCAGCACGGCCAGCAGCTCGTCCGCCGGAACGCCGGCCATGCGAGCGGCCTGGGCCACCGTCACCCGCGGCGCCATGACCCGGCGAAGCAGCCGGTTCTGGAGCTGCTTGAAGTGCGGATGGTAGCTCGCGAGCACCTCGATCAGCTCCGGGTGCTCGTCGAGCAGGCGGGCGACCGTGATGTCGCCCGAGATCATGCAGGCGTCTTCCGCGGCTCGTTCAGCGCGGTGAGCAGCGCGTCGAGGGGCACGCCCGCCGCCGCGGCCGCCTCCCTCAGCGTGAGATGGGCACCGCAGCAGTGGTTGATGCCCAGCTCCTTCATGATCTCGAGCGCCCCGGCACGGTGCTGGGCGACGTCGGCCACGGTCTGCTCGGCGCGGACGGGCGAAGGGGGTGTCTCGAGGGCGGTCGGCGAATCGTGGCGGCAGCTGCACTCGTGAGCCATGTCGTTCCTCCTTGGTCCCCACGCTACCGCCGGCCGGCAGGGCTCCCTATGACGGCGGTCATAGGGATGCACGAGCTAGGGGAGGGGATGGATGCTGAGCACGATCGCGTCGATGTGGTCGAGCGTCGGGTAGGCGGCGATCACGCGCACGAAGTAGCCGTCGAGGTTGTGCCATTCCCGGCGGTCCCGCCGGATCATATCGGGCCGTGGGCCGGACCGAAGATTGACGGCTTCGAGGGCGGCTTCATAGGTCCTGGGCGCCACCGCGGCGTCGGGAAAGACGATGACGACGGTGGTGCTGCGCTCCTTCTCGAAATCGATATCGATCCGGGTCCCGTGACCGGCGTAGACCCGCGAAGTGCCGCCCTCGGGCAGGTGGAAATCCCCCGGGGGCACCGTCTTGGTGCGGATGGGCCGTCCCAGGGTTGCCTGGATCGTGGCCGGCGACCGCTGCAGCACGGTGGGCGCGTCGATGATCGGCGGCGTGGCCCCCGCCTGCTCCGGTGTTGCGGCCAGAAGCCCGAGAAACAGCAGCTCCGCGAGTCCGCGCATCGGTCGTCCTCCTCGCCCTCCATGTTGCACGGGAGGTGCCAGCCGGGGACCGTAGGCAATCCGCGCACTTCGGAGGCGCTCGCGCCTGGACACCTGAGGCGCCAGCGCCACACCCCGGGGCGACTTTGCCTCGAAGGCCCGTGCTATCCTGCCGCCGATGCCCGCCAAGGAGACCGCCGCCTTCCTCGGAGGGAACCCGGTGTTCGCGGGCATTCCGGAGCGCGACGTCGAGTCGCTGGCGGCGGTCGCGCTGGAAGAGGCGCATCGAGCCCGCGCGTACATCTTCATGGAGGGGGATGCTCCCCGCTGGTTCTACCTGGTGCGATCGGGTCACGTGAAGATCGTGAGGCACTCCAAGACGGGGAAGGACGTGGTCCTCGAGCTCCTGGGACCGGGCGAGATCTTCGGGGGCGTCGCGGTGATCGAGAAGCGCGCCTATCCCGCGTCCGCTCAGGCCACCGAGCCCACGGTGGTCCTGAAGATTCCGGCCGACTCCATGATCGCGCTCGCCGAGCGGCACCCCGCGTTCATCAAGGAGATGGCGCTCATGATCGGCCGGAGGCTCCGCGCCGCGCACGACTCCGTCGCGTCGCTCGCGGTGGATCCGGTCGAGGCGCGCCTGGCCGCGACCTTGCTCCGGCTGGCGAAGCGCGAGGGGACGAGGAGCGACCGGGGGGTGGCGCTGCCGTTCCACCTCACCCGGCAGAGCCTGGCCGACATGACCGGCACCACGGTGGAGACCACCATCCGGATCCTGAGCCGCTGGCTCCGGGAGGGTCTCCTCGGCGAGGACGGCGATCGGCTCGTCCTCACCGACTGGGAAGGACTCAGCGCGTTGGCCGAGGGCGGGACCGACTAGGATGACCCCGCTGATCCGGCGGTACATCAAGACGAGCTTCGTGTTTCTCCTCGCCGGGCTCCTGGTCGGAACCTACATCGTGGTCGGCCAGTTCGTCCTCGACACGTATCCGCCCCGCCTGCTCATCACGGCCCACGCGCACCTGCTGCTGGTCGGCTTCATGCTCATGATGATCATGGGCGTCGCCACCTGGATGTTTCCGCGCCCCGGGCGCGACGACACGCGCTACCGGCCCGAGCTGGCCGAAGCGGTGTACTGGGTGATGACGGTCGCGACCGCGATCCGGGCGGGCGCCGAGATCAGCGTGGCGCTGGCGGGACTGCTCGGCCTGCGGTGGCTCATCGCGCTGGGCGGGCTCGGCCAGCTCGCCGGGACCGCGCTGTTCGTGCTGAACATGTGGTGGCGCGTGCGCATGCCGCCCGCGGCCGCGCCGCCCGCCCGCTGAGAACACGCCCATGAGCGAGCCGCTCCCCGAGATCCTGCCCGCCGATCCGCTGCCGCTCCTCGCGCAATGGCTCGAGGAGGCCAGGCCCGCGGTGAAGACGCCGACCGCGATGGCCCTGGCCACCGTGGACGCCGACGGCCGCCCGACGGCTCGAATGGTCATCTGCCGCGGCTTCGACGTGGGCCTGGGCTGGTTCGTCTTCTACTCCGACCGCGAGAGCGCCAAGGGCCGGGCCCTGGGCGCCAACCCGCGCGCCGCGCTCGTCTTCCACTGGGACGTGTTCGAGCGCCAGATCCGCGTGGAGGGTCCGGTCACCCACGTGCCCGCAGCCGAGTCGGATCGCTACTGGAGCACGCGGCCGCTGGACGCGCGGGTGGCCGCGGCCGCGAGCGAGCAGAGCCGGCCCCTCGCCTCGCGGCGGGCCTTCCTCGAGAAGATCGAGGCGATCAGGCAGACGCACGGCGTGGAGGTTCCGCGGCCCAAGCGCTGGGGCGGCTACCGCGTCTGGGCCGAGCGGGTGGAGCTGTGGGTGGGGCAGCCGGGGCGCGTCCACGATCGCGCGGTGTGGACGCGCGTGCTCGAGCCCACCGGGACCGGGTTCACCGGCGGCTCGTGGCGGGGGACGCGGCTTCAGCCCTGACGGGGCGGCGCGCCGGGCGCCGCGGCCGGCTCAGCCCGGGTGAGCGCCGCTCCGCGGGGGGAGCGTCGAGGCGCACCAGAGGGCGAGCCCGAGCGGTGTCATCGGCACCGGGGCGACCCCCGCCACCGCCAGGACGAACACGATCACGGCGAGGATACGCAGGGCGAAGCTCATGCTGACCCTCCTGTGCCGGCGCCGGACGAGTCGGGAGCGGTGAGATGCCGGATCCGGTCCTCCGCTGCGGTCATCGGCGAGTTGCCGTGCATCATGGCCCGGGCGAACTCCAGCATCGGGTAGCCGTTCTGGGCCTCTTCCTGGAAACGCCGGGCGAAGCCGCCGCTCTTGATATCCTCGAGGACCTTGCGGAAGCTCTCCGCCATGGCTTCGCGGTCCATCTCGATCGAGCGCGTGATGCCGCCGAACACCGCGGTCGGCCCGTGATCCTCGGAGGCGCGGAAGAAGCCGGTCTCGCGGAACGACTGGAAGACCGCCTCCATCTCGCCCGACATGTACATCTCGAGCACCAGGGCCTCGGCCGGGATCCCCGCGTCACGCGCGACCTCGAAGGCCATCATGATCGCCATGCCGAGGACCGAGCCCACTGTCTGCTCGACGAACAGATCGAGCGTGGCCTCGACCTTGGCGGTCATCTGGACCGCGCCCGCGCGGAGCACGCCCATGCCGTCGGCGAGCCCCAGCATGCGCTGCTCGGCCCGCCCGCTGCGATCGGCCTCCACGCCCACGCAGGCCCAGAACCCGTGGCCTTCGAGATAGCGGGCGCGCGCGGTGTTGCCGGCCATGCGCGGGGCGACCAGGAGCACGTCGATCCCCGCCGGCGGGTGGATGAGCCCGAACGCGAGGCTGTAGCCGGAGCCGAACGCGATGGCGCTGCCCGGCCGCAGCACGGGCGCGATCTCCGCATCGAACAGGGTCGGGATGACCTCGTCGGGCAGCAGCACGTACACCACGTCGTCCACGGCGGCGGCGGTGATCGGCACCACCTCGAAGCCCTCGGCGCGCGCCTGCTCGGCGTACTCGTCCTCGCGGTTACCAATGCGGACCTTCGCGCCGGAGTCGCGCAGGTTGAGCGCGGCGCTGCGGCCGAGATGCCCGTAGCCGAGGACCGCTACCGATTCGCCCGCGAGCGCGCCGGGCGGCGCGTCGGCCGCGCGATATACTCTGACCTGCGATGCGTGCGGATTGCTCATTGCGTGATCCTAACCTAAATCGCGGGCGTTCGCCCCGGGTTCCGGGTGCCCGCGCCCGGGCATTCTAGCATCGGGGGCCGTGGCCAGCGCGGCGAGAGTGGTCCGCTGCTGCATCGCGGGCGGCGGCCCCGCCGGCATGATGCTGGGCCTGCTCCTGGCGCGAGCCGGGGTGCCGGTGCTGGTGCTGGAGAAGCACGCCGACTTCCTCCGGGACTTCCGAGGGGATACCATCCACCCCTCCACGCTCGAGCTGATGCGGGAGCTGGGGATTTTGGAAGAGTTCTTGCAGATGCCGCATCAGAAGGTCCCCCGGCTGACCGCCCAGTTCGGGGATCTTCCCGTCACCATCGCCGATTTCACGCGCCTGCGCACCCGGTGCCGGTTCATCGCGATGATGCCGCAGTGGGACTTTCTCGACTTCCTGGCCCGGCACGCCAAGCGGTACCCCACCTTCCAGCTCGAGATGCGCGCCGCGGCCACCGGGCTGATCGAGGAGGCGGGGCGGGTGACGGGCCTCCGCGCCACCACGGACGGTGGAGCGCTCGAGGTGCGTGCCGATCTGGTGGTCGCGGCCGACGGGCGCATGTCCGTGCTCCGGGAGCGGGCCGGGCTGCACGTGGAGGATCTCGGCGCGCCCATGGACGTGTTCTGGTTCCGCCTCTCGCGCCGGCCCCAGGATCCCACCGCGACCATGGGCCGCTTCGACATCGGGCAGATCTTCGTCCTGATCAACCGCGGTGAGCACTGGCAGTGCGGCTTCGTGATCCCGAAGGGCTCGGCGGCGGAGGTCCGCCGCCGCGGGCTCGAGGCCTTCCGGGCCCAGGTGGGGCAGCTCGCCCCGTGGGCCGCCGACCGGGTCGGCGAGATCCGCGAGTGGGAGGACGTCAAGCTGCTCACGGTCAAGGTGGACCGCCTGCGCCAGTGGTATCGGCCCGGGCTCCTCTGCATCGGCGACGCCGCGCACGCCATGTCGCCGGTCGGCGGCGTCGGCATCAATCTGGCCATCCAGGACGCGGTGGCCGCGGCCAACCTGCTCTGGGAGCCGCTCCGCGCGGGCCGGCCGAGCGCCGATCACCTGCGCCGCGTGCAGGGACGCCGGCAGTGGCCGACGCGCGTGACCCAGGGCCTGCAGGTCCTGGTCCAGCGGCGGATCATCACCCAGGCGCTACAGGGCGGCGACGGTGGCCGGCTGACCCCGCCGCTCTTCGTCAGGCTCCTCGCCCGCTACGCCTTCCTGCAGCGCCTGCCCGCCCGCCTGGTCGGGGTCGGGATCCGCGCCGAGCACGTGCGCTCGCCGGCCCGGGGTCAGGTCTTACATTCCGACATTTCGGGCGCCTGACGACTCATCGCCCAGCGCCAGAATGTCGGAATGTAAGACCTGACCCCATTCAGCGCTCGCCGGGACTCTAGGCGCGCGGCCCGGGCCCTGTCAAGCGGGCTCCGGCCGCGATGGTAGACTGCGACTGCCCATGAGCCAGCCCTGCTCGCGCTGCGCGCACGTCGCCCCCGCCGGCGCCCGCTTCTGCCCCGCGTGCGGCAGCCGGCTCGGCTCAGCCGAGCCCGCGCGCTTCGCGTCGCCGGGCCTCTACACGCCGCCGCATCTGGCCCGGCGCATCCTCGACTCGCGCGAGGCGCTGGAAGGCGAGCGCAAGCAGGTGACCGTGCTCTTCGCCGCCATCCACGGCATGATCGAGACGGTCGCCGACCGGGATCCGGAGGAGATCGGCCCGGTCATCGATCGGGTGCGCGAGCTGATGATGGAGGCGGTGCACCGCTACGAGGGCACCGTCAACCAAGTGTTGGGCGACGGCATCATGGCGCTCTTCGGGGCGCCGCTCGCCCACGAGGACCACGCGGTGCGCGCCTGCTACGCGGCCCTGCGCATGCAGGCCCAGGTCACCGCCTTCGGCGACGAGGTGCAGCGCTCGCTCGGGCTGCCGCTCCAGATCCGGGTGGGGCTCAACTCGGGCGCGGTGGTGGCGCGCTCCATCGGCCGCGACCTCTCGTTCACCTACACCGCGGTGGGCCAGACCGTGCACCTGGCCTCGCGCATGGAGCAGATGGCCAAGCCCGCCTCGATCCTCGCCACCGAGCCCACCGTCGCGCTCGTGCGGGGCCGGGTGGCCGCGCGGGCGCTGGGCCCGGTGCCGGTGCGCGGCCTCCAGACCCCGGTCGAAGTGCACGAGATCAGCGGGGCGGTGCCCATCCGCTCGCGCCTGGACGCCGCCTCGCCCCGCGCGCGCTCGCCGCTGATCGGGCGCGAGGCCGAGCTGGAGCGGCTCGACCAGGCGATCGACGCGATGCTGGCGGGCACCGGGCAGGTGGTCTCGATGGTGGGCGAGGCCGGGGTGGGCAAGTCGCGGCTCTGCCTCGAGTTCGCCCGGCGCTGCCGGGCCCGCGGCTGCCTCGTCATCGAGGCGCCCGCCGTCTCGTACGGGCGCGCGGCCGGGTATCGTCCCGGCGTGGAGCTGCACCGCCGGTACTTCCAGATCGAGGCCGGCGACGACGCCGGGACCGTCCGGGACAAGGTCGCCGCGCGCCTGCGCGCGCTCGATCCCGAGATCGAGGACGGCGTGTCCGCGATCCTCTGGGTGCTGGGCGTGGCGCAGGACGGCGCGCTCAGCGGGATGGATGCGGCCCTCCGCCGCCGCCATGTGATGCGGGCGGTGCACCGGCTCGTGACGCTTCAGGGCCGGCGCCAGCCTTTCGTCATGATCCTGGAGGACATGCAGTGGGTGGACTCCGAGACCCACGCCGCGATGACCGCGCTGGTGGACGCGCTGCCGCCCTACACGATGGTGGCCTCGACCTACCGGCCCGAATTCGTGGACCGCTGGAGCGGGCATCCCGGCTACACCCAGGTGCGGGTGGACGCGCTCGAGCCGCCCGCCGCCGGCGGCATGCTCGCCGCGCTGCTCGGAGAGGATCCGGCGCTCGCCCCGCTCAAGCGCCTGGTGGCGGAGCGCGCCAACGGCAACCCGCTCTTCCTCGAGGAGTGCGTGGCGAGCCTGGTCGAGACCGGCGCGCTCGCGGGCGAGCGCGGCGCCTACCGGCTCACCCGGCAGATCGTCGGTCTGGAAGTCCCGGCCACCGTGCGCGCCACCATCGCCGCGCGCATCGACCGGCTGCGCTACGAGGACAAGCGCCTGCTCCAGGCCGGCTCCGTCATCGGCGACACGGTGCCGGCGCGCCTGCTCGAGACCGTCGCCGACGTGCCGATCGACGAGGTGCGCCACGGGCTCGACCGGCTCCAGGCCGCCGGCCTGCTCGACCAGCGCGCGCTCTTCCCGGATCTCGAGTACGGCTTCCGCCACGCGCTCGTGCACGACGTGGCCTACGAGAGCCTGCTGCACGAGCGGCGGCGCTCCCTGCACGCCCGCATCCTGGAGGCGATCGAGCGCTCCTACGAGGGCGCCCGCCTGGTCGAGCAGACCGAGCGGCTCGCCCACCACGCCTTTCTCGGCGAGGTCTGGGACCGCGCGGTCGGCTACTGCCGCCAGGCGGGCGGCCGGACCCTGGCGCGCATGGCGAGCTGGGAGAGCGTGTCGTTCTTCGAGCGGGCCCTCGCCGCGCTCGCGCACCTGCCCGCCGACCCGGTGACGCGCGCCACCGCGGTCGACCTCCGCTGCGACCTGCACAACGCGCTGGTCCCGCTCGGCCAGCACGCCCGCAGCGTCGCAGTCCTGCGCGAAGCCGCCGCGCTCGCGGAGAGCGTGGGCGACCGGGAGCGGCTGGCGCGCGCGCTGTCCTTCGAGAGCAACGTCCACTGGGAGCTCGGCGACTCGGACGAGGCCGCGCGCGTGGGCGAGCGCGCGCTCGTCATCGCCGAGGAGACGCGGGACCTGGGGCTGCAGATCGTCGGCAACTACAACGTCGGCGCCGGCCGCCGGGCCCTCGGCGACTACCGCCAGGCGCTCACCGTCCTGCGGCGCAACCTCGCGCTCCTGCCGCCCCACGCCACCGGCGAGACCTTCGGCCTGCCCGGCATCGCGGCGGTGTTGACGCGCTCGCACCTGGCCTGGACCCTGGCCGAGCTGGGCCAGTTCGACGAGGCGGTGCGCGTCGCCGAGGAGGGCGTGCGGCTCGCGGGCGAGCGGCGCGACACCTACAGTCTCACCTACGCGCTGCTCGGGCTGGGCGGCACCCTGGTCCGCCGCGGCCGGATGTGGGAAGCCAAGGGCGTGCTCGAGCGGGGCATCGCGCTCTGCGCCGAGATGCCCGCGTTCTTCCCCCCGTTCGCGGGCGACCTCGCCGTCGTCTACGCGCTCACCGGGCGGACCACGGAGGCGCTCGACCTGGCCGGCCGCGGGGTCGGTCAGGCGCGGAGCATGCAACGCTTCGGCCGGCTCTCCCTGATCACCACGCACCGGGGGGAGGTCCACCTGCTGGCGGGGCAGCCCGCCGCGGCGGAAGCGGAAGGGAAGCGGGCGCTCGAGCTGGCGGAGGGCCACCGGGAGCGCGGCAACGTCGTGTACGCGCTGCGGCTGCTCGGCCTGGCCGCCGCCGAGAAGCAGCCTCCCGACCTCCCGCGCGCCCGCGCCCACCACGCGGAGGCGCTGGCCCTGGCGGGCGAGCTGGGGATGCGGCCCCTGGCCGCGCGCTGCCATCTGGGGCTCGCCCGCCTCGCGCGCCGCGCGGGCGACGGCGCGGGCGCGGACAAGCACCTCGCGGAGGCGCGCGCGCTGCTCGAGGAGATGGCGATGACGTTCTGGCTCGAGCGCCTGCACCTCGACTCGGGCCCGGCGCCCGGACCGGACAGCGTCAGGTTCTGATCTGGATCACGCAGTCACGTCTCGAGGACCCACCCCACGAGCGTGCGGAGGTCCTCGACCGAGAAGGGCTTGGTCAGGACGGGATCGCCGGTCTCGGCCAGGAAGGGCAGGAATCGGTCGGACTCGGCGTGGCCGGTGACGAAGATCACCCGGGGAAGCTCCTCGCCGAACCGCTTGCGCAGGGCCTCGTAGAGGCCGGGGCCGTCGAGATTCGGCATCTGCAGGTCGCTGATGATCAGATCGTAGCTCCGCCGCTCGATGCGGTAGAGCGCCTCGACGCCGTCGCGCGCGGTGTCCACCTCGTGCTCGTCGAGCAGCAGGATGTGGGCGATCAGCTCGCGGAGATTGTGCTCGTCCTCCACCACCAGGATGAGCCGTGGGCGCATGGCGGCGTCCTCACCGCCGGCTCAGGGCTCGAACAGCCGCCCCACCAGCTCGAGCACGCGGCCCGGCTTGAGCGGCTTCGTGAGCACCGGCACGCGCAGGTTGGCGAGGAAGCTGCCGTAGTGGGGATCGAACGCGCCCCGGGTGAGGAAGACGATGCGGGGCAGGGCATCACCGAACCGCTCGGCGAGCGCGTCCAGCAGCGCGGGGCCGTCCAGGTTCGGCATGTGGACGTCCGCCATCACGAGATCGTAGCGGCGTTGGTCGAGCAGCAGGAGGGCGGAGTCGGCGTCGTCGGCCGCGTCCGCCTCGTGGCCGTCCAGGCTCAGCACGTCGATGAGGGACTGCCGCACCGCAGCCTCCGCGTCCACGACCAGGATCAGGCGCGCGCCCACGGCAGCACGATACCGGCTCGGCTGCGCGGGGGCAAGATTCGGAGGCGAGTCCTGAGTTGCCCTTGATCGGACGGCTCAGCGGGCAGGTCCGCCCGTCTTCGGCGCGGTCTTCGGGGGCGCGGCGGCCGGGGTGCCCCGCGCGGGAGGCGCCGCCGGGCCCGGGAGCCGCCAGATCCCGAGCTTGGCGGCGCGCGCCTGATCCTGGCGTCGCAGCAGCGTGTCCTGATGGCGGACGTTGGGACCGCCGGTGACGACCTGGCCGAAGCCGTGCCCGATCATCTCCGCGTTGGCCATCACGTCGCCGAGCCACACATAGGCGAGCAGCCGACCCTCGGGATCGCGCTCCTGGACATCCAGCTCGAGCCGCACGTTCTTGGCGTTCGTGAGGCCGCGATTGAAGCGCAGGGCCTCGCGGCCGAGGGGCTCGCCGGACTCCGGCCTGCTGTCCCCCGGCTCGGGCGCGGTCACGCCGATGTAGCGGACGCGCTCGATGTCGCCGTTCACGAAGACGTGGATGGTATCGCCGCTCACCACCTTCACGACCGCGGCGGGCAGGCTCCGGCTCCGGGCCGGCTCCTGGCTCCACGCGGCCGTGCCCGGCAGCGTCTGCAGGGCGCAGGCGACCACGAGGGCGAGGCCCCCGCAGCGGAGAACGGCGAGCCGCCCGGCCGGCCGGGGCACTTACTTCCGACCTTCGCTCAGCGAGCGCTCCAGGGCTTCCCGGCGGAGCCGCTCGGCCGCGAGCTGGTCGGTCAGCGCCTTGACCTGCGCCTCCAGCTGCTGCAGCTCCTGGGTCTGCTGCGCGCGCAGGTTGGCCTGCTCCTGGGCGCCCTTCTGGCGCCAGAGCATGTCGGCGGCGACGCCGCCGCCCACCACTCCCAGCACGGTCCATACCGCGATGCGCTTGAGCAGGGTCTTCTTCACGTCCATGGCGAGCCTTTCGTCGAGGCGACCGTGGTCAATCCACCAGCGCGATCGCGCGCACCGGCGAGCCGTCGGCGCCCGTCACCTTGAGGGGCAGGGCGATGATCCGGCAGCGCGGCGCGCCGATCCGGTCCAGGTTGGTCAGGTACTCGATCACGGTGATGCCCTTCGGGAAGAAGACGTGGTGCGTGGTGCACTCCTCGCGCGCGATCCGGGTGCCGGGCGAGAAGATCGAGGTGCGGATGCAGTAGTCGGGCGGGTAGTCGTAGCCGACCACCTTCACCCCCCGCGCCACCAGCCACTCGCAGGCGCCGCGCCCGGTGTAGGGTGCGTCCTTCCAGAAGCGCTCGCTCTCGACATGGCAGCGCGCCGGCCAATCCGTGCGCAGCAGCACGATGTCGCCCGGCTGCACGTGGCCCGCGCGCCGCTCGAGATCCGCGGCGGTCACCTCCGCGTTCTCGCCGAGGTGGGTGAGGTCCACGACCGCGGCGGGGCCCATCCACTGATCCACCGGCATCGAGGCGATGTCGCGATCGCCCGGGAGGAAGTGCACCGGCGCGTCCACGTGGGTGTAGGCGTGGCAGCTCACGGTGAGGACCGTGGACTGGAAGTTGGCCCCGGCCTCGTGGGTCGATCGGCGCTCGCTCGCCACCGTCCAGCGGAAGTGCGGGCCAATGGGGAAACTCAGGTCCACCACGCGCATGGCGGTCATGGTGTCCCGCCCCCCGGGGCCTTGTCAACGCTCTCTCCCTCTCCCCTCAAGGGGGACGGGCGGTGGTATAGTCCGCTCACGATGGCCGACCCCGTGACCCGCCGCGTTGCGGTGGCCCTCTTCGAGGGCTTCACGGTGCTCGACGTCTATGGCCCCGTGCAGGTCTTCGGCTCGACCCGCCTGACCCGCCCCGACGGCTCCATCCAGCGGCTCTTCGAGATCGTGACGCTCGCCGAGAAGGCCGGCCCGGTCAAGAGCGGCGAGGGGCCGACCACGCAGGCGGATTACGCCTTCGCCGACGCGCCCGCCTACGAGGTGCTGCTGGTGCCCGGCGGCTTCGGCACGCGCCAGGCGGTGAACAACGCCCCGCTGCTCCTGGCCCTCACCGCGGCCAGCCGCCGCGCCGCCGTCACCACCACCGTGTGCACCGGCTCGGCCCTGCTGGCGCGCACCGGCCTCATGGACGGCCGCCCCGCCACGTCGAACAAGATCGCGTGGGACTGGGTGGTGCAGCAGGGCCCGCGCGTGCGCTGGCAGCGCCAGGCCCGCTGGGTGGACGACGGCGATCTCGTCACCTCCTCGGGCGTCTCCGCGGGCATCGACATGGCGCTCTCGGTGGTGGCGCGCTTCCATGGCGTGGACATGGCCCGCCAGGCCGCGCGGTTCATGGAATACGTCTGGCACGAAGACCCGGGGAACGATCCCTTCGCCTGAGGCCCTGCCGTCGCACGTGCCGCCGCCCGCCCTGGCGGTCAGCGGGACGTTCCGCTTCCAGATCGGCGAGGGGAGGAGGCTCGGGCCGGGGCGCGGCCCCGCTAGTCCTGGAAGATCTGCTCGGGCTGCGCCGTCACGGCCGCGGGCTGCCAGCCCGCGTCCTGCTCGTCCGCGACGCGCACGACCGGCACCGGTTCCGCATCGGCCTGCCACTGCCATTCCTTGGTCGCCGCGTAGCTGCCGGCGGCCAGGAGGATGCCCGCCACCAGGACGGGCCGCATGATCCCTACGCTCATGACCGTGCCTCCTTCGGTTCGAGGTCGGCTGAACGAGCCCGGATGCACGGCTCCATGACGGCAAGCGTCATGCCACGGCTCGTGAGACGCAAGCGCGTGATTCGAGAGAGGTAAGTGGGCGACCGGCCCCGCCCGGAGCAGAAACTACCGTGTAAGACTTGTCCGCCGTCGCCAGGCTGACGCCGCATCCCGCCCCCCTGGTCTGGGACCACGCACGTGGGGTAAGGTGGGCGTCGATGTCCCCGCGCGCCAGCGCCGCCCAGCTCGCCGTGCTCGAGTCCATCCAGAAGCGCGTCCTCTGGTTGAGCGCCCACCTGGTGCACCACGCCAATACCCGCCCGAATCCCGATGGCACCAAGGTGGGCGGCCACCAGGCGTCGTCCTCGTCCGTGGTCTCCCTGATGACCGCGCTCTACTTCCACGCGCTCCGCCCCGGGGACATCGTGGCCACCAAGGC
>DATHSW010000287.1:0-9307 GCA_035463855.1 Candidatus Deferrimicrobiaceae bacterium | reverse complement strand
CAACCCCGCCATGCGCATCGTCATAGCTGGCGGCGGCACGGGCGGCCACACGAGCCCCGGCCTCGCGGTCGCCGCGAAGCTGCGGGAGTCGGGGGTGGACGTGCACTGGATCGGCAGCCGCGCCGGCATCGAGGCGCGGCGCGTGCCGGAGGCCGGCCTGCCGTTCCACACGATCCCGGTGGGCAAGCTCCGCCGCTACTGGGACTGGCAGAACGTGCCCGACCTGGCGGTGCGCGCGCCCGCGGGCCTCGCCCAGTCCTGGCGGCTGCTCCGCCGCCTGCGCCCGGCGCTGGTGCTGGCCACGGGAGGGTTCGTCGCCCTGCCGCCGGCCCTCGCGGCCCGCGCCCTCCGCATCCCGCTGGTCATCCACGAGCAGACCAGCGTGCCCGGGCTCGCCAACCGGGTGGCCGGTCGCTTCGCGCGGCGCATCGCGCTCACGTTCCCGCTCACCGGCACCGAGTTCCCGAAGGAGCGCACCGTGCTCACCGGCAACCCGCTCCGTCCGGAGCTGCGCGGCGGCACGCGCGGGGACGCCCTCCGCCGCTTCAGCCTGGACGACTCCGGGCCGATCGTGTACGTGACGGGCGGCGCGCTCGGCTCGCATCGGATCAACCGGGACGTGGGGGAGGCCCTGCCGCGCCTCCTCGATGTCTGCCAGATCATCCACCAGTGCGGCGACAACGCGAAGACGGGCGACCGGGCCTGGCTCGCCGAGCGGGCCCAGGCGCTGCCGGAGGCGCTGCGCCGGCGCTACGCGCTCACCCCCTACGTCGGGGCCGAGCTGCGCGACGTCTACGCGGCGGCCGCGCTCGTCATCGGCCGGAGCGGGGCGGGCACCGTGAACGAGTGCTGTCAGCTCGGCCTGCCCGCCCTCTACGTGCCCCTGCCCGGGACCAGCGGAGACGAGCAGACGGCCAACGCCCGCCTCGTGGAGGCCGCGGGAGGCGCCGTGGTCTTCCCGCAGGTCTCGCTGACGCCTGGAGGCCTCGTGGAGGCCGTGACGCGGCTCCTGAGAGACCGGACGGCCCTCGCGGCGATGGGCGAGCGCGCCCGCAGCCTGGCGGTGCCCGACGCCGCCGACCGGATCGCGCGGGTGCTGTTCGAGGTGGCGGGCGCCGGGCGCTGAGCGGACCATGATCGCCTGGCTCGTGCTGCTGCAGGCTGCGCTCACGATCGCGGTGGCGGGGCCGGCCACGTCCCCGGAGTACCTGCCCCTGCACGTGGCCCAGGCTGAAGGGCTCTTCGCCGCCGAGCGGCTCTCCGTCACGCTCCGATCCACGCGCTCGGATGCCGGCGCGGCCGAGCTGCTGGCGGCCGGCCAGGCGCAGCTCGCCGCGACCTCGCTCGACGCGGCCCTGCGGCTGGGGAGCGCGGACGGCCCGCCGCCGCGGCTCGTTTACGGCCTCACCGCCGCGCCGCCGGTGGCGCTGCTCGTCGCGGCCGGCCGGGCCGGGAGCATCCGCTCCCCCGCCGATCTCGTCGGGCAGACCGTCGCCGTCCCGGCCCCGGGCACCGCGGAGGACCAGGTGCTCGGCATGCTGCTCGCGCGGGCGCGCGTGGCGATGCACCGCGTGCAGGTGCGGAGCCTGGGCGAGCGCGGCGTCGCCCGGGCCCTCGAGGGCGGCGCGGTGGCGGCCGGCGTGCTCGGAGAGCCCTACGTGAGCCGGCTGGTCGAGAGTGGCGCGGCGGTCGTCGCGGTGGATCTGCGGACCGCCGGGGACGCGGCCGCGGCGCTCGGAGGACCGACCGTGAACGCCGCGCTCTTCCTGAGGGCGGGCGTCGAGGTCCAGCCGGCGACGGTCCGGGCCCTGCGGGCAGCGCTGCAGGCGGCGGTGGCGCGGGCGGTGTCGGCCGACCCGGCCGCGCTCCAGGCGGCGCTCCCGCCGGCGGTGATCGGCGCGCCGGGAGACTTCGCGGGGCGCCTCCGCGGCGCCCGCGACCTGTTCCTGCCCGACGGCCGGGTGACCGCGGAGACGCTCGAGCGCAGCGTCGAGCTGGTCCGGACCCGCGCCCCGCTGCCCGCCAAGGTGAAGCTGCCCCGCCGCGCCGGGCGCCTCCTCGTCGAGTAGGACGCGGCGAGAAGGCTGCCCGATGAGCTACAGGCCGTGGCGCGCGAGGAGCGCGCGTGTCGTGGTGAGCGGCAGACCGATCACGTTGCTGAGACAGCCGTCCACCGCCGCCACCAGACGGCCCCCGAGGCCCTGCACCGCGTAGCCGCCGGCCTTGTCCAGCGGCTCGCCGGTCGCCACGTAGCGCTCGATGTCGGCGTCGCTGTAGTCGCCCATCCGGACCCGGCTCGTCACCGCCACCGTCTCCTGGCGGGGCGCCGAGCCTGCCACCCCCACCTCCACCACCGCGAGGCCGGTGATCACCTCGTGCTCCCGGCCCCGCAGCTCGCGGAGCATCCGGATGGCGTCGGCCGGATCCTGCGGCTTGCCGAACAGGCGCCCGTCGAGGACGACCTCGGTGTCGGCCCCGAGCACGACCGCCGGCGTGGCGGCCGGGCCGCGAGCCGAGGCGAGGTCGGCGGCGACGGCCAGGGCCTTGGCCAGCGCGACGGCGGCGATGGCCTGGGCGGGAGGGCCGGGCGGATGCGCCTCGGGGATGTGACTGGCCTGGACCTGGAACGGGATACCGAGCTGCCCCAGCAGCTCCCGGCGGCGCGGGGAGGCCGAGGCGAGGATGAGGACCGGCGTGCTCAGGTAACGGGCTACGTGACGATCAGGGGGTTCTTGTCGGTGATGACCCGGTCGTTCTTCTCGATCGACACGCGCAGGAACTTGGGCAAGCTGAAGGAGTGCAGGTGGGCCTGCCCGTCCCAGTACCCGAGCTGCTTGGGATCGAGGCGCTCGGCGATGAGGCGGTCGATCTCGGCCGCGGACTGCTTCCGCGGATCGGTGCCCTTGGAGGCCAGGATGAAGCCCCAGGGCGTGCCGAAGCACGAGATGAAGCTCTGGAACGGGGCGACCACCGGGAAGACTTCCTTGAGGGTGCGGTTCACCGCCCCGTGGAAGAAGATCTCGTTGACCTTGGTCATGCCGGCCTGCATGGTCATGACGCCCTGGTCGGTGAGCCGGTCCCGGATCAGGGTGTAGAACTCCTTGGTGAAGAGCAGGCAGGCCGGCCCTTCCTCGAGGGGCTCCACCAGGTCCACCACGATGAGGTCGAAGCGCTCGGTGGTCTTCTCGAGATAGGCCCGGGCGTCCTCGTGGAGCAGCCGGGTCCGGGGGTCGTCGAAGGCCCCCTGGTGCATCTCGGGCAGGTGCTTCTTGCACTCCTCGACCACCTCGCCGTCGATGTCCACCATCAGGCAGTCGGTGATCGTCTTGTAGCGCAGGATCTCGCGGACGGTGGCGCCCTCACCCCCGCCGATGACCATCGCGCGCTGGGGCCGGGGGTGGGCCAGCAGGCCCGGGTGCACCAGGGTCTCGTGGTAGATGAACTCGTCGGCCTGGCTCGACTGGATCCGCCCGTCCAGCACGAGACACTTGCCGTACGAGTGGGTCTCCATGATCTCCATGAACTGGAACTTGGTCTGCCGGGTGACGATGGTCCGGGCGATGGCGTGCATGTGCCCCTCGACCGGGGTCGTGGTCTCGAAGAACCACTTGTACTGGGGCGTGGCCATCGGCCGGATCAGCTCGGGGTGGTGACGACGGGCGCGCCCGCCGGCTTGTGCAGCAGCCGCTGGGGGTGGTTCACGAAGATGCCGCGCTGGAGCTCTACCACGGAGGCCCGGGCGGCCCCGAACTGCTCCACGAGGTAGTCGGCGGCCACCTGGGGCTGGAGCACGTCACCGCACGAGAAGACGTCCACGGCGGCGTAGCGGTACTCGGGCCACGTGTGGATGGCCAGGTGCGACTCGGCGATGACGACGACTCCGCTGATGCCGAACGGGTTGAACTCGTGAAAAACCACGTCGACGATGGTGGCCTGGGCCCGCTTGGCCGCTTCCACCATGGACGCCTTCACGTTGTCCAGACTGTTGATGGCCTCTGCGTCGCAGTCGAACAGCTCGAGCAGCAGGTGACGCCCCAGTGCTTGCACTCTTTCCCTCCTCCCCGTTTTCTCCGGCGATTTTTTCTATTTGCCGGATTTTTCTGCACTGTGGGGCCATTTTTTTTCCATTGCAAGAAAAAAATGACATTTTGGCCCGCTCCGGCGCGGTCGCGAGCGCTCGTCGACGCCTCCGACGGAGCGCGCGCGGCGCCGCGCCGAGGCCGGCGAGCGCCGCCGAGCGCCGCCGCGGGCAACTTTTCCCTTGCGTTCGACGGCCGAGCCGCTACGATGATCGAGAAATTCACGACGGGCGGCGGTGGGGCGCCGCTCGTGAAATGGCGTGGATCTCTTGGCTCGCGACGAGGAGGAGCGAATGCACTTCGCACCAGTGACCAAGGCGGCAGGGACCGCCGGCAACGCCGAGGGCTCGACCCCGCTCAACGCCTTCGACAATGCCCTGCTGGCGGCCGGCATCGGCAACATCAACCTGATCAAGGTCTCCAGCATCCTGCCCCCGGGCGTCGAGCTCGTGGCGCTGCCCCGGATCAAGCCGGGCGCGCTGGTACCCACCGCCTACGCGGCCATGACCAGCGAGGTGCCGGGCGAGGTCGTGGCGGCCGCGGTCGGCTGGGCGCGGCCCCATGATCCCGCCAAGAACGGCGTGATCATGGAGTACCACGACAAGGCCACGCGCGAGGAAGCCGAGCGGATGATCGTCCACATGCTCGAGGAGGCCTTCCGGGTGCGGGGGGAGCGGATCCGGGACATGCAGGTCTTCGCGGTTGAGCACCGGGTCGAGCGGACCGGCTGCGCCCTGGCCGCCGTCACGCTTCTCAGCGACGACGACCTCGTCTAGCGCCGGCCGTTGATCCCGGCCGAGCCCCGCTTCATCGCGTGCCGGGCGTCCTTCCCGGACGCCCGGATCGTCCTCTTCGGCATCCCCTTCGAAGGCCGCGTGAACCTGCGCCGCGGGGCCGACCACGGCCCCCGCGAGCTGCGCCTGGCCTCCGACTCCATCGAGACCTACTCGCCGTTCCTCGGCCGGGATCTGGAAGACGTCGCGATCGCCGACCTGGGCGACTGCGAGCTGGGCGAGGGCCCGCCGCGGGAGCAGCTCGCCCGGGCCCGGGAGGAGATCCGGCGCTTCTGGCGGCCGGGCCTCGTGCCGGTCGTGCTGGGAGGCGACCACACCGCCACGCTGCCGGTGATCGAGGTGCTGGCCCCCGCCGTCCCGGACCTGCGCATCCTCCAGCTCGACGCCCATCCCGACCTCCGCGAGGAGTTCCTGGGCGAGCGCTACAACTACGCCTCGGCCATGGCCCGGGTGATGGACGTGGTGGCGCCGGAGCGCGTCTTCCAGGTGGGCATGCGCACCGGGGCGCGGGAGGAGTACCAGCGGAAGGCGCCGCACCTCTTCCCCGCCCACCGGATCCATCCGGTCGAGGCGGTCCGGACGCTGCTGCCCGAGCTGCGCGCCCATCCGCTCTACGTGACCATCGACGTGGACGTGCTCGACCCCTCCGAGGCGCCCGGGACCGGCGCGCCCGAGCCCTGCGGCATCACCGCCGCCGAGCTGGTCGAGATCGTCCGCCTGCTCGAGCCCTGCCGGATCGTCGGCACCGACCTGATGGAAGTGGCGCAGGCCTGGGATCCCTCGGGCCGGACCGGCATCACCGCGTCCTGGATCCTGCGCGAGGCCATCCTGACCTGGTTCGCGGCATGAGCGGGCAGTACTCCGCTCCCCGGTACTACGAGATCGCCTTCGACATGAACCGGCGCCAGGAGGTGGACTTCCTCGTCCACTGCTTCCGCCGCTACGCGCGGCGGCCGGTCCGGACGGTGCTCGACATCGCCTGCGGCACCGGCCCGCACCTCATCCGCCTGGCCGAGCGCGGCTACACCATGTCGGGGCTCGACCTCTCGCCCCAGAACATCGCGTTCCTCCGGGAGCGGACCGCGGCCAAGGGCCTCGACGCGAGCCTGATCGTGGCGGACATGACCCGCTTCCGGCTGCGGCGGCCGGTGGACGCGGCGATCTGCATGCAGGACTCCCAGGGCCACCTCCTGACCAACGAGGCGCTGCTCGCGCACCTGCGCTGCGTGGCCCGCGGGCTCAAGAAGGGCGGGCTCTACGTCTTCGACCGCTACATGTGCTCGTCGTGGACCGATCCGGCCCGGCGCTGGTCCTGGACCCGCCGGCGCGGCCGGGCGACCGTGCGGGCCACGTTCGAGGCCCTCAAGGACCTCAATCCGGTCACGCAGACGTTCTTCGAGGACATGGAGCTGGAAGTGCACGAGAATGGCACGCGGCGGGTCTACCGCCAGCGCCACGCCTCGCGCATGGTCTTCCCCCAGGAGCTGCGGAGCCTCGTCCAGCTCGCGGGCGGGTTCGACCTCGTCGAATGGTTCTACGGTTTCAAGCCCCGCCTCCGGCTCGACGAGGCTCACCATCCGCTCCTGATGGTCGTAGTGCTGAGAAAGCGCTAGAGTCTTCTCCTGGCCACGCTGATCTTGAAGCGAGGGGCCGAGCGCCGCATCCGGGCCGGCCACCCGTGGATCTACCGGGGCGAGGTCGCCGACCTCAAGGGCTCTTGGTCCGCCGGCGCCGCCGTCGACGTCACCGACGCCGCCGGCCACTACCTCGGGCGCGGCTTCTACAGCCCACGGTCCTCCCTGGTCTGCCGCCTGCTCACCCGGACCGACGAGGCCGTCGACGCGGCGCTGGTGCGACGGCGCCTGGAGGCCGCGCTCGACTACCGGCGCGCCGCCGGGCTCGTGGCCGCCGCCTATCGCCTCTGCTGGAGCGAGGCCGACGGCCTGCCCGGGCTCGTGGTGGACCGCTACGGCCCCGTCAGCGTCATGCAGTGCCTCACGCTCGGGATGGCGCGCAACGCGGACTGGGTCCGGGAGGCGCTCGCGGCACTCTTCCCCGACGGCCCGGTCGTGCGGCTCGACGACCCGACGGCGGCGCGCATCGAGGGCTTCGAGCCGATCCGGGAGGCCGCGCCCGAGGGCGAGCTCGTCGTGGAGGAGGGGGCGGGCCGTTTCGTGGTGACCCTGGGCGCCGGCCACAAGACCGGTCTCTACCTCGATCAGCGCGAGAACCGCCTGCTGACCGCGAGTCTGGCCCGGGGCCGGCGGGTGCTGGATGCCTTCTGCTACGCGGGCGGCTTCGCCTGCCACGCGCTGCTGGGCGGGGCCGAGCGGGCCTTGCTGCTCGACTCCTCGGCGGACGCGCTGGCGATGGCCCGGCGCAACCTGAGCCTGAATGGCGTCGAGGCGCGCGCCGAGCTGCGGGAGGGCAATGCCTTCGACGGGCTGCGCGAGCTCGGCGCGCGCGGGGAGCGCTTCGGTCTGGTCGTGCTGGATCCCCCGCCCTTCACGCGCCGCAAGGACACCGTCGAGGCCGCCGCGCGCGGCTACAAGGAGATCAATATCCGGGGCTTGCGCCTGCTCGAGCGCGGCGGCCTGCTGGCCACCTTCTCCTGCTCCCACCACGTGACGCCCGCGATGTTCGAGGAGATCTGCCGCCAGGCCGCGGGCGACGCGGGCATCCGCACCCGCGTCCTCGCCTCCCTCACCCAGAGCCGCGACCACCCCATCATCCTCACGATCCCCGAGTCCCGCTACCTCACCGGCCTCCTCCTCGAATCCGCCTAGGAGCCTGTCGGAGAAAAGGCCTGGGCCGATGGGCGCAGACCGGGTAACGTGCTGCACATGACCAAGACCTTTCGCCCGTACAGCCTCGAGCAACAGTTGCTGCTCCCGCCTGACATGCGGAGCTGGTTGCCGGAAGGCGACCTGGCGCTGTTCGTGAGCGACGTGGTGGACGAGCTCGACCTGTCAGCCATCCATGCCGCCTACGAGAGCGGGGAGGGGCGCGGCCAGCCGCCGTATCACCCCGCGATGATGGTGAAGCTGCTGCTGTACGGCTACTGCATCGGGACGGCCTCGTCGCGCAGGATCGAACGGGCGACGTACCGCGACGTGGCGTTTCGCGTCCTGGCTGGCGACCAGCATCCGGACCACGACAGCATCGCAGAGTTTCGGAAGCGCCATCTGGGCGCGCTGGCCGAGCTGTTTGTGCAGGGGTTGCGCCTGTGCCAGGCGGCCGGGCTGGTCAAGCTGGGCCATGTGGCGCTGGACGGCACGAAGCTCAAGGCCAACGCCTCCAAGCACAAGGCGATGAGCTACGCCCGCATGGAGGAGACTGAGCGGCGCCTCGAAGCCGAAGTGCGCGCGCTCCTGGAGCAGGCCCAGCAGGTCGATGCCGCCGAAGATGCGCAGTACGGGCCCGGGCGGCGGGGCGACGAGCTGCCGGCCGAGTTGGCTCGGCGGGAGAGTCGCTTGACGAAGATCCGAGCGGCGAAGGCGGCGCTCGAGCAGGAGGCCAAGGCTCAGGCGGCGCACGAGGCCGAGGCCGCGCGCGCCAAGCTGGCGGCCCGGGAGCACCGGATAGGTTCCGCGAAGGGCAAGCCGGCGCAGGGCCCCGACCCCGACCAGGCTCGGCCGGCCCCGACCGCGCAGCGGAACTTCACCGATCCGGAGGCGCGCATCATGGTCGACGGGGCCACGAAGGAGTTCGTCCAGGGCTACAATGCGCAGGCGGCCGTCGATAGCCAGGCGCAGGTGATCGTGGCCTGTGGGGTCACGCAAGCCGCGGCGGATGTGGGGCAGTTCGTGCCGATGCTGGAACAGGTCGCGGCGCACCTGGGGCACCTGCCCGCGCAGGTGACGGCGGACGCGGGGTACTTCAGCGAGGCCAATCTGACCGCTCCGCAGTTCGCCGCGATCGATTTCTACGTCCCGCCGGATCGGCAACCGCACGGCCGCGCCGCCGCGGCGGGGCGCAATCGGCAGGGGCCGTTCAGCGAAGCCATGCGGACCAAGCTGCAGACCGCGGCGGGCCGGGCCGTGTATGCCCGGCGCAAGACCATTCCCGAGCCCGTGTTCGGGCAGATCAAACAGGGACGCGGGTTCCGCCGTTTCTGGCTGCGCGGTGTCGACAAGGTCCGCGGAGAGTGGGGTCTCATCTGCCTGACGCACAACCTGCTCAAGCTCTTCCGCGCCCGGACCTGCCCCGCCCCGGCCTGACACCATGCCCAGAAGCTGCCGGGCCCGGTCGGATCCAGCGCGAGCCTCCCAGCCGGCCCCTTCGTCCGGGCTGGCCGCCTTCACTGAAGGAGCGAGATTGCTGGCTTTCACGGTTCCGCTTCCCGTTACCCCGACAGGCTCCTAGTACCAGCGGGGGTCGCCGGGGAGGACCGGGAAGGGCTTGCCGTCCACCTGCAGCACGCGCGGGCGGATG
>DATHSW010000286.1:0-14933 GCA_035463855.1 Candidatus Deferrimicrobiaceae bacterium | reverse complement strand
TGTAGTAGAAGTTCGAGCCGACCCACATGTTCTCGCGGATTTCCGGGTTGAGCTGCACCAGCTCCTCCACACCCGAGGACCACGTCAGGATGAGCGGGATCTTGGGCGTGAGCCCGAAGTTGAAGATCTCGCGCGCTCCGGTGACGGCATCGAGCCCGAAGTTGATCATGACCACGACGTCCGGCTTGTTGGCCGCCGCCTTCGTCACATAGTTGGAGAACTCGCGCTCGCCGAGCGGGTGCCGGTCTGCGCCCACGAACTCGAGCCCGTGCCCCTTGCCCACATCCTTGATGTACTTCTCCACCGACCAGCCGAAGGCGTAGTCGGCCACGAGGAGGTGCCAGCGCTTGGCCTTGGGATTGGCCTGCATGAAAGTGTCCACGACCGTCTTGGCCGCGGTGTACGGGCTCGCCGCCCACTGGAACGAGTAGCGATGGCAGCGCGCGCCCGAGATGTCCTCGGTGCCGCCGCTGAAGTAGTGGAAGACCTTCTTCCGCTTGGCCACCTCGGAGACGGCCAGCGCGACGCCCGAGGACCAGGGCCCGATGATGTACTTCACGCCGTCGGCGTCCACCGCCTCCTCGGCCCGCCGGGTGGCGCTGCCCGCCTTGGTCTCGTCATCCCGGGTGATGTACTTGATGGGCTTGCCCTGGATCTTCATCCCCCGCTCCTCGAGCGCCATCTTCATCCCGCGATCGAGCACGGGGCCCACGTCGGAGAAGGCGCCGGTGAAGGACCAGAGGCCCAGCATGGGGATCTCCTTCGCCTGGGCTCGGAGCACGGTCGGAAAGCCGAGCCCCGCCGCCGCGGCGGCGCCGCCGCCCAGTTTCAGCACGTCCCGTCGAGTGAGTCCGCTCATGGTCGATCCTCCGCGCTGGGGGTGTGGGCCGGTCCTCTTCCCGGGCCGGTCGCTGGGGTGAGAATCGGTCCAGGACGGCTCGCTGTCAACCCCCGGCGGGAAGGCGCGAGGGTGCCTTCACGCGGCGCTTCGTCAAGAAATCCCTCGGCATGGATAATGATCCAGGGAGGTTTCGCCATGACACACATCGGATCCCGGCTAGTCTCGTGGACTTCATTGATCAGCCTCGCGGCCGCAGTCTCGGGCTGCGCCTCGGGCTCAGCGGCACAGCCCAGTGCCTACGTCTATCCCCAGAAGGGCCAGACGGCCGCCCAGCAGACCCGTGATACCACCGACTGTCAGGCCTGGGCCAAGCAGCAGACGGGCTTCGATCCGCTGACCGACAGTGCCAAAGGCGCCGGCGTGGGGGCCCTGGTCGGCGCGGTGGGTGGAGCCGCCGCCGGGGCCGCCATCGGCGCGGCGACGGGCAACGCGGGGACGGGGGCCGCCATCGGCGCGGCGGCCGGCGGCATCGGCGGGGCCGGCGTGGGGGGCACCTACAACTACACCCGGGCCAAGGACGGCTACGATCGCGCCTTCTCGGCCTGCATGACTGGCCGCGGCTACACCGTCCGCTGAAGCGTCGTTACGCCGGGCCGGGCGGCGTGTGCTCGAAGGGCAGCTTGGCGTAGCGCGCCTTCTCGACCTCGATCACGAGCGCGACCCGGCCCTCCGGATTGCGGAACGGGAACGGCTTGCCGATGTACTTCCGCGACACCGGATCCATGATCGCGAGGTCAGGGTCGGGCCGGCGCTCGACGATCCGGCCGCGAATCTGAGCCTCCATGTAGGGATCGTGGAAGTCCACGATGGACAGGGCCACCCGGGGATCCCGACGGGTATTGCGCGCCTTCAGCGAGCCTTCCCCGGTGCAGACCAGGATCAGATCGCCGTCGCGGCCCACCCAGACCGGGACGCTCTGCGGGGAGCCATCCGGCATCAGGGTGGCGAGATGGGCGAAGTTGGGGCGGTCCAGCAGCTGCTTGATCTCCTGGGACAGCGGCTGTGGCATGGAGCCTCTCCTCTCTCACTCGATCACCTGATCCGCCCGCTGCAGCAGCGACGGCGGGATCGTCAGGCCCAGCGCCCGGGCGGTCCTGAGGTTGATGATCATGTCGAACTTCGTCGGCTGCTCGACCGGAAGGTCGCCCGGCCTGGCGCCCTTGAGGATCCGGTCGACGTACACCGCGGCGCGCCGGTACATCTCGGGGACGCTGCCGCCGTAGAACATGAGGCCCCCGGCGTCCACGAACTCCCGGCCCGGGTACATGGAGAGCAGGCGGTGCTTCGCGGCGAACGCGATGATCGGCGCGCGATAGGAGGCGATGAGGGGATCCGCCGTCGTCATCATCGCGTCGGGCCGCTTTGCCGCGATCGCGCCGAAGACCCGCTCGAAATCGCGCGGGCCGCGGAACATGTGAGG
Organism: Candidatus Deferrimicrobiaceae bacterium; assembly: GCA_035463855.1. Classification (GTDB taxonomy): domain Bacteria; phylum Methylomirabilota; class Methylomirabilia; order Rokubacteriales; family CSP1-6; genus CAMLFJ01. The sequence continues at coordinate 12,612 of DATHSW010000286.1, read as the reverse complement.
CTCGAGCCGCACGCCCAGAGCGCCGGTCCACCGTTGCGTCTCCTGGAGGGCCAGGACACTCCCCGGATTGTCGGGGTTGTAGATCAGCGCGACACGAGCGAGCCCGGGCTGGGCCTCCTTGAGCAGCTCCAACCGCTTCCCGTATTCCGGGCCGATGAACGCGACCCCCGTGACGTTGCCCCCGGGCCGCACGTAGTTCGATACGAGACCCGAAGAATCGGGGAAGGCGACGTTCGCGAACACGATCGGGATCGTGGCCGTCGCTTGCTTCGCCGCTCCGGAGGCCTGCGAGCCCGCGGTGCAGAGGATGTCCACCGGGAGTCCGACCAGCTGGGCGGCGAGCTGGGGCAGCCGCTCGCTGTGCCCATCGGCCCAGCGGGCCTCGATGGTGATGCTCTGGCCTTCGACGTAGCCTAGCTCGCGCAGGCCGGCGCGGAGGGCGTCCAGGTTGGGGAGCCCGTTGGCGGCCGAGGCGGGCGACAGCCATCCGATCCGGGGCGCCCTCCTGGCCACCTGCGCATCGGCCGCGCGCGCGGCCGAAAGCGTGGCGAGGGCCAGGCCCCCGATGAACGCGCGCCGATCCACTACTCGATCACCTCGTCCGCCCGCAGCAGGAGGGCGGGCGGGATCGTCAGGCCGATCGCCCTGGCGGTCTTGAGGTTGACGACCACCTCGAACTTCGTGGCTTGCTGCACCGGCAGGTCGGCGGGCCGGGCCCCTCGCAGGATCTTGTCCACATAGCCGGCGGCGCGGAGGTACAGATCCGCGCGGTCGGGCCCGTAGCTCAACAGGCCGCCGGCCTCGGTATGCTCGCGCGGCCCGAACACCGTCGGCAGCCGGTGCTTCGTCGCGAGCTCCGCGAGCCGCCCGGCACCCCCGATGAACAGGGGGGTCGAGAGAACCAGCACCCCACCGGCGCGTTCCTGGACGATGGCCGCAAAGGCCGCGTCCAGCTCCGTCACGCTGCGCACGGGAATCGTCTGGAGCCGGAGCCCCAGTGCCTGGCCCCTGGCCTCGACGGTCTTCAGGGCCGGTCCGTGCGACGGCGTGGCGGGATCCCAGAGGACGGCGACGCGCGAGAGCCCGGGCACGGCCTCCTTGAGCAGCTCCAGGCTCTTGGCGGTCGTCTCGCTCATCACGATGGTGACTCCGGTGAGGTTGCCGCCAGGTCGCGCAAGACTCGCCACGTGGCCGCTGCCGATCGGGTCCGCGTGGCTCGCGAAGACGATGGGAATCGCCGAGGTCGCTCGCTTGGCGGCGCCCGCATAGATGGACGTCGGGGCGACGATGACGTCGACCTTGAGCCGGACCAGCTCCTCGGCCAGGGCGGGGAGCCGATCGAACCGCCCCTCGGCCCAGCGGTACTCGACGACGATGTTCTGGCCCTCGACCCAGCCCAGGTCGCGCAGGCCGCGGCGGAACCCTTCGAGGGCATGCGGCCACACCGCCGGGCTGTCCCATAGAAAGCCGACGTGATAGACCCTTCCCGCCGGCTGGGCCGGGACGGCGAGCGGAGCGCAGAGAACGGCGAGGACGACCACGAGGGCAAGGGCGCGCCGGGCCGGACGGCATCTCATCGCGGGCCTCCCGCAAGGGCGGATCGTTGGTTGGCCAGACTGGAGCGACCCGATTGTACCAGTCGCGCTCGCTACCGCTCGAGGGCCGGCGCTCGATCAGGTCCACGGCCACGCCGCTGATGTCCGATTCGCCCCGGGGCGTGAGTCTAGGCGGCCCGCGGCCTCCTGTCAAAGGCCGCGCTTCACGTGCGCGGATCGACCGATGGCCTGGGGGGTGCCCGCCCGGCCCGCCGGCGCCCGCAGCAGCCAGGCGTAGAAGGCGAGCAGGAGCAGCCCGGCCAGGGCGAGCCCCAGCGCCTGCATCAGCCACATGCCGGTGACGCCCCGCGGCGGCCCCCAGAGCCCGCGAAACGCGACGTGGTAGCCGCCGACGAGCCCGACCCCCCAGAGCGTCAGCGCGTAGACCACGGTGGGGGCGACCGCGCGCTTGTGCGCGCGCAGCACGAAGCCGACCGCGGTCTGCAGCGCGTCGAAGGCGTGAAAGGCGGCCAGATACGGGATCAGGGTCACCGCCACCGCGGCCACCGCCGCGTCGCTCGTGTAGACGCGGACGATGAGATCGCGCAGCGCCCACACCGCCAGCGCGAGCGACGTGGACGCGATCACCGCGATGCGGATCCCGGTGGCGGCGGTTCGCCGCGCCCGCGGGATCTGCTCCGCGCCGATCGCGTGGGCGGTGAGGGTGGCGGTGGCGACGGAGAGCGAGAGCGGCACCATGAAGCAGAGGGCCGCGAGGTTCGCCACGACCTGGTGCCCGCCCATCACGCTGGTGCCGAGCCGCGCGACCAGCACGGTGATCAAGGTGAAGGACGTCGCCTCGAGCGCGTAGGACAGGCCCATCGGGACGCCCAGGTGGATCAGCTCGCGGAGGACGGGCCAGCGGACCCCGGCCCAGTGGATGTGGAAGCGGCGGTAGAACGGGTCGAGCCGGGTGTGCGCCCAGCCCGCGACCAGCAGCGCCCAGAAGACCACGACCGACGCCAGCGCGCCCCCGACCGCACCCAGCCGGGGCAAGCCGAGCCCGCCGAAGATCAAGAGGGAGCTCAGGAGCGCCTTCAGGGCGAGGCCCGCTACCTGCATCCTCATCACGACCTGCGGGCGCGCCACCGCGATGTTCAGCGCCGAGATCGTCCGGAACAGCAGGGAGGCGGGCAGGCCGAGGCTGAGCACGCGCAGATACCGTGTCACGAGCGCCTCGACCTCGGCCGGGGCGTGGATCCACGCGAGCCACGGCTCGGGGAAGGCGAGCAGCAGGCCGCCGCCGGCGGAGAGCAGCCACGCCAGCCACAGGCCTTGCACGTAGCTGACGCCGATGGCGACGTCGCGCCGCCCTCCGTGGTGCTGCGCGATGATGGGGTTGAGCGCGTTGAGGACGCCCAGGAGGGTCACGAAGACGGTGGTGTAGACACCCGTCCCGAGCCCCATCGCGGCGAGGTCGGTGGCCGAGGCGTGGCCGGTGAGGACGGTGTCGATGACGCCGTAGAGCATCACCGCCAGCTGGCCGACGAAGATCGGCCGCGCCTGGGCGAGGATGCCCCGCGCGATCAGCGGATCGATCGCGTGCGTCGGGTTACCTGTGGTGCGAGCGCGCGCCCCGCGCTACTTCGTGCTGACGATCCGGTCCCAGAGCTCGGCGTACTGCTGCCGGTACTGGGGCCAGATCTTCTCCTCCGCGAGCTTGCGGAACGAGGCGACGTCGGCCTGGTTGACCTTCATGCCCTTGGCCTCGAGGATCTCCTTGGCCTTGGCGAAGTTGTCCACGCCCTCGGTGGCGTCGCGGATCTTCTTCTGCGCTTCCATGCCGACGTCCATGATGAGCTTCTGCTGGTCGGGCGTCAGGCTCTTCCAGATGTCCAGGTTCATCACCAGCAGCGTCGGCCCGTAGTTGTGATAGGTCATCGAGGCGTACTTCGACACCTCGTAGACCTTCAGCGCGTTGATGTTGACGACGGGCAGATCGGCGCCGTCGATGACTCCCTGCTGGGCGGCGGGAATGACCTCGCCCCAGGGCATCGGGACGGCGCTGGCGCCGAGCCCGTTGACGGTATCGGCGAACACGCGCCCCTGCTGGACGCGCATCTTCAGGCCCTTGAGGTCGGCGGGGCTGTTGATCGGGCGCTTGTTGTTCCAGAAGTGGCGGAAGCCGTAGTCGAAGAAGAACAGGATCTTGAGCTTGTACTTCTGCTGGAACTTCTCGTCCAGCTCCTTCCCGATCTGGCCGTTGAACATCGAGTAGGCGTGCTTGTAGTCGCGGACGAGGTAGGGGGTCAGGAAGACGCCCATCTCCGGGAACACGGTGGAGGCCGCGCCGATGGGGCTGCCGATCGCGACGTTGCCCGACTTGACCGCGTCCATGATCTCGAGCTCCTTGTTCAGGAGCGTCCCGCCGTGAAAGACCATGTTGATCGAGCCGTTGGAGCGCTTCGTGACCTCCTCGGCCATGAACTTCAGCCCGACCGCGCCGGACTCGGGCGGGGCGAGGAGATAGGCGAGGTCCAGCTTCTTCGCGGCCGGCTTGGCCTGGCTGGAGGCGGAGGTGACGTCGCCGGCGATGGCGACGGCAACGACGAGCGCGATCACCGTGAAACCCCGGAGCAGTCCTCGCATGGCCTTTCCTCTCTGGCTGAACGATGCGTCGAAGCGCGCCCGACCCGCCCGACCGCGGGCCCGGACGCCTCACTACGCCTCAACTCGCCGGCCAAAGTCAAGCCTCTTCCCGCTCCGGCGCGATCCTCCCTTGACTCGGCGTGTCGGCCCAGCCTACGATCCCGCGACATGAAGTCGACCGCGCGCTGGCTCGCCGCCGTGCCGCACGTCGTCGTCACCGTCCTGATGCTCGTGGCGATGGCGGACATGCTGACCGGCGTGTTTCTCCGCTACGTGATGACCAAGGTGTCGGCCGTCCTCGACCTGCCGAGCATCCGCTTCTTCTGGGTCGAGGAGATCGGCGAGCTCTGCCTCGCCTGGATGTCGTTCATCGGCGCGGCGATCGGCATCCGGCGCGGCATCCACTTCTCGGTGCAGATGATCACCGACCGCTTCCCGGTGCGGGTGCGCCTGGCCGTGTTCACCGTCCACTACCTCCTCATCGCCGCGTTCGGCGCCCTCGTCGCGATCTTCGGATGGCAGGTGGCCGAGCTCAACAGCCAGTCGTTCTCACCCGCCCTGGACGTGAATCTGCGCTGGCTGTACCTCTCCTCGGTGGTGGGCGGCGTGCTGATCGTGATCTACAGCCTCGCGTCCATCCACGACGGCTGGCGCGGGCGCTGGCCCGGTCTCCAGGCCCCGGAGGAAATCTAGGCGAATGCTCTTCGGGGCCGTCGGCATCTCGTTCGTGGTGCTCGCCGCCCTGTCCATGCCGATCGTGTTCGCGCTGGGCCTCTCGGGCTTCCTCGGGCTGTTCATCGGCAACTTCTCGCTGCAGAAGCTGCCGTCGAGCCTGGTGTCGGGCACGCAGCACTGGGTGCTCCTCGCCATCCCGACCTTCGTCTTCGCGGGCAACCTCATGGAGCGCTGCGGGATGTCCTACGCCCTCGTGAACCTGGCCCGGGTGCTGGTGGGCTGGGTGCGCGGCGGGCTGGGCATGTCGGTGGTGCTGGCCGAGTACTTCTTCTCGGGCATCTCGGGCTCGACCATCGCGGACGTCTCCGCCATCGGCTCCATGCTGACGCCCCCCATGCTGCGCGCCGGCTACAAGCCGGAGCACGCGGTGTCCCTGGTGGCCTCGGCGACCGCCATGGGCATCCTGGTGCCGCCGGCCATCTTCATGATCGTGCTCGGGCAGATCACCGACACCTCCGTGGTCGGGATCTTCCTGGGCGGGTTCATCCCGGCCGCGGTGACCGCCGCCTGCCTGATGTCGGTGATCTTCCTCCAGGCGCACCGGCTCGGCTGGCCGAAGGACGAGCCGCCGACCTGGCCGAAGTTCGTCGAGGCGGGGAAGGCCTCCCTGGTGCCGCTCGTGGTCCCCATCGTCATCGTGCTGGGGTTCTTCTTCGGGGTCTTCACCGCCACCGAGGCGGGCGCCCTCGTGGCCGCCTACGCCATGGCCGCCGCGCTGTTCTACTACCGGAACGTGACCTGGCGGGAGATGCTGAAGCTGGTGTACGAGAGCGCGCTGCTCACGGCCGCCGTCATCTTCCTCCTGGCCGTCGCGAGCATCTACCAGTTCCTCATGGGCATGCTCGGCGTGCCGCGGATGCTGGGCGAGGTGCTCGGCCCGCTGCAGGGGACCCCGTGGCTGTTCCTCCTGGCGGTTTCCCTGATCGTGATCCTGTTCGGCATGGTGCTGGAAGGGCTGCCGGCGGCGGTGGTCCTGGTGCCCGTCGTCTACCCGATCGCGAAGGAGATCGGCATCCATCCCGTGCACTTCAACATCGTGCTCACCGCCGCGGTGGGCATCGGCTTGTTCCTGCCGCCGATCGGGGTCGGGCTCCTCATGGCGCTGCGCTTCGCCAACATCTCGGTGAGCCAGCACTTCAAGGCCTACTGGCCCTACCTCACCGCGCTGGTGATCGGATTGCTGCTCCTCATCCTGTTCCCCGAGATCACGCTGTTCCTGCCCCGCCAGGCCGGGGCCATCCGCTGAGCGGACGCGAGCCTTGACGGCGGCGGCCGGCGGCGCTAGTGCTAGTGCTCTGGTGGGGGCGGCTCGCGTGACCGCGGGCGTGCGGCGGATCGAAGACCACGGCGTCAGGCCAAGGAGAGCGCGATGAAAGACGGACTCCGGTTCGTGGACTGCGACATGCACATCATGGAGCCCCCCGATCTGTTCCAGCGCTACCTGGATCCACGCTTCCGCGACCGGGTCATCCTCCCGGTCGGCAAGGATGGGCGCCCGTCCCGTGGCACCATCGTCATCGACGGGCTGCCGACGACCCAGGACGCGGAGCTGCAACAGCACCGGAAGCGCGCGCGCCCCGGGTCGACGCACAGCACCCAGCCGCTGTCGGGCTCTCGGCTGGCCGACACCGGCCGGCTGGACTTCGCCATCTCGCGCGGCTACGACCCGGTGGCGCAGGTGATGGGCATGGAGATGGAGGGGGTGGACATCGCGGTGCTCTTCCCCACCACCGGCCTGAGCCTCATCGCCCGCGACAACCTCGACCCGTGGCTTTCCCTCGCGCTGTGCGAGGCCTACAACAACTGGGTCGCCGAGTTCTGCCGGCACAGCCCGGACCAGCTCAAGTTCGCGGCGATGCTGCCGGTGCACGACGTGCACCTCGCCTGCCGCGAGCTGCTGCGCTGCGTGCGGGAGCTGGGCGCGGTCGGGTCCTTCGTGCGCCCGAACCTCGTGAACGGCCACTTCTGGCACTCGAACTACTGGGACCCGCTCTACACCCTGCACGAGGAGCTCGGCGTCACCTGGGGGTTCCACGAGGGCACGGGCGCCTGGTACTCGCACATGAACACCCTCTACGGCGAGAATCGCTTCTACCGCCACGTGGCCAGCCACTGGATCGAGATGCAGCAGGCGCTGATCGCGATGCTCGTCGGCGGCGTGTTCGAGTTCCATCCCAAGCTGCGCGTCGGCTTCCTGGAGGCCCAGAACTCGTGGGCGCCCGGCCTGCTGTCCCGCATCGAGTGGGACTACCCCCAGTACCGCGACACCCACGCGCCCTACCTGGCGCTGACCCCCAAGGAGTACTTCCGGCGCAACTGCTGGGCCGCGGTGGAAGGGAGCGAGCCGGAGATCGAGGCGACCGCGGGCCTCATCGGCGCCGATCGCATGTGCATCTCGACGGACTACCCCCACTTCGACTCCAACTTCCCCCACGTCTCGACCAATCTCCTGAAGAACGTCTCCCGCGAGATCGCGGCGCAGATCTTCATGGGGGGCGCGCACCTGTACGGGTTCACCGCCGACGACTTCGCGAAGGCCGACGCCGCCGCGAAGGCCACGCCCCGCCCGGCACCCTGACCGGGGCCGCGATGGCCTGGAGCTACGTGGCCGTCGAGAAACAGGGGCCGACGGCGGTCGTTCGCTTCGACCGCAAGGGGAGCCTCAACGCGTTCAACCAGCAGCTCGTCCGCGAGCTGACCGAGGTCGCCCGCGCCTTCCACGACGACCTGGAGACCCACCACGTCGTGCTGGCCGGGGCCGCCGACGCCTTCTCGGCCGGGGCCGACCTCAAGGACGCCGCCTCCTGGCAGCTCGCGGAGAAGACGGACGTCCAGCGCCGCCACCGCTTCTACGCCGGCGTGCGGCTCTGCAAGGCCTGGGAGGAGATGCCCCAGCTCACCATCGCGGCCATGGAGCGCATGGCGGTCGGCGCGGGCGTCGCGATCGCGCTCGCCTGCGACTGGCGCGTGCTCGGGCGCGGCGCCTTCCTCTACGTCCCCGAGGTCAAGATCGGCCTCAACCTGCAGTGGGGCGCCCTGCCACGCCTGGTGACCCTGGTCGGCCCGGCGCGGGCCAAGCGCATCACGCTGATGTGCGAGAAGATGGACGCGGCGACCGCGCTCGCCTGGGGACTGGTGGACGAGCTGGCGGAGGACGGCGAGACGGTGGAGGTCGCCCTGGCGATGGCGCGCAAGACCGCCGAGATGCCCCCGGCCACCGTGCGACTCATGAAGGAGGCGATCAACGCCACCGCCGGGGCGCTGCACCGCGCCACCGCATTCGCCGACGGCGACCAGAGCCAGCTCACCGGATCCTTCGAGGCGGCCCGCGCCGCGCGCGAGCGGTTCGGCAAGCGCTGAGGCGCGTCGGCGGCGGGAGCTACGCGGGCCGGATCCCGGTCACCCGCGTGAGGACGCCGGGCACGAACTCGTGCGCGGCCACGTCGCGGAAGCCGGCCCGCTCGAAGTAGGCCCGGCATTCCGCCACCGAGTGCGCGAGGCCCGTGCTCCCCCACAGCGCCTCGGCCAGCCCCCAGAGGGCGGGGTCGCGGGGCCCGCTACGCGCGGCGTCCAGCATCTCGCCGATCAGGTGCATCTCGCCGCCCGGCTCGAGCGCGGCGAAGGCCCGCGCGATGACCGCGCCGATGATCTCGCGGCTGTACTGCGGGAGGTTGCTCGCCATGATCATGACGTCGGACCCGGTGGGCAGGGGATCGCGCGTGAAGTCGCCGGCCTGGGCGGTCACCCGCTCGGCCAGTCCGTGGGAGGCGATGAACTCGCGCGTCACCTCGACGACGGGCGGCAGGTCCAGAACGATCGCGCGCAGCCGCGGGTGCCGCTGCGCGGCCACGACGCAGTAGCAGCCGGAGCCGCCGCCGAGATCGAGGATCTGCCGGCGCCCGCTCAGGTCCACCTGGCGCACGAAGCGCCGGGCCGCGCCCATGCCGATCGAGTAGGTCGCCTCGTGGTACTTCCGCGCCTGCTCGACGGTGAACCCCTGGGCGTACTTGCCGAGCACGACGGTGTCCCGGCGCCGGAGGTGCGTGCCCAGCCGTCCCCACTCGTTCCAGTCCGGCTTGCTGAAGAGCATCCACGGTCCCGCGTAGGTCGGCTCGCCCTCGACGAGAAATCGCGCGACGTCCGGCGCGTTGCCGACGCGCTCGCCGTCGCGGACCAGCAGGCCCAGCGCCACGCACGCGGTGACCAGCCGCTCGGCGTTGGTCGGGCTGAGGGCGAGCGCGCGCGCGACGGCCGCCTCCGTGTCGGCGCCCCGCGCCACCTGGGTGAAGAGACCCAGCTCCACCGCGGCCATGAGAGCGGCGGCGTCGCGGTAGGAGTGGACGAGCCGCTGCAGGCGCGTGGTGTCGGGGCGGGGAGCCGGGGTAGACACGATGGCGAGGATATTACCGGTCAGTCCCTCTTGTACTTGACCGTCATGACGGCGCACGGAGCGAGCCGCACCACCTTCTCGGCCACGCTGCCCAGGAGCACGTGCTGAAGCCCGGTCCGGCCGTGAGTGCTCATGACGATGAGATCGGCATTGCGCTCCAGGGCGACGCGGACGATCGTGTCCGCCGGGTGTCCCACCGCGACCTGGACATCCGATGTGCCGTGCCGAGCATTGGCCATGAGGTCCTGGAGCTGCGTCAGCGCGGCCTCACTGTCGTCATCGCGCACGACCGTCGGTTGCACCGACGACGGGACGCCGACATTCCCCCCCGCGACCGGATCAAAGCCGTGTGATCCCGAAGCCGGCGCCCCGGTGACATAGTAGACATCCGTCCGGGTGGCCGGTGACAGCACGTGGAGCAGCGTCACTCGGGCCTGGTGCAGGGCCGCCTCTTCGACCGCATAGCGGACGGCGTGGTTTCCCGGTTCTGAAAGGTCTGTCGGAACGAGCACATGCTTGAAGGCCATGATGATTCCTCCCCCCGCCCGAGCCGTTTCACTTGACGAGCAGGATCGGGCACTGGCAGAAGATCCCCACCTTGTAGCTGGTGGTGCCCCAGCCCCGCTGCCGGTCGCCTCGCCTCACCTTGTGCGATCCCATGACCAGCAGATCCACCCGCTCCCGCAGGGTCGCCCGAACGATCTCGGCCGGTGGATCGCCGACGCGCACCTCGGTGCGCACGTCGAGACCTCTCTCGGCGAACTTCCGCGCGGTCCGCCGCAGCCGGCGCTCCGAGCTTTCCACGAGCCGCTGGTAGAAGGTGCCGAGCTCCCCGGGCGCGATGCCGGGAACGCGCTCGATCACGTGGAACAACGTGGTCCGACCGCCGCGCTCGCGCGCCAGGTCCAGGGCCGTCCGGAGGGCGCGCTCGTTGCGGTCGCTCAGGTCCACCGGGACCATGATGTGCCGGAACAGCAGGGGGCGCCGCGCGGCGGCGGGCCGAGCGGTCGACCGCGCTCTTCGAGTCATCGGCTCCTCCCGCTCCGTCGACCATGCAACCGCGCTGCCAGCCCTCGACTCCGGTCAAGCCCTCGCTCTTTCAGGAGATTCCGGCGGGCCGCCCCGGAGCTGCGGGGCGCGCCCGCCCCATCTGGGGCCCGAGGAAGGGTCAGCGACAGCGCCCGGTCCCCGAGTCGGCAAAGGTTCCTCCGGCGACGGGGAGGAACTGCCATTCGTAGCTCGTCGGCCGCAGCGTCAGCTTCAAGACCCCGAACGTGTCGTCGTGGCGAACCTCGCTGTTCGCAGCGGGCGGACCGTCGAACCGGTGACGACTCCCACCACCCACCCCCACGATGAACTGCCGGATGCCCGCGGCCGGATCGGCCTCGCCGCTCGGCGTCTGGGGCGCGAACCGTTCGTAGACGTGGTCATGCCCCGCGAGCACGACCTCCGCGGTGTGCTCGTAGAGCGCCTGCCACAACGCCTTCACGGCGTCCTCGCCCCCGTGCGGGCCGGAACTGAAGCGCGGATGGTGCCAGTAGGCGAGCGTACAAAGCGAAGGGTGCGCCGCGAGGTCGGCTCGGAGCCATCGCTCCTGGGCCGACCCCGGCCCGCACCCCCCGACGTCCGAACAGTTGGAGTTCAGCGCGACGATGTGCCACGAGCCGAGGTTGTAGCTGTAGTAGCCCTGGCCCGGATCCCCGGCGCGGGCGCCGAAATAGCCGAAGTAGCCGGCCGCGGCCGGGGTCAGATAGTCGTGATTGCCCGGCACGGGGCGCGTGCGTGACTTGTGCCGGCCCCAGCTCGGCTCGTAACAGGCTTCGAATTCGATGGGCGTGCCCGCTTCGTAGGCGTGGTCTCCGAGGGTGACCACGACCCCGTCGATCGCGTCCAGGAGACGCGCGGTGGCCTCGTCATCGTCACTGGTGCAGGAGGCGATGTCGCCCGCTCCGACGAGCACGAAGTCGGTCTCCCGGAACGTCCCCGGGGGCTCGATCAGGTCCCGCATCTTCCGGACGAGATCCCCATACGACGAGCGAGCCACGAGAGTCGTGAACTGGGCGCGGTAGTTGTTGACCAGACTGGTCCCGCCGACGCTGAGGTCATGGACTCGCCACTGGTCGCCCGCCCGCCGGGCGACATAGTCGACCGGGATCTGGCGTCCCTTCCGCGTGACCACCACGGTCTTGACGATGGCCGAGTCGCCGTCCCGCGTCTCGCCCAGGTACTGGAACCGCTCGCGATCGGCCAGCCCGATCCGGGAGAGATATGTCCGCTGGAACAGGGCCGCGAAGAGCTGCACGAACTCGGCGCGCTCGGCGGGAGTGCGCTCCTGCCAGTACGGGCCGAGCGACCGCGTCCCCATCTCGGTCCAGTCGAACATCTCGTCGAGAGTCCCGCGGGCCGCGGCCTGTCGTTCGGCTGACGCGGCGGTCCCGGAGGAGCCGAGGAGATCGTAGATCCTCTCGATACGGGCGCGAATGTACCCGGTCGCGCCATTCGCCAGGGCAACCGACGAACCGCCGATCGGCCCGAGGAGGATCGCGGCCAGGAGGGACGCGAGCACGCGGCGCATCGTCACCATCGCTCTCCTTGTGACACTCATACCAGCACCGGGTCTCGAACGCTACCGGCGCCCGCGTGCGCGGGTGGAGCGGCGTCAGCGCCGGACCACGTAGCCGACCACCTCGCGGTCCCAGGTCGCCGCGGTAACGCCGGCCTCGCGTAGCGCCGCCTTCTGCAGCTTGCCGGTCGGGGTCTTGGCCAGCTCGCCGGCCATCACCTCCACGAAGCGGGGGACCGCGAAGTAAGGCATCCGCGGCGTGCACCAGTCGAGCAGCTCCACCGGGTCGATGGTCGCCCCGGCCGCCGGCACCACGCAGGCCTTCACCTCGTCCTCGCCGCCGGCGCCGGCCACCTTGATCCCGACCACCGCGGACTCGGCCACCGCCGGATGGGCGTTGAGGACCTGCTCGATCTCGAAGCTCGAGATGTTCTCCCCCCGGCGGCGGATGCAGTCCTTGATGCGGTCCACGTAGTGCAGGCGGCCGAGATCGTCGAAGCGGCCGGCGTCGCCGGTGTGGAACCAGAGGTTCCGCCACGCCTCCACGGTCTTCTCGGGCATCCGGAAGTAGCCGGCCATGACGCAGCCCGGGAGCTTCGGCCGTATCACGATCTCGCCGGTCTGGCCCGCGGGCAGGAGCGCGTCGGTGGCGGGGTCGGCGATGGCGACGTCGAACCACTCGGCGAGCGGGTATCCGGCGCAACCCGGCAGGAGCGCGTCCCCCGGGCGCGTGTACGCCA
>DATHSW010000285.1:0-23735 GCA_035463855.1 Candidatus Deferrimicrobiaceae bacterium | reverse complement strand
TGCGGCGCGAGATCGACGGCTTCGTGGCCTACGTGAAGGCCTCGCCGCCGGCCGATCCCGCGAGCCCGGTGCTGGTGCCGGGCGATCCCGAGCGGCTCTCGCGCGAGGCGCGCCTGCGCGCGGGCATCCCGCTGGACGCGGCGACGTGGGAGGAGATCGTGGCGGCGGGCGAGGCGATGGGCGTGACGCGCGCGCAGGCCGAGGCCCTCGCGGCCCCGGGCGCGGACTGAGCCGCTACTTCTTGCCCGCGAAGAACTCCTTGATCGTCTCGCCGGTGAACTTGGCGCCCTCGACCACCGTGTTGCCGATGCCCTTCGCGGTCTCCTTCACGCCCGGGCCGACCTTGCCCTGACCGATCTGCCGGGCGCCCTGCTGGACCTGCTGGGTCGCCTTGTCCACCTTGCTCTTGTCGGCGGCGCCGGCCGGGCCGGCCGCCAGCACCACGGCCAGGAGCAGCCCCGGCGCGAGCCACAACCACTGGAGTCTCCGCAGCATGACGTACCTCCTTCGATTCACCGGCTCACCATCTCCATGCTACACCGCCACTGCGTTTCAGCCACCCCGCCGGCGAAGCCGCCGGGCCACCCGGCGCCCGGGATGGCTCGCGGTGCCCTTTCTCAGGCCCTCCACGAATCGCAGACGGCAGTCGTCCCCGCAGAACCGCTCCACGCCCGCGATCAGGTCCTTGCGACACGCTTCGCACTTGGTCATCGCCATGCCTGCACTGTAGGCTGCGCGCGGCCGCCCGCCTACTGGACCTTGGTCCAGGGACCGGAGCGCGGCGGGGTCAGAGCACGCCGCCCGCCCGCAGCGCGGCGATGCGCGCGGGCGGCAGGTCGAGCCACTCGCGCAGGACCTCGTCCGTGTGCTCGCCCAGGCGCGGGGCGGGGCGGCGGATCGCGGCCGGGGATTCGGAGAGCCCGATCACCGGGCCCACGAGCGGCACGGCGCCCGCGCTCGGGTGCGCGACCCGGGTGATGCGGCCGCGGTGGCGGAGCTGCGGGTTGTCCGCCACCTCGGCGATGGTGGCCACCCGCGCGGCCGGCACCCCCGCGCGGCTGAGCCGCTCGACCAGCTCGTCGGCGTCCTGCGCGGCCGCCCACGCCGCGGCGATGCGCTCGATCGCCGCGGCGTGCTGCACGCGCGCCTCCTGGGTGGCGAAGTCCGGATGCGCGAGCAGATCCGGGCGGCCCATGACCTCGGCGAGGCGCACGAAGAGCGCCTGGCTGCCCGCCACGATGTGCACCCAGGCGCCGTCGCGGGCGCGAAAGGTGTTGGACGGCGCCGCGTAGCGGTCGCGATTGCCCTGGCGGCCGGCCGCGCCGCCGAGGGCGAGCTGTTCCGGGATCGCGGTGGAGAGCAGCGACACCGCGCTGTCGAGCAGGCTCGCGTCCACGAGCTGCCCCTGGCCGGTGGCGTGGCGGCGCTGCAACGCCGCGAGGATGCCGATGGTGGCGTGGAGCGCGGTGGTGCAGTCGACCACGTACGCGCCCGCCATCGTCGGCGGGCCGTCGGGCGCGCCGGTGAGGTGCATGAGGCCGCCCATGGCCTGGCCGACCACGTCGAGGCCGGGGCGCTCCGCCAGCGGCCCGTCCTGACCGAAGCCGGACACGCGGGCCATGATCAGGCGCGGGTTCAGCGCCCGCAGGGCCGGCCAGTCGCAGCCCATGGCTTCCATCACGCCGGGGCGGAAGTTCTCGATGAGCACGTCGGCGCGCGCCGCAAGCTGGCGGAGCAGCGCGGGGCCTTCGGCGTGGCGGAAGTCCAGGGTCAGGCTCCGCTTGTTGCGGTTGTAGACCATCACGTAGAGCGTCTCGCCGGCGATCGCGGGGCCGAAGCCGCGCGCCTCGTCGCCGCCCTGCGGGCGCTCGACCTTGACGACGTCGGCGCCGAGATCGCCCAGCAGCATGCCGCAGTACGGGCCGGCGATGAACCGCGAGCAGTCGAGCACGCGGAGCCCGGCCAGCGCGCTCGGGTCGGTCACGCCGGGCGCGGCAGGAGGATGCCCCGCGGGTCCACGCGGTGGCGCAGGAGATCGAGCGCCTCCGGCGTGGGCGCCGCGGTGACCGGCACGCCCGCGAGATCGCCCAGGTCGAAGCCGGTCGCGGCCTGGACCTCGGCCGGAGTCACGCCGGGATGGATGGAGCGCACGCGGATGCGCCCGGCGGCCTCGTCGAAGTCGAAGATGCACCGGGGCGTGATGACCCAGGCCGGCCCGCCGCGCTCGAGCCCGAGCCGCCGGCGGCCGGCGCGGCCGCCCGGGAAGCCCACGCCCGAGACGTAGTCCACGCGCTCGACGAAGTTGCGGCGCTCGTGGTGCGGCATCATCACGTACTCGCGGCCGAAGAGCGTCATGTGCTCGGGCTGCAGGATCGGGCCGACCAGCCGCACCTTGGGCCGGCGGTAGTCGCCCACGCAGACGCTGTTGATGTTGCCCACCACGTCCACCTGCACCGCCGAGCTGAAGCCGAACGAGATGTCGCCGCGCCGGATCGACCACCCGTCGGGATAGGCGACCATCTGGGCCTCCGCGGGCAGGTCGCAGAGGCGGGCGTCGAACTCCGACTCGGGCAGCGCGTCGAGGCGCGCGAGGTCGGGGTTGTGGCTCCAGCCCGCGAGCAGCATGGTGAGGCCGGGCGCGTGCGTGAGCCGCGCCAGCTCCATCGCGGCCATCGGAATCGACGTGCCGTAGATCGCGGCGGCGCCGCCGGTGACGAGGCCGGTGTAGCCCACCTCCTCGTCGGCCAGGTCGCGCGCGAGGGCCACCGCGATCGTCTCGTGGAGCGTGGCGGGCGCGGTCACGGGGCTTCCGCCTCCCGCAGGCCGGCGAGGCGGTCGGAGCCGATCAGGTCGAGATAGGCGGCGTGGTCGGCGGGGCCGGTGACGTAGCGCGCGAGGTAGGCGGCGAAGGCCTCGGGGCTCGCGCCGGCCGCCGCGTACTCCCGGAAGTGCGCGTCGTCGATGCCGTAGCGGCCCAGCACCGGGCACGGGTGCGCGCCCCACGGGGCCTCGACCACGTGGGTCACGCAGTAGGACGGCAGCTCGACCCAGCGCGCGTGCCGGCGGATGTACTCGCGCGAGACGATCTGCTCGGCGGTGACGATCACGCGGCGGGCCGCGCGGGCCATGGTCAGGTCGAGGCTCTGGGGCAGGAGCCGGCGCGGCGGCACGATCACGTTGCCGCGCTCGTCGGCGGCGACCGCGTGGATCACCGTGATCTCGGGATCGGCCGGCGGCACCGCGTGGAGGCGCCGGCCGGTCAAGGGACAGGCGAATTCCCGGATGTCCTTGTTGTAGGTGAGGATGTCGGTGCCGCCCAGGTAGTCGCACGGCCAGAAGGTGAGGCGGTCCTGGCTGGCGCGGAAGCGATCGAAGCTCAGCAGCTCCGGGTAGTCCACCATCTCGAGCTCGCCGCGCTCGACCCGCCGCCGGAAGTTGGGCGCGAGCCCGTACTTCTCGAGGCCCACGTAGGACGACTCGACGCGCCGCAGGCAGCCCGCGCCGGCCAGCAGGTCGACGTCGTTGCCGTTCACCGAGCCGACCACGGTGAGCCCGCGGCGGCCCTGGCGCGCCAGCTCCCGCACGAGCGCCATCGGGTGCTGGTACACCGCGAACCCGCCGATGGCGAGGCGGCAGCCGTCGGGGATCTGGCCGGCCGCCTCGCCAAGCGACAGGAGCTTAGCCGTCAAAGGTCTTCTTGAAGAACTCCCCGATCGTGTTGCCGGTGAACTTGGCGCCCTCGACGATCGTCAGGCCGATGCCGATGAAGAACTCCTTGAAGCCCGGGCCGAGCTCGCCCTGGCCGATCTGCTTGGCGCCCCGCTCGACCCGGCTGGTCGCCTGGTCCACCTTGGTCTTGTCGGCGGCGCCGGCCACGCCGCCGGCCAGGCCTACGGCCAGGAGGAAAGCGGAAGTGACACTCAGCCAGCGAAGTCTCCGCGTCATGACGCACCTCCTCGGGTTGGGTTGGCTCGCGCCCTCATGCTAGCACCACCGTTCCCGGCCGGCTAACCGCCGGGCCGCTTGGGAGGCCGGCGTGCGAACGGCGAGCGCTCGTCCCGCAGCACCTGGCGGACCTTGTCCGCGAGCGTGGCCGGCGTGAAGGGCTTGGCGAGGAAGGGATGCCCGGAGGCGTCGACCTCGGCCACCTTGTAGGCCGACATGAGCAGCACCTTCGCGGAGGGGACCAGGGCGAGGAGGCGCTGGGCCAGCTCCGTGCCCCGCATCAGCGGCATCACCACGTCGGTGAGCAGCAGGTCCACGGGCTCCTGCGCGGCCAGGCGCAGCGCCTGGTGCGGGTCGCCCGCGTCCAGCACGATGTAGCCCTCGGCGGTGAGCATCTGGCGCACCACCGTGCGGATGTCGGCCTCATCGTCCACGACCAGAATCGTCTCCCGCATGGCTGGCCTCCCCTCACCTCGACCGCCGCCGGTACCACGGCTGCGGCTGCCCCGGCACCTTCGCGCGCAGCGTGTAGACCGAGGTGCGCGCGGTGAAGAAGAGCGTGCGCAGATCCGGGCCGCCGAAGGCCAGGTTGGCGGGCACCTCCGGCGTGCGGATGATCCCGAGCCGCGTGCCGTCGGCGGCGAAGACCCACGTGCCGCCCGGGCCCGTGCAGTAGACACGGCCCTCGACGTCCACCTTCATGCCGTCGGGGACACCGTCGGTCTCGTCGGACGACATGTCGGCGAAGATGCGCCGCCGCACCATCTGACCCTGGCCATCCAGCTCGAGCACGTGGATGTACTGCGCCCAGCGCGTGTTGGCCACGTAGAGCAGGCGCTCGTCGGGCGAGAAGGCGAGCCCGTTCGGGTACTCGAAGTCCGCCACGAGGCTGACCGCCCCGTCGGGGGCGATCCGATAGACGCCCGCGTACGGCACCTCCCGCTCCGCGAGCGGCACCCGCAGGCCCGGGTCGGTGAAGTAGATGCTCCCGTCGGACTTGCACACGACGTCGTTGGGGCGGTTGAGGCGCTTGCCCTCGAACCGGTCGACCAGCACCTCGAAGCGGCCGTCGGCGGCCTGGCGCGTGACGCGGCGGTGGTCGCCCTCGCAGAGGATCAGCCGCCCCTGCAGGTCGAACGTGGTGCCGTTGCCGCCGCCCGTCTTCTCCCGCACCACCTCGTGGGGGCGGCCGGGGGTGATCCGGTACAGCATGCTCGCGCGCACGTCGACGAAGTAGTAGAAGCCGTCCGGGTGCCAGAGCGGCCCCTCGGTGAAGACGAAGCCCGTCGCCAGGCGCTCGGCCTGGGTCGTCTCGAGGATCGTGGACAGCGCGTCGGCCATGGGGGAGGACTCCTTTCGTGCGGCGCTCAGGCGACCAGGCGCTTGGCCCTGGGCCCGCAGTCTAGCACTCGATCGGCGGGCAAGGACGGGCGCAAACCGCGTATCATCCCCGCCATGAACGTCGAGCTGCCCTTTGCCGACGGCACCCTGACCGCCACGCTGCCCGCCGGCACCCGGCGCCTGTCGAGCGAGCCTGCGGGCGCGCTCCCCCCGCTGGCCGACCTGGACGGCGCGGTGCGGCAAGCGCTGGCCGCCCCGCTCGGGCTGCCGCGCCTCCGCGACCTGGTCAAGTCCGGCGCGCGCGTCACGATCGCCTTCGACGACCACACCACGGGCTCGTTCGGGCCGATCCGGCCGGTGGCGATCCGCGCCGTGCTCGACGAGCTGGCCGCCGCCGGCGTGGCGCCCGCGCAGGTGCGCCTGGTGTGCGCGAACGCCCTGCACCGCATGTGCCGGCCGGCGGAGCTGACGCGCCTGCTCGACCCGGCGCTCGTCGCCGGGTTCGGGCCGCGCCTGACGTGCCACGACGCCGAGGATCGCGAGCAGATCGCCGATCTGGGCGTCACCGCCGAGCACGGCTACCCGGTGGAGGTGAGCCGGCTCGTCACCGACAGCGACCTCACCGTCTACGTCAATACCAACTACATTCGCGGCTTCACCGGCGGGTGGAAGTCCGTCTGCATCGGGCTCTCGACGTGGCGGTCGATCCGGGTGACGCACGACCCGGACGGCATGTCGATGTCGCTCCAGCGCAACCGCATGCACGCGGTGCTCGACGAGATGGGGCACCATCTCGAGGGGCGGCTCGGCCGGCGCGTCTTCAAGATCGACACGCTGCTGGCCGATCCGTTCCGCGCCGCGCGGGTATTCGCGGGCGGGGTCGACGAGACGCGCCGCGCCGCCCTCGAGGTCCAGACGCAGCGCTTCCCGTCCCGGCGGGCGGCGGCGCCCGAGCCGGTCGACATCCTCGTCTACGGCGTGCCGGACTCGAGCCCCTACGCGATCTGGGCCCAGGTCAATCCGATCCTGACGCTCATCTCGATGGGGCTCGGCTATCTCGGCGGGATGATCGAGGCCGCGGGCAAGCCGGGCTGCACCGTGGTCATGGCGGCGGCGGTGCGCGAGGCGTGGGACCGCGTGCACCACCCCTCCTACCCGGAGGTGTGGGAGCGCGTGCTGCCGCTCACGAGGGATCCTTACGAGATCACCGCCCGCTTCGAGGACGAGTTCGCGCGGCATCCGGCGCATATCGAGGCCTACCGGCATCGGTTCGCCTTCCACCCGATCCACGGCATCCTGGCGACGCACCCGCTCAAGCGCCTGCGCCACGTGGGCCGCGTGATCGTGGCCGGGCCGCGCGATGCGCACGTGCCGCGCCACCTGGGCTGGGAGGTGGCGGCCAGCGTGGAGGAGGCGGTGGCGCGGGCGCGGGCCCTTCATGGGCCGGGCGCCACCATCGGCGTGGTCGAGCAGCCGTCGATGCCGGCGGACCCGGATCGGGCCGCGCGGTAGGAGACGAGCCAGGCATGGAGCCAGGGAGGAGGCGATGATGGCCGCTCGCAAGAAGAAGTGGTGGCAGTGGCTCCTCGCATACCCGACGATCATCACGGGGGCGATCGGCGCGGTGCCGCAGTACACGACGTGGGCGAAGGCGTACATGCTGAATGTCCCGTGGAACGCGGTGAGCGAGGCCGAGGAGCAGAAGGCCCTCTGGACGAAGAACTTCGAGTGCTCCTGGAAGGAGCCGGCCCAGACCGCGAAGACGACCGTGACGACCAGCCGGAACGAGCGCGTCACGATCACCCTGTGCCCGTCGGGCGACGCGCTCGTGGCGATCCAGCCGCCCGGCGCCGAGCCCCAGTTTCGCTGGATCGGCTTCGACCGGTTCGACCCCGGAGCCAAGCGGGCGGCGTGGCTGGACGGCCGGCCCGGCTTCTGGGTCCGCCCGGCGGCCGCGGCGGAGAGGCCGCGGATGCTCGTACAGGCGGAGTCGGTGGTGATCTGCGTGACCCGGGATGCCAGGGGGTTCATCGTGCGGCGCCTGCAGCTTGCCGATGGGCAGTGCCAGGAGCAGGTGATCAATCCCTACACGGGCGCCGTCGTCGAGGTCAGGCCGTCCGCCTGCACGAAGTGCTGACCGAATGTCGTAATGTAAGACCTGACCCCGGGAGGGGGGTGGCCATGAAGACTGTCGTCGCGCTGCCGGGTGAAGGGATCGGGCCCGAGGTGGTGGACGCCACGTGCGAGCTGCTGATGGGCACGGGGCTGCCGCTCAAGATCCTCTCGCCGCCCCAGGGCTCGCCCCTGCCCGAGGAGACCAAGCGCGCGGCCCGCGAGGCCGACGGCGTGCTCTTCGGCGCGGCCGGGCCGCGGACGTCGGCGGTGGTCTCGTGGCTCCGCTGGGAGATGGCCGCGTGGGCCGGCGTGCGGCCGATCCGCTTCTTTCCGGGGATGCGCTCGCCGCTGGCCGATCCCGCGGGCATCGACTACGTGCTGCTGCGCGAGAACAGCGAGGGCCTCTATCCCGGGCGCGAGGGGGAGCTGGCCGACCTGGTCAAGCTCATGCCGAACCTGTCCGACCGGACCGGGCGCACCATCAAGGACTTCGGCACCGAGGGGCGCTTCGCGGTGAAGGTGGTCACCCCGCGCGGGGCCGAGCGCATCGCGCGCTTCGCCTGCGAGCTGGCGCGCCGCCGGCAGGCGCGCGGCAAGCCCGGCAAGGTGACGCTGGTGACCAAGTCGAACGTGCTGCCGCGCACCGACGGGCTCTACGACGAGATCGCCGGGCGCATCGTGCGCGAGGCCGGGCTCGCCTTCGAGCACTTCCACGTCGACGACGCCGCGCGGCGGCTGGTGCGCTTCCCCAGGTCCATGGACGTGGTGCTGTGCATGAACCTCTACGGCGACATCCTGTCCGACCTGGGCGCGGAGACCGCGGGCGGGCTCGGGCTGGCGCCCTCCGGCAACTTCGGTGACGGCTGGGCCTACTTCGAGTCCGTGCACGGCTCGGCGCCCGACATCGCGGGCCAGGGCATCGCGAATCCGACCGCGACGATCCGGTCGGCGGCGCTGATGCTCGAGCACATGGGGATGGCCGCCGAGGCGCAGCGGCTCGAGGCCGCGGTGGGGCGCGTGTACCGGGACGGCAAGGTGCTGACGCCGGATCAGGGCGGGACGGCGAAGACGCGCGAGGTCGCGCGGGCGGTCCTGGCCGCGTACACATGACCTGCACGGGCTGCGGCGCCGACGCCTCCGCGGACTTCGCCTTCTGCCCGCGGTGCGGGCGCCGGCTGGCCGGTGAGGAGGGCCGCGACACCGACCGCCGGCAGGTCACCATCCTCTTCGCCGACCTCTCCGGGTTCACCGCGCTCGCCGAGCGGCTCGACGCGGAGGACGTGCGCGCGTTCCAGACCGCGCTCTTCGAGACCCTCGCGCAGGCGATCGCGCGCCACGACGGCTTCGTGGAGAAGTTCGTGGGCGACGCGGTGCTGGCGATCTTCGGGGCGCCGGTGGCCCACGAGGACGATCCGGAGCGGGCGCTCGACACCGCGCTGGACATCCTCGAGCGTGGCGCCGCGCTGAGCCGCGAGTGGGCCCCGCGCCTCGGGCGGCCGGTCACCCTGCACGTCGCGGTCCACACCGGGCCGGTCGTGGCCGGCAGCCTGGGGGCGGCGGCGGGCGCCGCCTACGCGGTGACGGGCGACACCGTGAACACGACCTCCCGCCTCCTGGCCGCCGCCGAGCCCGGGACCATCCTGGTATCCGGGGCCACCCACGCGCTCGCGCGGCACCGCTTCGCGTTCGAGCCGGCGGGGGAGGTGGCGCTGAAGGGCAAGGCCGAGCCGGTGGTCGTGCACCGCCTCACCGGCGTGCTCGCCGAGCCGGGGTCCGCGCGGGGCCT
This sequence comes from Candidatus Deferrimicrobiaceae bacterium, assembly GCA_035463855.1. Classification (GTDB taxonomy): domain Bacteria; phylum Methylomirabilota; class Methylomirabilia; order Rokubacteriales; family CSP1-6; genus CAMLFJ01. The sequence continues at coordinate 14,548 of DATHSW010000285.1, read as the reverse complement.
CGGCGCGCTCGGGCTCACCGCGCCGCTCGTCGGGCGCGCGGGCGAGCTCGATCAGCTGATGGCCGCGTTCGACCGGATGCGGGAAGGCCGGGCCCAGGTCGTGAGCCTGGTCGGCGAGGCCGGGACCGGCAAGTCGCGGCTCATCGTCGAGCTGCTCGCGCGCCTCGACGGCACCGGCCGGCTCGCCGGCACGACCGTGCGGCGGGCGGCGTGCTCTTCGCTGGGCGAGCCGACCTACGGCGTCTTCGGCACGCTCTTCCGCGAAGGCTACGGGGTGGGCCCGGCGGACTCGCTCGACGTCGCCCGGCGGAAGCTGGCCGCGGGGCTGCGCGAGCTCGGCGCGCGGAGCGAGGAGGCGGACGCCATCGCGCCGGTGCTGAGCTACGTGCTGGGGCTGGAAGAGGCCCAGCCGCGGGACGTCGAGCCCGAGCAGCTCCAGCGCCAGATCGCGCTGGCGGGCCGCGCGCTGATCGAGCGGCGCCTGGCGCAGGGGCCGGTCCTGATCCTGGTCGAGGATCTGCACTGGGCGGACACGGCCTCGCTGGACCTGCTGCGCCACGTCGTGGATCAGCTCGCGGACCGGCCGCTGATGCTCCTGCTCTCGCATCGCCCGGACGCCCGCCCGCCGGTCGCGACCCGCGCCGCGCAGGCGGCCGTCCGCCTGGGCCCGCTCCCGCCGGACGAGACGCGCGCGATGGTCGCCGGCCTCTTCGGCCACGCGGACGCGACGCTCGTGCGACAGCTCCAGGACTTCGTCGCCCCGCGCGCCGGCGGCAACCCCTTCTTCGTCGAGGAGCTCGTCCGGAGCCTGGTGGACAGGGGCGTGCTCGTCCGCCGGGACGCGAGCTGGACGTGCACCGCGGCGTGCGAGGCGGTGGACGTGCCGCCCACCCTGCAGGGCCTGCTGCTCTCCCGCCTGGACGGGCTGCCCGCCGGCGCGCGGCGCCTCCTCCAGGAGGCGGCCGTGGTCGGCGCCGAGTTCGACGACGATCTGCTCCGCGCCGTCGCGAGCGCGCCCGGCGCGGGCGAGGGCGCGCTCGAGCGGCTCGTCGCCGCCGACCTGATCCAGCCGGCCGGCCACGGGCGCGAGGGCGGCCGCCACCGATTCACGCACGGGCTCGTGCACGAGGTGGTCTACCAGAACCTGCTGCTGTCCCGCCGGACCGAGCTCCACGAGCGCGTCGCCCGCGCGCTCGAGCGCGCCGTCGGCCCCCACCCCGAGCGGCTGAGTGACCTGGAGGCCCTGGGCCATCACTGGAGCCTCAGCGCGGACCGGCCGCGAGGCGCCCGCCACCTGCTGGCCGCCGGGGACTGGGCCCGCGCGGTCTACGCCAACGACGACGCGATCCGCCACTACGAGCGCGCCCTCCGCACTCTCGCCGAGTCCCCGGCGTGCGGCATCGAGACGCAGGCGGCGCGCGAGCGGCTCGCCGATCTGCTGGGGCTCACCGGCCGGCGGGCCGAAGCCCTCGCGCACTACGAGGCGATCCGCGGGGAGCTCGAGCCGGCCGGGGACCGCGCTGGGACCGCGCGCCTGCACCGGAAGATCGGCGGCCTTCACTGGGAGGCGGGCGACCGCGAGCGCGCCGGCGCCTGCTTCGCGGCGGGCCTCGAGCGCCTGGGCGACGACGGCGACCCGATCGAGCGGGCGCACCTCTTCCAGGAGATGGGGCGGCTGGCGTTCCGCGCCGGCGACAACGCGGGCGCCATCGCGTGGGCCGAGCGGGCGCTGGCCGAGGCGGCGGGCGAGGAGAAGACCGCCGCCGATCCCGGCCGCCAGCGCGAGGCCGCCGCCATGCGCGCGCAGGCGTACAACACGCTCGGGGTGGCGCTCGCGCGCACCGGGCGCCTGGCCGAGGCGGTGGACCAGATCGAGCGCAGCATCGAGCTGGCCGAGGCGGGCGACCTGCTGCAGGCGACCTGCCGCGGGTACACGAACCTCGGGGTCCTCTACAGCACGCTCGACCCGCGCCGGAGCATCGAGACCTGCCTCCGCGGGCTCGAGACCGCGAAGAAGGTGGGCGATCTCGGCTTCCAGTCGCGCCTCTACGCCAATCTCGCGGTCGCCTACTGCGCCCTCACCGACCGGTGCGAGGCGGAAGGCGTCGAGGCGGCGCAGAACGCGATCGATCTCGACCGCCGCCTGGGGCTGCTCGATCACCTCGCGGTGCCGCTGATCGTCCTCGGCCAGATCCACCAGTGCCACGGCGAGCACGCGCAGGCGTTCGCCATGTACGAGGAGGCGCTGGACCTGGCCGAGCGGGTCGGCGAGCCCCAGCTGCTGTTCCCCTGCTACGATGGTCTGGCCACGCTGTATCTCGACGCGGGAAACCAGGCCCTGGCCGAGACGTACCTGGCGAAGGCCGAGCAGGTCTGCGAGAGAGCCGGGCTCGAGCCCGATGCGCTCATGGTGCTGCCGTTCCTCTGCTGACGAAGGTTCGAATACGAAGGAGATCGACATGACGACTATCGATTCGCGCCCGCCCGTCGCTCCGGGTGAGCCCGCGCCCGACTTCACCCTTCCGGCCGTGGACCGGGCGGAGAGCGTCTCCCTGGCCGACTACCGGGGTCGCAGCCCCGTCTTCCTCGCGCTGTTCATCGGGCTGTGGTGCCCGTTCTGCCGGCGGTCGATCGCGCAGATGGGCAAGGTCGAGGGCAAGCTCAAGGCGCTCGGCGTGGAAGCGCTCGGGGTCGTGGCCACCGCCCCCGAGAATGCCCGGCTCTACTTCAAGTTCCGCCCGACCCGCCTGCGTCTGGCCTCCGACCCGGAGCTGAGCACCCACCGCGCGTACGGCCTGCCGAAGCCGGCCGCGACGCCGGAGTTCATGCAGGGGCTCGAGGCGACGCGGATCAATCCCACCGGGGAGTTCCCCGAGCCGCTGCCCATCATGGAGGCCGCGGTGACCCTGTCCAGGCAGGACGGCTACGTGGAGAACGACACCGACAAGGCCGACCTGGAACGGCAGTGGCCCCAGCTCAAGGGCCAGTTCCTGATCGACCGCGACGGCATCGTCCGCTGGGCCAACGTGGAATGCGCGACCGAAGGCTTCGCGGGCGTCGGCAAGTTCCCCTCGGAGGAGGAGATCCTCACCGCCGCCCGCGCCCTGCCGCGCTAGCGGGCCTGCCTGTCGTGCTTCTGCTTGTAGATCCGCTTGCTCTGCACGTCCTGGGCGTGCTCGAGCCGCAGCTTCTCCCTGGCCGTGACCTTGCCGTCGGCCTGGGCCTTCGTCTCGAGCTTCTCGACGTGCTTCTGGCCCCGCTCGAGCTTCCTCGTCTCGCGGGGGGTCAGCGCGCCGGACTGGACGCCCTGGTCGATCCGCTGCTCCTGGCGCTCCTGCCGGCGATCCGCGCGCGTCTCCTGTGCCAAGGCGGGGGCGGCGACGGCGAGCGCGATGATCCCGATGACGGCGGCTTTGACGGCGTGCATTGGACTCCTCCTGGTGGCGGTCGGGCCGGACCCGGCCCTATCGACTGCTGCCCGTCAGACGGAGGGGCGTCCCCGGCCGTTTACAGGCCGGCGCTCAGGCCGTGCGCGTCGCGCTCGCGCCCGGCGTGGGGCGCGCCGCAGGCTTCGGAGGATCGCGCCTCTCGCGCGGCTCCGTCAATTCCCCATACATCCGGTAGCGGGCGCGGCGGCGCACCATGTATGGCGTCGACGCCCGATGCCTCCCCCATACATCCATGCGGCCGCCCGCCGCGGTCCCACATCTTGCGCCCCCGTCGGAGGATCTTTTCATGACGATCCGCATCGCCGCCATCGAGGTCGGTCACTGGCACGCCGTGCACGACGCCGCCTATCTGCACCATCTCGCCGCGATGCCGGACGTGGTCCTGGTGGGCGTGCAGGACGGCGACGCCGCCCTCGCGAGGAAGCGGGCCGCGGAGGCGGGCAACCCGCCGACCTTCACCGACTACCAGCAGATGCTGACCGAGACGCGCCCGGACTTCGTGCTGGGGCTGGGCCGTCACCGGCAGATGGCGAAGATCGCGCACGATCTGCTCGACCGGGGCCTGCCGTTCATGATGGAAAAGCCCATGGGCCTCAACGCCGGCGAGGTGGAATCCATCGCGGAGAAGGCCACGCGGCTCAAGGGCTACGCCGCGGTGCCGCTCTTCCAGCGCTACCAGCCCTTCGCGGTCCGCGCCCGCCAGCTCCTCGCCGAGGGGCGCTTCGGCCCGCTCTCCCACATCTACGTCCGCCTCAACCGGCCCGCGCCCGCGCGCTACCCGGCCTGGGACTCGGCGTGGATGCTCGATCCGGCCGAGGCGGGCGGCGGCTGCCTGCGGAACCTGGGCCCGCATGGGCTCGACATGTTCCTGCACCTCACGGGAGAAGACGCGCACGTGACCGGCGCGCAGATCAGCCGCCGGGCGCACGGCCTGCGCGTCGAGGACTACGCCTCCGTGCTGCTGCGCTCGGCCGGCGGCATCCTGGGCACCGTCGAGGTCGGCAACGGGTTTCCGCGCGTGGGCACCGACGGCGAGTGGAAGATCGCCGGGCGCGACGCCATCCTCACCCTCAAGGACGGCGTGCTGAAGCTGGCCACCGCGCGGGGCGACGAGATCACCCCGTGCCCGGACAGCGAGATCCGCTACCGCCCGGCGATCGAGGACACGCTCGAGGCGTGGCAGCGGGGCGCCGCGCCCCCGATCAGCGTGCACGATTGCCTGCGCGCGGTGCGGCTCATCGACCAGGCGTACCAGCTCGCGAGATAGGCGGGAACGGGCCGGCGCGGCCGCGGGCGGGCTCCTCGCGGCGTGCGGGATCCCTGGCTACTGCGAGTCCCAGTCGGCGACGATGCCCTGATCCGCTACCCACCCGCCGGCAGCTTGTAGAGACGGGCGCAGTTGTCCCAGAGGATCTTGGCCTTGGTCTTGTCGCTGACGCCCTCGAGATGGACGAACTCCTCGATCGCCACCGGGAAGAGCCCGTCCGAGTGCGGATAGTCGGTCGAGACCACGATGTTGTCGTCGCCGATCGCCTCCACCACCTGGCGGAGCGGCTTCTCGTCGGCGTCGGTGGCGATGTAGCACTGGCGGAAGAAGTACTGGCTCGGGAGCTGCGAGAGCTGGATCTCCGACCCCGGCCCGAACTTCTCCCACGCCTCGTCGAGCCGCCACAGGTACCACGGCAGCCACCCGCACGTGCCCTCGAGGAAGGCGCAGCGGAGCGCCGGGTGCCGCTCCAGCACGCCCCCGGCCGCCATGCTCCCGAAGGCCATCATCAGCTCGATCGGATTGCGGCCGGAGACCCCGATCACGCGGCCGTTCGGGGTGTCGAGGTACCGGCGGGCGATGTCGTCCCGGAGGGAGGACTGGCCGGTCGGATGGAAGCCCACCGGCACGCCGAGCTCCTCGATCGCGCTCCACAGGGGCTCGAGCTCGGGATCGTGGACGTGGCGGCCGTGGATCGGATTCGGATTGCCGACGACCGCGACCGCGCCGAGCTCGCGCACCGCGCGTCTGGCCTCCGCCACCGCGGACGGCACGTCGTGGAAGGCGAGCTGGGCGGCGAACTTCAGCCGGCTCGGATCGCGCGAGCAGAAGTCGCGCGTCCAGTCGTTGTGGGCGCGCGCGAGGGCGGCCGCCACGTGCGGGTCGAGGTCGTCGTGCATCAGGACCTGCCGGCCGCGCGTGCCGTAGATGACGGCGACGTCGATGCCCTCGATGTCCATCGCCTGGAGATGGCTCTCCGCGTCGTAGCCCCGCGCGTGGGCGACCGCGTAGTGGGGGTGCCGGGCGAAGGCGCGCTCCTGCAGGCTCTTGCCGACCACCGCCGTGCGCGGGCGCTTCGACATCTCGGCGATGTCGAGGTCGCCGATCCGGATGATCGGCTGATTCTGCGAGGCGTCGCTCCGTCGGGTGAAGCGCGGGGCGAACTTCTTGAACGGCTCCTCCAGATACCGCTCCCAGAGGCCGTCCGGCTCCATGGTGTGCAGGTCGCTGTCGAGGACCCGGAACCCGTTCTTCATGGCCGCGTCTTCCTCCTCGGCAGCGCCTTGAGCGCGTCCTCGCAGGCCTGGAGCGTCGTCGCCACATCGGCGTCGGAGTGGGCGAGGGACATGTACATCTTCTGGGTGTTCTTCACCACGCCGCGCTTGATCAGCTCGGTGGTGAAGGCGCGGGCGAGGGCTCCGTCCGCCTTCTGGAGCGAGCGGTAGTCGGTGACGGGCTCGCCGGTGAAGAGGATGTCGAAGACCACGGGCTCGCCCACCACCTGGGCCGGAAGGCCCGACTTCCGGGCCAGCTCGGCGAGGCCGGCCATCAGGCGCCGGCCGGTGCCGTGCAGGGTCTCGTAGGCGCCCGGCTTGCGCAGCTCGGCCAGCGTGGCCAGGCCCGCGACGGCCGCGATGGGGTTGCCGTTGAGCGTGCCGGACTGCGAGATGAAGTCGCCGGTGCCGTCCTGGCCCGGATCGAAGGGGCGCATCAGCTCCTCGGAGGCGCAGACCGCGGCCAGCGGGAAGCCGCCCCCCACGATCTTGCCGACGCACGCGATGTCCGGCACGACTCCATAGAACTGCTGGGCGCCGCCGTAGGCCAGCCGGAAGCCGGTGACGACCTCGTCGAAGACCAGCAGCACGCCGTGGCGGCGCGTGATCTCGCGCAGGCCCTGCAGGAAGCCGGGCTGGGGCGGGATCAGCCGCTGGAAGGGCTCGATGATCACCGCGGCCAGCTCGTCGGCGTGGGTGGCCACGATGCCTTCCACGGTCGCCAGGTCGTTGTAGGGCGCGATCAGCACCTCCCCTTCCAGCACGTGCGGGATGCCGGAGGAGTCCGGCACCGGCGCGGGGAAGGCCTTCGGCGAGCGCGGGGTGGAGCTCATCATCGAGTAGTCGTGGGAGCCGTGGTAGCCGCCCTCGAACTTGAGGATCTTGTCGCGCTGCCGCGCGGTGCGGGCGACGCGGAGCGCGAAGAACGTCGCCTCGGAGCCGGTGGAGGTGAAGCGCACCTGCTCGGCGCACGGCACCGCGCGGCAGATCTCCTCGGCGAGCTCGATGATCGGCTCGGTCACCATGAAGTAGGTGGTGCCGCCCTCGAGCTGCGCGCGCACCGCCGCGACCACCGCGGGATGGGCGTGGCCCAGCACCATCGGCCCCGAGGCCATCACGTAGTCGATGTACTCGCGCCCGCTCACGTCGTAGATCTTGGAGCCCTTCCCGTGCTTGACCACGAAGCCCACGTCGTCGGCGTAGCGGGAGGTCCCCAGCACGCCGCCGGGCAGGCGCCGGCGGGCGCGCTCGAGCAGCTTGGTCTCTTCGGCGGAGCGGATCTTGGTCGGGTCGGCCATGTGCGGGATCCTCAGGATGGAGCTGGGAGTGAAAAGCGCTGGGCATTGCCCATGTGCGGCCACGCGAGGCCCTGCACGTTGGCCAGCATCTGCCGGATGTGGTTGCGGTCGTGATGCACCCACTCGTGGAGCAGATCGCCGACGGTGAGGAAGCCCACCGTCGGGTGCTGCCCGCCGCGCGCCAGGTCCGCGGGGTGCAGCCCTTCCACGAGCGGGACGCTCTCGGCGCGCAGCCGGGCGAACTCGTCGAAGAGATCGGCCCACTCGCGCGCGCAGTCGTGGCGGGCGCGGGCGACCGCGTTCTGGTCCCAGCCCTCCAGCGGTGGGCGGTCGCCCGCGAGGATGATGCGGATGCGCCCCGCGAAGCCGCGCTTCTCGGTCTCGATCAGGTGGCCGAGCACGTCCTTCACGCACCACTCCCCGTCGGCCGGATGCCAGGCCAGCGCGGCCGCGGGGAGCGCGGCCATCTCGGCGCGGATGGTCACGGCGGCCGCGCGGAGCAGCCCGGCGACCACCGGCGGAGCGAGCGGCGCCCCGGCCATGCCCTACTGCAGCGGCGAGAACGCCGACGGCATGACGATCTTGCTGGACTGGGCCAGCAGCTCGTCGCCCCCGCCCGGCGGCGGCCAGATGCCGGCCTTGCGCGCCTGCTCGCGGACCGCCAGCCGCTGGTCCATGCTCTTGTACGCCCAGATGTGGACGAAGCGGTTCGCCGCGCCGAACTCCACCCCGCCGGCCAGGACCAGCGGCGAGAGCTTGACCCGCTCCCCGATGGCTCCCTCCCAGCGCTTCATGACGCCGGGCAGCGAGCCGGCCATGAGGCTGTAGCGCCGGATCTCGAAGATCGGCCCCAGGGTGGCCGGCTTGATCTCGGGCACGAACGGGAACGGCGTCAGCACCTCCACGTCCTGGTCGATGACGAACTCGCGGATCTTCGGCGGCCAGTTCGGATCCTTCACGGCCTCGGCCCGGATGCGGGCGCGCTCGGCGAGGTCCTTGTAGCCCCACACGTGGATGATCTCGTTGAGCGGGCCGATCTCGGTGTGCCAGAAGGCGGCGAGCGGCGAGTACTTCTTCCGGTACTCGTAGGCCTCGGCGTAGCGCTTCTCCACCTCGGCGAGGCTGCGGGGCTTGAGCGTGTAGGTCCGGAACTCGTAGATCATCGCCGCCCTCCTGTGCTGGTGCGCTCCGGCAATCGCCGCCCCGACGGCGGCACCCGCGAAGTCTGCGCCCCAATTCCGGAGACGTCAAGCCGCGGTCGGTGCTAGGGTGAGGCCGATCATGGCGGCCGCAACGGCGCGGTTCGGCATCGTGTTCCTCCCGGAATCGCTCACCGGATTCGGCGAGCTGTGCCGCGAGACCGAGGCGCAGGGCTTCGACTGGCTCGGCGTCGCCGACTCGCAGTCGGTCTTCCGCGAGCTCTACGTCGCCCTCACCCTGGCCGCGCTCGATACCCGGCGCATCCGGCTCGGCCCGCTCGTCACCAATCCGCAGACGCGGCACCCGGTGGTCACCGCGAGCGCGATCGCCAGCGTGGACGAGCTGTCGGGGGGGCGCGCGGTGCTCGGCCTGGGCTCGGGCGACAGCGCGATCTACACCATCGGCGCGCCGCCCGCCACCGTGGCCGGGCTCGAGGACGCGATCGTCACGCTCGGCCGGCTCACCGGCGGCGAGCGGGTGGACCGCGGCGGGCGGCCGTGGCGCGTGCACCGCTCGACGCGCCGCGTGCCGATCTACCTGGCCGCCGAGGGGCCGCGCACGCTCGAGCTGGCCGGCCGCGTGGCCGACGGGGTGATCTGCGGCCTGGGGCTCACCCCCGAGGTGATCGCGCTGTCGCTCGCCGCGATCGAGCGCGGCGCGCGCGCGGCGGGCCGCCGGCTGGAGGACGTCGACGTCTGGTGGTTCGCCAAGACCAGCCTGGCCGACACGCGGGCCGCCGCGATCGAGCCGATCAAGATGGCGCTGGCCGCCAGCGCCAACCACGCCTTCCGCTTCACCCTCGAGGGCAAGGGGGTGGCACCCGACCTGCACGAGAAGATCCGGGCGCTGCAGCGCGAGTACAACGCCCACCAGCACGAGATCGCGGGCGCCGCGAACGCGAGCCTCCCCGACCGCTGGGATCTCACCGAGTTCCTGGTGGACCGCTTCGCGGTCGCGGGGACGCCGGCCGACTGCGTGGCCCAGCTCCGGCGCGCGATGGGCGCGGGGGCGCGCCAGTTCATCATCACCGGCTTCGTGCCGGATCCGCGCGCCTTCATGCGCCGCTGGATGAAGGAGGTCGCCGGCGCTCTTTGATCCTCGCCGCGTTCCGCGTCAAGAGCTTCCGCTTCCAGTGGCCCGCCGATCTCCTCACCTCCTGGGCGTTCGAGATGGAGACGCTCATCCTGGGCTGGTACGTGATCGTGCAGACCGGCTCGGTGCTGCTGCTCACCGTCTTCGGCTCGCTGCAGTTCCTCGGCACGCTCGCCGCGCCCATGTTCGGCGTGCTGGCCGACCGGGTCGGGGCGCGCCTCATGCTGTGCGCGATGCGCACGGTCTACGCGACCCTCGCCGCGCTCGTGATGCTGCTCGCCTTCACCGGGCTGCTGGCGCCCGCGTGGGTGTTCGTGCTGGCCGGGCTCAACGGGCTCGTCCGCCCCAACGATCTCGTCATGCGCAACACGCTGATCGGCGAGACGATCCCGCCGGGCCACCTCATGGGCGCGCTCGGCATGTCGCGGGCCACCATGGACTCGGCCCGGGTGGGCGGGGCGCTCGCGGGCGCGGGGCTGTCCACCCTGCTGGGGATCGGCGTCACCTACGCGTGCGTGACGAGCTTCTACCTGGCGAGCCTCGCGCTGACGCTCGGAGTGGCGCGGGCGCGGCCCGTGCCTGATCCCGCCGCCCCCTCACCCTACCCTCTCCCCCTCGCGGGGGAGAGGGAAGAGCGCGTGCCCCCCTCGCCCCCTCCCGGGGAAGAGAGCAGGGTGAAGGGGCTGCCGCTCCAGGGGTCGGGCTGGCGGGAGCTCCGGGATGGGATCGCGCACATCGTGAGGCGGCCGCAGCTGCTGGCGCTGATGTGGCTCGCGTTCCTGGTCAACCTCACCGCGTATCCCGTCTCGGGCGGCCTCCTGCCCTACGTGGCCCGGCAGATCTACCAGGTGGACGCCACCGGCCTCGGCTCCCTCGTCGCCAGCTTCTCGCTCGGGGCGCTGCTGGCCTCGATCGCGATGGTCCTGACGGGCGGCCCGCGCCGTCCGGAGCGCTTCACGCTCGTCTGCACCGTGTGCTGGTACGTCCTGCTCGCGGCCTTCGGGCACGTGCAGAGCATGCGCGTCGGGCTCCTCGTGCTCTTCGCGGCCGGGTTCGTGCAGTCCATCGCGATGATCTCGATGACCGCCACCCTGCTGATCGCCACCGGCGGGGCCTTCCGGGCGCGGGTCATGGGCGTGCGCATGCTCGCGGTCTACGGGCTGCCGCTGGGGCTGCTGGCCGCCGGCGCCCTGATCGAGCGGATCGGCTATCCGCTCACGATCACCGCGCTCGCCGCGGTGGGGCTCTCCCTCACCGTGCTGATCGGCATCAAGTGGCGCGCGGCCGTGTGGCGGCGCGCCCGCGCGGTCACGGCCTGAAGACCGCGAAGCACTTGTTGGAGTTGAAGGCCCACGTCTCGACCAGCTCGCAGGAATCCGGCTTGCGGCCGAGCTCCTCCATCGCGCCGGCCAGCAGGCACCAGTTGAGCATCTCCTGCTGGCCGGAGGCCTCGATGTCGGCCAGCGGCGTCCGGCGCCACGTCTCGTAGTCGCCGTTCCGCAGCGCCTCGTGGAGCCGCCGGTCGGCCGCGATATCCGGGTAGAGCTGGTGGTGCTTGTCGGTCAGGAACGCGTGGGACCAGCTCGAGGACGCGACCAGCGCCACCCGCCACGGGCTCTCGCGCATCGCCCGCGCGGTCGCGGCGCCCACCTCCATGCAGCGCCGGGGCGTGGGCGAGGGCGGATCCAGATCCGCCTCCGCGGGCGGGTTGGCGAGATCGCTCCGGAAGCCGCGCTGGGCGATCACGCGCCGGCCGTAGCAGTTGACCTGGAAGGCGAGCACCGGATACGGGAAGCCCACGCGGTCGTAGTCGAGGAAGAGGATCGTGTTGAAGAAGGCGTGCGCGAGCCCCGGATGATGGAGCGGGCGGTAGGCGTACGACATGTCCACGCCCTGCTCGAGCAGCCGCCGGGTCAGGTACTTGCCGGCCTCGCGATGCCCCTTGATGCGGAAGACCGTCTCCGGCCCCTCGTTCCAGACGTTGGCGGCGCCGGCGTGCCGCTGGCCGTGGCGCGCCTCGATCCCCTCGTAGGCCAGCACGCAGAAGGGCGGGATGATGTCGTCCACGAAGTTCTCGTGCTGGTCGTCCCCCCAGATGACCACCAGGTCCGGCCGGAACGCGTCGAGCTCCCGGCGCGCGTGACGCAGGTGCCGGACCAGGGTCTCGCGGTGCGCCGCCGCGGAGGCGGTGCCGCCGTCGCCGCCGTACTCGCGCCGCATCGGCTCGGGCCAGCTCCCGGGGTCGCGGTGGCCTTCCGGGAGCCCGGGATCACGCAGGACCGTCCGGAGGATGTCGGCCATGTGCTCGTCCCGACCGATGAGCGGTGGATAGTGCGTCAGACCCAGACCGAGGATCTCACCCATGCCCTGGCCCCTCCCCTCGAGAGCTGCCTGCCGTGCCGCCGATCCTAGGCGCGGCCGGCCGGAAGTCAAGCTCCGCCCCGGGTCTCGGTCCACCGCTTTCCCCGTGCCACCTCGAACACCCCGCCAGGCCGCGGTTGGACATGGCCTGACCTGAGCTATCCTGCAACCCCGTGACTTCCCACAGACACGCCGGTGGCTTGCCTCTTGCTTGCGGTGAGTGGATCGGAGACGAAGCGCGAACCAGGAGGCAAGGCGCCGTTGCCCTCTGACCTCTCCTCGGAGCTCGTTCGCTGGTTCCAGAACATGCAGCGCATGCTCGACCGGCTGGCTGAGCGCGAAGAGCAGCAGAACGAGCTCCACGCGGCGGTCGCGAAGCTGCTCCTCGAGAACGAGGAGCTTCGTGAGGAAATGGAGGACCTCCGGAACATGGTCATCCGTCTCACGAACCAGCGCGCGGAGACGGCACAGACGCTCCGCGACCTGGCCGCTTACGTGAGCGCGGTCAAGGACCAGATGCTGCGGCAATCGGGAGAGGGGACATGAGGGGGCTTTGCGTTACACGTCGATGCCCCAGAGGGCCTGGGCGACCCGGCCGAGGACGTAGCTGATCGCCACCGCCGCGGCGATGATCGCGAGGTTCAGCAGGATCCGCCGCTTCACGTCCATGCCGGAGAGAAAGGCGAGGATCGCGGACACGATGACGATGACGCCCCCGGCCACCACCAGCGAGGGCACGAGCGTGCGGGCCCCGAAGAGCACCGGCAGCACCGGCACCACCGCGCCGATCACGTAGCTCACGCCGACCCGCACGCCCGAGGAGAGCGGCGTATCGCCGTGGTCCTCCGCGGCGTCCGACTCCCCGAGGAACCGGCGCCGCCGGACCTCGGTATCGCGCACCTCCGCCTCGGAGCTCCCCGCCAGATAGGCGCCCGCCCCCATGGACAGGGCGCCGGCGACGCCCACCATCATCCCGGCGACCAGCACCGTCGTCGCGTTGGCGAACGCCCCGAAGAAGCCGCTGACCGCCCCCAGGATCTCCACGAGGCCGTCGTTCAGCCCGAGGAAGATGTCGCGGATCCGCTGCGGGCTCAGCTGGCGCTCGGATTCCGCCATCACCACCGCGTCCTCGTGCTTGAACTCGTCCTCCAGGATGCCCCGGACCGCCTGCCCCAGCGGCCCGCCCTCGTACTGCCGCCACACCGCCAGGTACTTGCGGACCCCGTAGACCTCGATGGCCTCCAGGATCAGATGGATGGCCGGCGCCCCGAGGACCCGCGCGACGCCCACCAGCAGCGCGAGCTTCATGCGGCGCGGAAGATCGAGCTTCGCGATCGGGAGCCCGAAGAACTCCTGCCAGAACCCGTAGTGGCGCGTCTCGATCGGGATGAGCTGGTCGAGCACCGCGCGGAGGTCGGCGGGAGCGGCCCGGTGCAGGGACCGGTAGAGCGTGAGGTCGAACAGCTCGTCCAGGACAAGCTGCCGGCCCAGCCGGGCGTCCACTCCGGGGGCTCCGGGCATGGCGTTATGTTATACACTCCGGCGCATCAGTAGCCCAGCGCGGGGAGGGGCCCATGAAATTCACCTGGTTCAACCTGATGCCCTGGCCGTACCTGCCCGACGACTTCCGGGAGAAGAACCGGTCGGTGTGGGTGGACATCCCGAGCCGCCTCTACGACCCGAAGAAGGGCCACTTCGTCTACCACCAGTACATGGACCAGCTCGAGTACGCGGACTCGCTCGGCTTCGACGGCATCGGCTGCAACGAGCACCACCAGAACGGCTACGGGCTCATGCCCTCCCCGAACCTGATCGCGGCGGGCCTGGCCCGGCGGACGTCGCGGGCGGCCATCTGCGTGATCGGCAACTCGATCGCCGGCTACAACCCGCCGATCCGGGTGGCCGAGGAGTTCGCCATGCTCGACGTCATCTCGGGCGGGCGCCTCGTCGCGGGCTTCCCGGTCGGCACCCCGATGGACACCAACTTCTGCTACGGCCAGATCCCCGCGCTCACCCGCGACAAGTACCAGGAAGCGCACGACATGATCATGAAGGCGTGGGCGGAGGACGAGCCCTTCGCCTTCGACGGCAAGTACAACCAGCTCCGCTGGGTGAACTGCTGGCCCAAGCCGATCCAGAAGCCGCACCCGCCGATCTACATCCCGGGCGGCGGCTCCATCGAGACGTGGGACTTCTGTCTTGACCACGACTACAACTACTCGTATCTGTCGTTCTACGGCTACCTGCGCGGCAAGTCCCTGCTGGAAGGCTACTGGGACCGCGTGGCCAAGCGCGGCAAGGACGACTCGCCCTACCGCGCCGCCTTCGCCCAGATCATCTGCGTGGCCGACACCGACGCGGAGGCCGAGGAGCTCTACGCCGAGCACTGCCTCTACTTCTTCAACCGGTGCCTGCACGTGTTCCCGCCGTTCGCGGACCCGCCCGGCTACCGCACCGTGAACACCATCAAGTACGGCGCGCTCTCCCAGCTCCGCATGGAGGCGCAGCGGATCATGCAGGGGCTCACCTGGAAGCAGCTCGTGGACGAGCGCTTCATCATCGCGGGCAGCCCGGAGACGGTGCGCCAGCAGCTCGAGGAGTGCATCA
>DATHSW010000284.1:0-46311 GCA_035463855.1 Candidatus Deferrimicrobiaceae bacterium | reverse complement strand
GCCAACGAAGTGGAGCAGCAATTTTTTCTGGAACCTGTTCGGCTACGAATGGGAGCTGACCAAGAGCCCGGCCGGTGCCCATCAATGGAAACCCAAGCATGGCGCAGGCGCCGGTACGGTGCCGGATGCGCACGACCCGTCAAAGCGTCACGCGCCGGCCATGCTGACCACTGACCTCGCCTTGCGGTTCGATCCTGTTTACGAAAAGATTTCGCGGCGCTTCATGGAGAATCCAGATCAGTTCGCAGACGCGTTCGCCCGGGCATGGTTCAAGCTGACGCACCGCGACATGGGCCCCCGCGCGCGCTATCTCGGCCCGGAGGTTCCGGCCGAAGAGCTCATCTGGCAGGACCCCATCCCCGCGGTCAATCACAAACTGATTGATGCGCAGGACATTGCTTCCCTCAAGGCCAAGATCCTGGCTTCCGGTCTGTCGGTTTCGGAGCTCGTCTCGACGGCCTGGGCGTCGGCCTCCACCTTCCGGGGCTCCGACAAGCGCGGCGGTGCCAACGGTGCCCGCATTCGTCTGGCACCGCAGAAGGATTGGGAAGTCAACCAGCCTGCCCAACTGGCGAAGGTGCTCAAGACCCTGGAGGGTATCCAGAGTGCGTTCAACCGCGCTCCGTCCGGCGGCAAGAAGGTCTCGCTGGCTGACCTGATCGTCCTGGCCGGTTGCGCCGGCATCGAGCTGGCCGCGAAGAATGCCGGTCACGAGGTGACGGTGCCCTTCACGCCGGGACGCATGGACGCTTCGCAGGAGCAAACCGATGTGGAGTCCTTCGCCGCGCTCGAACCGATCGCGGACGGCTTCCGCAACTACCTCAAGGGCAAATACACCGTATCGGCCGAGGAGTTGCTGGTCGACAAGGCGCAATTGCTGACCCTGACCGCGCCCGAAATGACGGTGCTCGTGGGCGGCATGCGCGTCCTGAATGCCAACTTCGCCAAGACCCAGCACGGCGTCTTCACCAAGAAGCCGGAAGCGCTGACCAACGACTTCTTCGTCAACCTGCTCGACATGGGCACGGAGTGGAAGGCGGCCTCGAAAGACGCCGACGTGTTCGAAGGTCGCGATCGCAAGACGGGCGCAGTCAAGTGGACCGGCACGCGTATCGATCTCGTCTTCGGTTCGAACTCCGAGCTCCGCGCACTGGCGGAAGTCTACGGATGTGAGGATTCCCAAGAGAAGTTCCTGCACGACTTTGTAGCGGCGTGGAACAAGGTGATGAACCTTGACCGGTTCGACCTCGCCTGACAGGTCGGCAAGAAAACTGCCAGCTAACTGACGATGGTGGAGCCGCGGCTCGCGGCGGGGGCGGGGGTCGACGATGCGGGGCCGGACGGCAAGACGGCCCTGATGTTCGCGGCCATGTTCGACCGGGCCGAGATCGTCACCGCGCTGCTGGCCCCGGGGGCGCCCGTTCCTCGACGCCCCTCACGCTGCCCTCTCCCCTCCGGGGAGAGGGCGGCCGCGGTTCGCGCGCCGGCTCCGCCAGCGCAATCCTGATGTTGGGGGAGGCTCGGAGGGGGCCGGTCAAGGCCCCCTTCGATGGATCAGTCCGCCTGTCTCCGCAGGAACGCGGGCACGTCCAGGTCCTCCTCCACCGGCTCCTCGCCCTCCGCGCGGAGATCGGCGATCCGCTTGCGCCAGTCCTTGGCCGGCGCGGGGCCGCGCGGGCCGGACGGGATCGGCACCACCTTGGAGCTGGGTAGCGTCGCCTCCTTGCGCTCGGCGAAGCCGGTGGCGATGACGGTGATGCGCACCTCGTCGCGCAGGTTCTCGTCGATCACGGCGCCGAAGATGATGTTGGCCTCCTCGTGCGCGGCCTCCTGGACGATGCGCGCGGCCTCCTCGACCTCGTGGATCGAGAGGTCGGGGCCGCCGGTGAAGTTGATCAGGATGCCGCGCGCACCCTCGATCGAGGTCTCGTCGAGGAGCGGGCTCGCCACCGCCTTCTGCGCCGCGTCGAGCGCGCGGTGCTCGCCCTTGCCGAGGCCGGTGCCCATGAGGGCCATGCCCATGCCGGACATGATCGTGCGCACATCGGCGAAGTCGAGATTGATCAGCCCGGGCACGAGGATGAGGTCCGAGATGCCCTGCACCGCCTGGAGCAGCACGGTGTCGGCGACCTTGAAGGCCTCGAGCAGCGGGGTGCCCCGGTCCACCACCGCGAGCAGGCGCTGATTCGGGATCGCGATCAGGGTGTCCACCACCGCGCGCAGCTCGGCCATGCCCGCCTCGGCCTGGAGGGCGCGCTTGCGGCCCTCGAAGGCGAAGGGCTTGGTCACCACCGCGACGGTCAGGATGCCCAGCTCCTTGGCGACCGAGGCCACGATCGGCGCGGAGCCGGTGCCGGTACCGCCGCCCAGGCCCGCGGTGACGAACACCATATCGGCGCCGTCCAGCTCCTTCTTGATCGCCTCGCGATCCTCCAGAGCGGCGTTCTTGCCGACCTCAGGATCCGAGCCCGCCCCAAGCCCCGAGGTGAGCCGGGCCCCCAGCTGCAGCTTCACCGGCGCCGGTGAGGACTTGAGTGCCTGCAGGTCGGTGTTGGCGACGATGAAGTCCACGCCGGTGAAGGAGGCCGCCATCATGCGGTTGACCGCGTTGGAGCCGCCCCCGCCGAGGCCGATCACCTTGATCTTCGCCGCCTCGCGCTCCTCCTCCAGCTCGAACACCGGACGCCGCCCCTGAGTGTGCTCCATCGAGTCCTCCTTCAATCGAGCTCGTGGTTGCCGCGCCCGGACCGGCGGCACGTTCGAGAACAGCTCCGCCTGTCCGGCGGCGCGCGAGGGCCTCGCCTCGCCGCCTCCCTTAGAAGAGTTCCGCAAACCAGTCCCTCAAGCGCCGGCCGGTGCGCCCGACCAGCGTGCCGTCCTCCACCTCAGTGGGCCCGCCTCCCGCCCCGTGGCCGCGCGCCCCGTAGAGCGCCAGCCCCACCGCGGTGGCGTGGATCGGGCTCTGCACCACGTCCGCGAGCCCGGAGAGCCCCGCGGGCACCCCGCGGCGCACCGGCATGTCGAACACCTGCTCGGCCAGCTCGGGCACGCCGTGCATGATGGAGCTGCCGCCGGTGACCACCACCCCGCCCGCAGCCACGTCGTTGAGGCCGGCCCGCACCAGGTCGCGCGCCACCAGGGTGAAGATCTCCTCCACCCGGGGCTGGATGATCTCGGACAGGATCTGGCGCGAGAGCTGCCGGGCCTTGCGCCCGCCCACGCTCGGCACGTCCACCACCTCGTCCTCGCGCACCAGCGCGGTGAGCGCGCAGCCGTGCCGTTTCTTCAGCTCCTCGGCGTCCGCGGTGGGCGTGCGCAGCCCGACCGCGATGTCGTTGGAGATGTGGTCGCCGCCCAGGGGCAGGCTGCTCGTGTGCCAGACCGCGCCGTCCCGGAAGAGGGCCACGTCGGTGGTGCCGCCGCCCAGATCGATGAGCAGGATACCGAGCTCCTTCTCTTCCGCGGAGATCACCGCCTCCGCGGAGGCGAGCGGCTCGAGCACGAGGTCCTGCACCTGCAGGCCCGCGCGGTTGACGCTGCGGACCACGTTGCGCACCGACGTGGTGGCCCCGGTGACCAGGTGCACCTCGACCTCGAGCCGCACCCCCGACATGCCGAGCGGCTCCTTGACCCCGTCCTGGTCGTCCACCAGGAAGGTCTGGGGCAGCACGTGGATGATCTCGCGGTCCTGCGGCAGGTTGACCGCGCGGGCCGCGTCGAGCGCGCGGTCGATGTCGGCCTGGCTCACCTCGCGGTGCTTGCCGGAGACGGCCACCACCCCGCGGCTGTTGATGCCGCGGATGTGCCCGCCCGCCACCCCCGCGATCACCGACTGGATCTCCACGCCCGCCATCTCCTCGGCTTCCGCGACGGCGTGCTTGATGGATTCCACGGTGGAGTCGATGTTGACCACCACGCCCTTGCGCAGCCCGCGCGACGGGCTCACCCCGACGCCCACGATGTCGAGGTTGCCCACCGGCGACCAGTCCGCGATCACGCAGCAGATCTTGGTCGTGCCCACGTCCAGCCCGGCGATGACCTGACGCACTCGGGATCTGGCCATTCCCATCCTCACCTCGCCACGGTCTTGAGAACCACCTGGTCGCGGAAGCGCAGATCGATCGCGCTGACCGCCTCGCCTCCCGCGCGCACCTGGGCCAGCACGCCCTGCAGCCGGCCGAGGCGCGCCTCCCAGTCCTCGGCGCCGAGCCGCACCTCGACACCCTCCACCGTGTAGAGCACGGGACCGTCGGGCCGGCTCACGTCGATCTCGGAGATCTGGCGGAGCAGGGCCGGCTCGGCCCGGAGCAGCACGCGCAGCAGGGAGATCCCGGCGGCCACCCGCGGCGCGGGAGCGCCGTCGCCCGTCCCGAGATCGGCGGTGCCGAGCCCGGTGATCACCGGCGCGTCCGGCGCCACCGCCCGGCTCTCCGCGCCCAGGCTCACGCCTTGCTCGTCGATCCAGTGCAGCCGGCCCGCGTGGGCCAGCGTGAACGGCCGCCGCTCCTCCACCGCGAGCGTGACCCGGTTCGGGAAGCGCCGCACCACGTCGGCGCGCCGCACCAGCGGCAGGCCCTCCAGCCGCGCCACTACCGCGCTCCGGTCCAGCCGGAACAGGTTGGTGCCCGCCCCGATGCCGGAGGCGGCCACGATCTCCTCGGGCGTGAGCCGGCTCGCGCCCACCACCGCCACCTCGGTCACCGCGAAGCGCGGCGAGGTGAAGAGCCAGACCGCGCCGGCCCCGACGGCGCCCAGCACCGCGAGCGCCGCGCCGATCGGCACGATCCGCGCCGCGATCCACCGCGCGCGCCGGGTGACCCGCCGGGCGAGCCGCACCCGCGACACGCGCTGCCGCGCCATCGCCGACGCGGGCGCGGCCAGGTCCTCGAGCCGCGCCCGCGATCCGCGCGGCGAAATGACGGAGCTATGCGCCCTCAAATCTCGCCCAGGGTCTTCATCTCCGGCTCGAGCGTGATGCCGAAGTGATTGCGCACGCGGTCGAGCGTCAGCTGCATGAGGGCCTTGATGTCGGTGGCGGCGGCTCCACCGCGGTTGACGATGAAGTTGGCGTGCTTGGCCGAGATCTCGGCGCCGTTGAGCCGCTTGCCGCGGAGCCCCACCTTCTCGATGAGCCGCGACGCGGTCTCGCCCGGCGGGTTCTTCCAGACGCAGCCCACCGAGGCCAGGGCCAGGGGCTGGGTGGACTTCTTCTGCTTGAGCCGCTGCTTGATGTCCTTCTGGATCTCCGCGAACGGCCGCCGGTGCAGCTGCAGGCGCGCGCCGATCAGCACCGCGCCGGCCGGGGCGGTGAACGTGCGGTTGCTGAACGAGGCCGCGCCCGGCTTGAACTCGCCGAGGGTGCCGTCGGGGTAGAGGAAGTACACCGCGGAGATGAAGTCGCCGATCCCGCCGTCCTGCGTCCCCGCGTTCATGGCCACCGCGCCGCCCACCGTGGCGGGCACGCCGACCAGGCACTCGATGCCGCCCAGGTTGAGCGCGGCCGCCTCGCGGATCAGCGCGGACAGGCTCACTCCCGCGCCGGCCACCGCCTCCTCGCCGTTGAACTCGGCGCGGCCGAGGCAGCCCTCGAGCTTGAGCACCACCCCGCGCACGCCGCGATCGCTCACCAGCAGGTTGTTGCCGCCTCCGATGACGTCGAGCGAGAGCTGCTCCCGCTCCGCGAACGACAGCGCGAGCCGGATGTCCTCCACATCCTGCGGCACGATGAAGATGTCCGCGGGGCCTCCGATGCGCAAGGAGGTGTGGAAGCTGAGGGGCTCCTTGAACCGGACCTCGCCTCGGATCTCTCCCAGCATGTCTTTATCTCCTCTTGGACGGCGTTTCGGGGTCCGGGCCGAGGCGCTTGAGCAGTTCCCCGCCCAGCAGCCCCACGTCGCCCGCCCCGAGAGTGAGCACGAGATCACCCGCTCTGGTGGATTCGCACAGGTAGTCGACGATGGCCGCGCGATCGCTGCCCAAGTAGAGCACCTCCCGGTGCCCGTGGGCCGCGATGCCGTCGGCCAGATCGCGGGCGTGGACGCCTTCGATCGGCGCCTCGCCCGCCGCGTAGATATCCATGACGATGAGAACGTCGGACTGGTAGAACGCGGTCAGGAAGTCGTTGCGTAGATGCTGCGTCCGCGAGTAGCGGTGCGGCTGGAACACCGTGATCACCCGACGGTCGAACCCCGCCTTGGCGGCGGCGAGGGTCGCGCGGATCTCGGCGGGGTGATGGCCGTAGTCGTCCACGACCAGGACGCCCTGGGCCTCCCCCCGGATCTGGAAGCGGCGCTGGACCCCCGCGAACGAGGCGAGCGCCGCCTGGATCTTGTCGAACGGCATCTCGAGATCGAGCCCCACCGCGGCGGCGGCCAGCGCGTTCAGCACGTTGTGCCGACCCGGCACCTGCAGGGCGACCGGGCCCAGAGACTTGCCCCGGTGCACCACCTCGAACTCCGAGCGCATCTCGGCGAAGCCGAGCCGGCGCGCGGTCAGGTCGGCGCCCGCCTCGAGGCCGTAGGTCACCACCCGCTTCTCGATACGCGGGATCATCCGCTGGATATTGGGGTCGTCGAGGCACACCACCGCCGCGCCGTAGAACGGCACCTTGTTCACGAAGGCGAGGAACGCGGCCACGATCGCCTCGAGGTCGGCGTAGTGGTCCAGGTGCTCCGCGTCCACCGTGGTCACCACCGCGATGGTCGGGCTGAGCTTGAGGAACGAGCCGTCGGACTCGTCGGCCTCCGCCACCAGGAACTCGCCCTGGCCCAGCCGCGCGTTGGCGCCGAGCCCGTGCACACGCCCGCCCACCACCACGGTGGGATCGAAGCCGCCCGCGCCCAGCACCGCCGCCACCATGGAGGTGGTGGTGGTCTTGCCGTGGGTGCCCGCGATCGCGATGCCGTACTTGAGCCGCATCAGCTCCGCGAGCATCTCGGCCCGCCCGATCACCGGCACGCCGCGCTGGCGCGCGGTCTGCACTTCCACGTTGTCGCGCGCCACCGCCGAGGAGAACACGACCACGTGCGCGCCCTCCACGTGGGCCGCCTCGTGCCCGAGGAACACCTTGGCCCCGAGGCGCTCGAGGCGCTCGACCGTCTCGCTGCGGCGCGCGTCGGAGCCGGTCACCCGGTAGCCGAGCGTGAGCAGCACTTCCGCGATGCCGCTCATGCCGACGCCGCCGATGCCCACGAAGTGGATGTGCTGGTATTTCTTGAACATCAGGCGGCTCGCGCGTGCTGGGAGATGTTGAGCAGCACCCCCGCCGAGAAGAGCGTCATCAGGAGCGCGGAGCCGCCGAAGGAGATGAACGGCAGCGGCAGCCCCTTCGTGGGCAGCGCCCCGGTCACCACGCCCAGGTTCACGAGGGTCTGGGTGGCGAGCATGATGGTGAGCCCCAGGCCCAGGTAGGCGCCGAAGGCGTCGGGCGCCCGCAGCCCGACCCGCAGGCCGCGCCAGATCAAGAGCGCGAAGAGCGCGACGATGGATGCCGTGCCCGCCAGCCCGAGCTCTTCGCCGATGATCGCGAAGATGAAGTCGGTGTACGGCTCGGGCAGATAGAACAGCTTCTGCTTGGAGTCGCCGAGCCCCACCCCGAGCCAGCCCCCCGACCCCAGGGCCAGGAAGGACTGGATGATCTGGAACCCGCTCCCCTGCGGATCGTCCCACGGGTTCATGAAGGCCACCATGCGCCGCCACCGGTAGGGCTTGAGCGCGATGAGCGCGATCACCACCGGCGCCGCGCAGGCCGCGATCGCCGCCATGTGCGGCACGCGGGCCCCCGCGAGGTAGGCGAGCCCGAGCGTGAGGATGATGAGGGCCAGGCTGTTGCCCAGGTCCGGCTGGAGCAGGGTGAGCGCGGCCATGCCGCCCGCCACCAGCAGGATCGGCAGCAGGCCTTCCGCGAAGCGCCCGATGACCTCCTGCCGCCGCGTGAGGAACGAGGCGAGGTAGAGCACGAGCGAGAACTTGGCCAGCTCCACCGGCTGGAACGACGCCGGGCCCAGGTGGAACCAGCGCCGCGTGCCGTTGATGGACTGCCCGAAGGGCGGCACCAGCACCAGCACGAGCAGCGCGAAGGAGAGGACGAGCAGCGGGATCACCAGCCGCTCGAGCCAGCGGTAGTCGAGCAGCATGCCGACCCAGAGGCCGCCGAGCCCGAGCAGCGCCCAGAAGAGCTGCTTCTTGAGGAAGAAGAACGGATCGTGGAAGCGATCCGCGGCCACGATGGCGCTCGCCGAGTAGACCATCACCACGCCCACGCACACGAGGGTCACCACCACCCCGAAGAGCGGCAGGTCGGGCGTGAGCTTGCGCGGCATCAGCCGACCAGCGCCCGCACCACGGCTCGGAACACGTCGCCGCGGTGCTCGAAGTTGCGGAACATGTCGAACGACGCGCACGCCGGCGAGAGCAGCACCACGTCACCCACCCGGGCCGCCTCGCGCGCCCGGCGCACCGCCTCGTCCATGGACTCGGCGTCCTCCACCGGGACGCCGGCCGGCTCGAGCGCGGCGCGGATCCGGTCGCGATCCTGGCCGATGAGCACCGCGTGGCGGACCCGCCCGCGAGCCGCCGCGGCGAGCGGGCCGAAGTCCTGCCCCTTGCCCTTGCCGCCCGCGATCAGGACGATCGGCTCGGTGAAGCTCTCGAGCGCCTTGATGGTGGAGTCCACATTGGTGCCCTTGGAGTCGTTGTAGTAGACGACCCCGCGCTCGTCGTGCACCCGCTCGATGCGGTGGGCCACCCCGCGGAAGGCGGCGATGCCGCGGCGGATCGCGGAGGGCGCCATGCCGGTCCAGAGCGCGCACGCGGTGGCCGCGAGCACGTTCTCGACGTTATGCTGGCCGCGCAGGGTGATCTCCGACACCGGGCAGATGCGCTCGGTGCTCCCGTTGAGCTTGGCCACGATCCACCCGTCGTAGATGAAGACCCCGTGGGTCAGGGTGGTGAGCCGGCTGAACCAGATCACCCGCCCCCGCGCCCGGCCGCCGAGCCCGGCGGTGACCGGATCGTCCGCGTTCAGCACCGCGCAGTCGGTCGGAGTCTGGTTGGCGAACATCCGCGCCTTGGCGTCGACGTAGCGCTCGAACGTGCCGTGCCGGTCCAGGTGATCCGGGGTGATGTTGAGGATCGCGCCCACCCGCGGGCGGAATCGGTCCACCGTGTCGAGCTGAAAGCTCGACGTCTCGGCGACCACGATGCCGTCGCCGGGAAACTCCAGCGCGTGCTCGGCCAGCGGCGTGCCGATGTTGCCGCCCACCAGCACCGGGCGCACCTGGGTGCGCAGCAGCTCGCCGGTCAGCGCGGTGGTGGTGGTCTTGCCGTTGGTGCCGGTGATGGCGATGACGTCGGCCTCCATCACCCGCCACGCCAGCTCCAGCTCGCCGATGATGAGCGCGCCGCGCGCGCGCACCGCGGCCAGCGCGGGCAGCTCGAGCGGGACCCCCGGGCTCACCACCACCAGCTCCGCCCCGCGAAACGCCTCGTCCGGGTGGCCGCCCGTCCAGAGCGCGCAGCCCTCCCGCTCGAGCGCGCGCGCCTCCGAGGACAGCGCCTCGAGCGGGCTCGAGTCGGAGGCGAGCACCCGGCCGCCCAGGCGGCGGATCAGCCGCGCCGCGGCCACCCCGCTCTTGGCCAGCCCCACCACCGAGACGGTCTTGCCCGCGAGCGACCGGCGGTAGGTCGCGCCGCGCTCGCCGTTACCGCTCACGAAGATCCCCGTCGGATAGGAAACGTCCCGCCGCAACGTGATCGTGATCGCCATCGCATGTCACCCTAGCGGAGTTTGAGTGTGGTGAGGGCCAGGAGCGCCAGCATGAACGACAGGATCCAGAACCGGACGATGATCTTGGGCTCCGCCCACCCCTTGATCTCGTAGTGATGGTGCAGTGGCGCCATCTTGAAGACCCGCCGGCCGGTCAGCTTGAACGAGCCCACCTGGATGATGACCGAGGCCGCCTCCACCACGTAGATGCCGCCGATGAGCGGCAGCAGCAGCTCCGACTTGGTGAGCACCGCGAGGGTGCCGATGGACCCGCCCAGGGCCAGCGAGCCCACGTCGCCCATGAACACCTGCGCCGGATAGCTGTTGAACCAGAGGAAGCCCAGCGCCGCGCCCACCAGCGCCCCGCAGAAGATCGTGAGCTCGCCGGTGCCCTTGACGTTCAGGATGCGCAGGTACTCGGCGGCCCGGAAGTTGCCGGTGAGATAGGCGATCACCGCGAAGGCGCCGCCCGCGGTCACGATGGGCCCGATCGCGAGGCCGTCGAGCCCGTCGGTCAGGTTCACCGCGTTGGACGCCCCCACGATCACCAGGATCGCGAAGGGAATCCACAGCCAGCCGAACGTGATGAGCCAACCCTTGAAGAAGGGGATCACGACGCTCGTGGTGAAGCCGTCGGCCGGCCAGAAGTACAGGAACGCCATCAGGGCGCCCACCAGCGCGATCTGGGCGCCGAACTTCTCCTTCGCCGAGATGCCCCGGCGGGTCTTGAGCTTCTTCCAGTCGTCCTTGAGCCCGATCAGGCCCAGGCCCGCGGTGGCCAGCATCAGCACCCAGATGTAGCGGTTGCGCAGGTTGGCCCAGAGCAGGGTCGAGATCAGGATCGCCACCAGGATGCCGATGCCGCCCATGGTGGGCGTGCCCGCCTTGGTCTTCTGGTGCCGCTCCGGGGTGTCCTCGCGGACCGAGCTCCCTCCGTGCTGCATCTGGCGCAGCCGGTTGATGAGCCACGGCCCCAGGATGAAGGAGATCACCAGGGCGGTCACCGTGGCCATCGCGGTCCGGAAGGTGATGTACCGGAACACGTTGAAGGCGGTGTGGTATTTCGCGAGCGGCACGAGCAGCTCGTAGAGCACTAGTCACTCACTCCTCCGAAGCGCGCCACGAGCGCGTCCACCACGCGCTCCATGCGCATACCCCGGGAGCCCTTGACGAGCACCGCGTCGCCGGGCGCGAGCCGCTTGAGCAGCAGCGCCACCGTGTCCTCGAACGTGCTCACGTGATGGCTCTCGGCGAGCCCGGCCTGGCGCGCCGCGTCCACTGCGGCCTGCGCCCACCGCCCCACCCCGATGAACTCGGCCGCGCCCGAGGCGGCCACCGCGCGCCCCATGTCGCGATGCGCGGACTCGCTGATCGCGCCCAGCTCCAGCATGTCGCCCAGCACCACCACCCGCCGCGGCGCGTCGGCGGCCGCGGCCAGGGTGGCGAGCGCGGCGCTCACCGAGGCCGGGTTGGCGTTGTAGGTATCGTCCAGGACGCGCAGCCCCCCCGCCCGCCGCCAGACGCAGCGGCCCTTGGCCGGCCGCGCCGCCTCGAGGCCGCGGCCGATCTGCTCGAGCGAGAGCCCGAGCGCCAGCCCCACCCCCGCCGCGGCCAGCGCGTTGACCACGTTGTGGCGCCCCGCGAAGCGCAGGCGCACCGGCCGCTTGGCGGTGCCCGCGGCCAGGGTGAACCGCAGGCCGTCGCCGTCGTCCTCGGCCGGCCCCGCCGCGAAGACGTCGGCGCCCGCACGCGTGCTGAAGTAGAGCACCCGCGCCCGGCTCTCCCGGTGCATGGCGAGCACCCGCGGGTCGTCGGCGTTGAGCACCACCGCGCCGTCCGGCGGGATCGCGCGCACCAGCGCGCTCTTCTCGGCGGCCACCCCGTCGAGCGAGCCGAAGAACTCGGTGTGGGCGCTCGACACCACCGTGACCGCGCCCACCGTGGGCCGGCTGATCGCGGCGAGCGCGGCGATCTCGCCGGGGGTGTTCGCCCCCAGCTCCAGCGCGAGCGCCTTGTGCTCCGGTCCCAGGCGCAGGAGGGTCAGCGGCAGGCCCCACTGATTGTTGAAGCTGCCCTCCGGCTTCAGCACCGGGCCGAGGGCGCCGAGGACCGCCGCCATCATCTCCTTGGTCGTGGTCTTGCCGTTGGAGCCCGTCACCGCCGCCACCGGCACCGCGAAGCGCGCGCGATGGTAGGCGGCCAGCCGGCCGAGGGCGCGGGTGGTGTCGTCCACCAGGATGGCGGGCACCGAGGGCGGCAGATCGTCCGGCAGGTTGTGGACGATCAAACACGCGGCACCACGCGCGGCGGCGTCGCGCAGGAACCCGTGGCCGTCGCGGTTCGGCCCGCGGATGGCGAAGAAGGCCTCGCCGATCGCGAGCGTGCGGCTGTCGATGCTGACGCCGGTGACGGGCACTCCGAGGTCGCCCGCCACCAGGGCGCCCTGGGTCCCGCGCACCACGTCCTCGACGCTCAGCCCCGCCATGCCGCCCCTCCGGCCCCGCCCCGTGCCTGCAGCGCGGTCCGCGCCACCTCCCGGTCGTCGAAGTCGAGCGTCTCGGCGCCGATGATCTGGTAGGTCTCGTGCCCCTTGCCCGCGATCACCACCACGTCGCCCTCACGCCCCCAGCGCACCGCGGCCTCGATGGCCCGGCGGCGATCCACCATGGACTCGTGCCGGCCCGCCGCCGCGGGCGGGATCCCGGTCTCGATCTCGGCCAGGATGCCCGCGGGCGGCTCGGTGCGCGGGTTGTCGGAGGTCACCCACGCCCGGTCGGCCAGGCGCGCCGCGATGCCGCCCATGATGGGCCGCTTGCCGCGGTCACGATCGCCGCCGCAGCCGAAGACCACCCCGAGCCGCCCGCCCGGGCCCACCAGCTTGCGCGCGGTCGTCAGCACCCGCTCCAGCGCGTCCGGGGTGTGCGCGTAGTCCACGACCACCAGGAAGGGCTGGCCGGCTTCCACCCGCTCGAAGCGGCCCGGGACCGTCGCCACCCGCGAGAGGGTCTCGCCGATCCGCCGCGGCTCCATGTCCAGAGCCAGTCCGACGCCGACGGCGCCCAGGAGATTCATCACGTTGTGCTCGCCGACCAGCGGCGAGACGATCTCGATGGGGCCCCGGGAAGAACCGACCTCCAGCCGGATGCCGTCCATGCCGGACTCCCAGCGGCGCGGCCGCAGCTCCGCGTCGCCGTGGAGGCCGAAGGTGATCGGCCGCACCCGCGCGTCGGCGGCGGCGGCCGCGAGCATCGCGGCGCCCGCCGGATCGTCCGTGTTCACCACCGCGGCGCGGTAAGGCTTGCGGCTCCCCGCGAGCAGCGTGAAGAGCCGGGCCTTCGCGTCGCGGTAGGCCTCGAGGGTCCGGTGGAAGTCGAGGTGGTCCTGCGTCAGGTTGGTGAACACCGCCACGTCGAACTCGATGCCGTCCACCCGGGAGAGCGCGAGGGCGTGCGAGGAGACCTCCATCGCGGCTCCGCCGACCCCCTCCCGCACCATGCGGGCCAGCAACGACTGCAGCTCGAGCGCCTCGGGCGTCGTCTGGCTCGCGGGCTCGGCCTGGGCGCCGACGCGATACTGGATGGTGCCGATCACGCCGGTGGGCCGCCCGTTCGCGCCCAGCAGTGCCTCGACCAGCAGCGACGTCGTGGTCTTGCCGTTGGTGCCGGTGATGGCGACCACGGTCAACCGCCGCGAGGGATGCCCGTGGTAGGCGTCGGCCAGCCGCGCGAGGGCCTCGCGCGAGGACGGCACCAGGATGCGCGCGGTGGCGCTGCCGGGCAGCGGATCCGCCCCCTCGAAGACCACCGCGGCCGCGCCCCGCCCCACCGCGTCCGCGGCGAAGCGCCGGCCGTCCTGCTTGAAGCCGGGAATGGCCACGAAGAGCTGGCCCGCCGCGACCTTCCTCGAATCGTAGGCGACGCCGGTCACCGTCCCGGGCAGGGTCCCCAGCACCGTCTTGTCCGGCAGCGCCTCGAGCAGCGTGGTGGTGGGCACGGGGGCGGCGCTCATGTCCTCACGGCTGAAGGCTCGCGGCCACCACGGCGTGGATCCGGCCGGCCGAGGGCGCCAGCTGGAGCCGGCACACCGCGCCGGCCGGCAGGGGAGCCCCGGCCGGCGGCGACTGGCCGGTCACCACCCCGCGGCCGGTGATCTCGAGCCTCACCCCGAACGGCGCGAGGGCCTCCATGGCCTGGCGGAGCGAGAGCCCGGCGAGCCGCGGCATGATCGCCTGGCCCTCCCCGGCGACGGCGACCGCCGCTCCCGGGACTAGGCCCGCCGCCAGCACCGGGGCACCGGCCCGCGGCTCCGCGGCGCCGCCCGCGAGCGGGGTGGCCGGCGCGGCGGCCGTGATCTCGCCGCGCACGATCGGCACCGGGCTGCTGTCCCGCGGCGGCACGTTCAGGTAGCGGAGGGCCTCGCGGCCGATGGCGGCGAACATGGGCGCGGCCGCCTCGCTACCCCACTTCTCGTTCTTGGGCTCGTCGAGCAGCACGATCATGGCCAGGCGCGGATCGTCGGCGGGCACGAAGCCCACGAAGGACAGCACGCCGGGCGCGCGCGAGTAGCGCTTGGTCGCCGGGTCCATCTTCTGGGCGGTGCCGGTCTTGCCCGCGACGTCGTAGCCGGGAATGGCCGCCTGGCGCCCGGTGCCGTTGGCCACCACGTTGACCATCATCTCGGTGAGGGTGCGCGCGGTCTCGGGGCGGATGACCTGGCGCACCGTCTTGGGCTCGAAGGACCGGAGCTCACGCCCCTGCGCGTCGAGCACCGCGCGCACGATCTGCGGCTGCATGAGCCGGCCGCCGTTGGCCACCGCGGAGAAGGCGGCCACCATCTGCACCGCGGTCACCGAGACCTCCTGGCCGATGGACATGGTGGCCAGGGACAGCCCCGACCACTGCGCGGGCGCCCGGAGCTGGCCGCGGCTCTCGCCGGGCAGGCCCAGGTTCGTCGGCGATCCGAAGCCGAAGGCGGTCATGTACCGGTAGTAGCGCTCCTTGCCGAGCTGCATGCCGATCTTGATCGAGCCCACGTTGGACGAGTTCTGGAGCACCTCCGCGAAGGTGAGCCAGCCGTACTTCTTCCAGTCGTGGATGGTGGCGTTGGCCACCGTGATCGCCCCGTTCTCGCCGAAGACACGGTCGGTGGGGCGCACCACGCCTTCCTCCAGCGCGGAAGCGGCCATGATCACCTTGAAGGTGGAGCCGGGCTCGAAGGGATCGGTGACCGCGCGGGCGCGGCGGTCGCCGTCGGTGGCGCTCGTGAACGCGTTCGGGTTGTAGGTCGGGCGGATGGCCATCGCGAGGATCTCGCCGGTGCGCGGATCCATGGCCACCGCCATCGCCGACTTGGCCCGGGTGCGCCGCCACGCCGCGTCCACTTCCTTCTCGGCCAGGTACTGGATGGTGGCGTCGATGGTGAGCATCACCCCCTGCCCCGCCACCGACGGCTTGAGCACGGTGGGGGCGCCGGTCACCTCGCGGCCGAGCGCGTCGCGCTCGACCACCGCGCGGCCCTCGAGGCCGGCCAGGTGCGCGTCCCAGACCTGCTCCACCCCCGCGAGCCCCTTGCCCTCCGCGCCCTCGAAGCCGATGAGCTGGGCCGCCAGCTCGCGGTTCGGGTACAGGCGCAGGCTGTCGTCCACCAGGGTGAGCGAGGCGTCCTTGAGCTCGCGCACCCGCCGCGCCATGTCCGGGGTGAGGCGCCGCCGCACCGGCGCGAACTTCTTGGACACCGCGAGCCGGCGGGCGATATCGCGGGGCGGCTCCCCCAGGATCGGGGCCAGGCGCGCGGCGAGGCGGCCCGCGTCCTCCACCTTCCCCGGCGACACGTAGAGCGTGTCGGCGCGGGAGGAGACCGCGAGGGGCTGCCCGCCGCGGTCGAGGATGGGCCCGCGCTTGGGGCGGAGCGGCACGGTCTTGGCGTGCTGGTTCTCGGCGAGGCGGGCGTACTCGTCGTGCTTCCAGACTTGGAGATAGCCGAGGCGGCCGAGGAGCCCGACGAAGGCGCAGGCCAGACACGCCGCGAAGATCAGCGTCCGGGTTCTCAGGCCCTCGATCCGGATCTCGGTCATGCGGTCCCGCTAGCGCACTCCGACGTCGCGAGGCACCGCGCGCTCGGCCACCACCGACGGCCGGTCGAGACCGGCCGCGCCCTTGCCGCCCGGGACGAACTCGCGGGCGAGCCTCACCTGGTCGCGCGCGGGCGCCACCATGCCGAGCTCGGTCCGGGCCTTGCCCTCGATCCGCGAGAGCGACTTGAGGGTGGCCATCTCCACCCGCAGCCGGCGGTTGGCCTCCTCGATCCCGGCGCGACTGCTGCGGAGCGCGTCGAGCCGGTAGGACAGCCGCACCTGCTGCACGCGCAGCCCGACCACGCCCAGGATCAGCGCCACCACCAGGCCCGCGCCCACCACCGCGTTGGCCATGGAGCGGAGCCGGCGCCGGTCGCTCTGACGATGGCGGCGCACCGCCTCCGGCTGGCGGGCGCGGTGCTCGCGTCCCCACGCGGACAGGGGCGCGCTGCGGCCGGCCGCCCGGGCGCTCATGCCGCCTCCCGGCGCGCGAGCACGCGGAGCTTCGCGCTGCGGGCGCGCGGGTTCTGGGCGGTCTCCTCGCGGCCCGCGGTCATCGGCGAGGGCTCGAGCTCCACGAAGCCCCGGCCCGCGAGCGAGCGGAACGCGCGCTTGACCACCCGGTCCTCGCCCGAGTGGAAGGAGATGACCCCGAGACGCCCGCCCTCCTCGAGGAGATCGGCGGCCTGGGGCAGCGCCTCCGCGAGGGCGCCCGGCTCGTCGTTGACCGCCATGCGCACCGCCTGGAAGGTGCGGGTGGCGACGTGGGTGCGCTTGGACCAGGCGGCCCGCGGCACCGCGCGCTTCACCACCGAGACCAGGTCGGCCGACGTCGCGAGCGGCGCGCGGCGGCGCTGCTCGACGAGCGCGCGGGCGATCCGCCGCGCGTGCCGCTCCTCGCCGTACTCGGCGAGCAGGCCCGCGATCTCGTCCGCGGGCAGGCGGGCGAGGAGCTCGGCGGCGGTGGATCCCGTGCTGGGATCGAAGCGCATGTCGAGCGGCTCGTCGCCCTGGAAGGAGAAGCCGCGGCCCGAGCCTTCGAGCTGATACGACGAGACGCCGAGGTCGAGGAGCACCGCGGCCGCGCGCTCAACGCCCGCGTCCGTCGCGATCGCGCGGAGGTGGCGGAAGCTGCCGTGCGAGAGCACCACGCGGGCGCCGAAGCGCTCGAGGCGCCGCGCCGCGCGCGCGAGGGCCTCCGGATCGCGATCGATACCGAGCAGGCGGCTGTCCGCCGCCGTCTCCAGGAGCTGCTCTGCGTGTCCACCCATGCCGATTGTCCCGTCCACCACCCAGCCCCCGCGTCGGGGGCGCAAGAGGAAGGTCACCTCGTCGAGAAGAACCGGAACGTGTGCGTGTTCGGGCTCTCTCCGGCTGCCACCGGAAGCTTCTCTTTCGAATGCGCTCGGCTCGCCTTCGGCTGCGCCTCGCCCTGCCACTGCTCCGCGATCGTTCCGTTGGTGGGTTTCGCGTTCATGCCGTTCGTGTGACGCGCGGTCGTGCCGTTTGTGGCGCATGGCTAGACGCCCTTCGAGGCGAGGCGCTCGCGGAGGTCGTCGAGCGGACCCGCGTTCTCGCGCTGGTAGTGCGACCAGCGCTCGTCGTCCCAGATCTCGAAGTGATCCATCATCCCGATGATCACCACGTTCTTCGCGAGCCCGCCGCGCTCGCGATAGTCCTGCAGGATCTGGATGCGGCCGTGCGGATCGAGCACGACGTCGAGCCCGGCGGAGAGATACACGTGCTGGAAGCGGCGGCGATCCGCATCGAGCTTGGGCAGCCCGTTCACGCGCTCCTCGAGCTCGCGCCACTTGTCCTCAGGGTACACGTCGAGCGAGCTGCCGTTGGGCGCCATCACGAGACGGTCGCTGCCGCCGTCCCGCAGCACCTCCCGGAACTTCGCCGGGATGCTCAGGCGCCCTTTCGGGTCGATCGTGTGCCTGAAATGTCCCCGAAACACTGTCCCCCCCGGTTGGGCGCAGCAGCCCCCGGACCGGCCTTCAATGACACTTCATGGGATTTCATCCCACTTCGAGGGACCATCCTAGAGGGGGTCGCTAGGGGTGTCAAGGGAAAACTCTAGGATTTTCAAGGCCATTCCGGTCCACCCCGACGGCGACGGGTTGGGGGTGCCCGGGCTGGGGCTACAGCGGGTAGCGGACGGGTGCTTCTCCGTGGGGGGCGGAGCCCCACCTCCGAGTGACCCCCTAACGGGCCGGGCGGTAGTACGTGAGGGCCTCCGGCAGCCAGCCCTCGATCTGCTGGATGCGGGTGGCCTCGGCGGGGTGCGTCGAGAGGAACTCGGGGGGGCGCTGGCCCTTGGCCGCCTCGCCCATGCGCTTCCACAGATCGAGGGCCGCGCGCGGATCGTAGCCGGCCTTCGCCATCAGGATGAGCCCCACGTGGTCGGCCTCCGATTCCTGGGCGCGGCCCCAGGGCAGCAGCACGCCGACCTGGGCCCCCGCGCCGAGCGCGGCGCTGACGAGCTGGACGGTGGCCGGATTGCTGCTGGCCATACCCGCCAGCAGCTGGGTCACGGTCTGGACGCCCATCTGCTGGCTCAGCCGCTCGCCGCCGTGACGGGCGAGCACGTGGGCGATCTCGTGCCCCAGCACCGCGGCCAGCCCGGGCTCGTCCCGCGTGACCGAGAGCATGCCGGTGTACACCGCCACCTTCCCCCCGGGCAGCGCGAAGGCATTGGCCTGCTTGTCGTCCTGGATGACGCGGAACTCCCACTGGTAGGGCAGCTCGGTGACCGCGGCGATCCGGGAGCCGACCCGCTGGACCAGCGCGTTGACCTGCGTATCGGTGGACAGGGTCGCCTTGCCCACGATCTGCTGGAAGGCCTGGACGCCCATCTGGGCCTCCTCGTTGGGCGAGACGAACTGGACCTGCCGCCGTCCCGTATACGGCACGGTCTCGCAGCCCGAGGGGGCGAGGACCAGCAGCAGGAGCGCGACGACGGCGTAGCGGCGGCTCACGGCGGTGATTCTACCAAAGCCGATCGGGCTACCAGAGCCGATTGCGGAGGGTGGCCTGCGTCTCCATGAGGGCGCCCGGCCCGTCGCGGCCGACTTCGAGGCGGACCCGCACCGCGATCACCGCCTCGGGGTCGGTGGTCTCCGCGCCCTCGCGGTCGAGGTAGGTCAGCCGGAACGCGCGTACGCGCTCGATCACCGGCTGCGCCCCACCACCGGCGTCACGGCGCAACGTGGACTCCCCCGCCCGCAGCACGTAGGTCACCCGCTCCCGGGTCGCGTCCACGAGGCCATTGCCGTTGAAGTCGCGCTGGAACACGACGCGGGCGGGCTCGGCGACGATCACCGCGGCGATGCCGGCCACGGTGGGATCGTAACCGGCCTCGCGCAGCTCGCCCGCCATGCGCTCGAGCGCGTAGCGCGCCGACTGCTGCGCCTCCACCCGCGCGGCGCCCCAGAGCCACGCGCGCAGCCCCAGGTGCAGGAGCGTCACGGTGGACGCCATGAGGCCCCCCCCGACCGCGAGGGCCACCAGCAGGTCCACGAGCGAGTAGCCGGAGCTGCCGCGGGTCCGCACGGCACACAGCCTCTCGCCCGGGCACCGGCCCGCACAATGCCCACCTTTCTGGACGCCCAGGAGTGGATACAGCGGGCGGGATCCAGACGCGCGCGCCGGCTCGTCCACTTCGAGCGCGGGCTCCGCCCGCGCCTCCCGCTTCCGGGGGGAGGATCGGAAGGGGGGCGCAGCCCCCCTCCGAGCTTAGCTCGGCGGTCGCAGGTGCGCCCAGGGCGCGATCTTCTCGAACGCGGCCGAGGCGCGCAGCACGGTGGCGTCCTCGAAGCGGCGACCGAGGATCTGCAGCCCGATGGGCAGCTTGTCGGCGGTGAAGCCGCAGGGCACCGAGGCGCCGGGGTGCCCGGTCATGTTGAACGGATACGTGAACGGGATCCAGTCGTAGATCCCGGTGGGCGTGCCGGCGATCTCGGTCGGGCCGTCGAGCCCCACCTTGAAGGCCGGGCAGGCGATGGTCGGGGTGAGCAGCAGATCGTAGCGCTCGAACAGGCGGCGCGGGTGCTCCTCCCAGGCCAGCCGGTCGAACCACGCCTGGATGAACTGGGTGGGGCTCCAGCTCCGGGTCTCGTCCGCGATGGCGACCAGCCCCGGATCGATGTCGTCCCGCCGCTCGCGGAGCGCGGGCCCGAGCCGGGCCGCGATGCCGCCCAGGAACATGGTCCTCCACGCCGCCTGCGGGCTCGGCCACGCGAGCGCGACCTCCTCGACGCGGCAGCCCAGCTCGCGGAAGCGCCGCGCCGCGCGCTCGCAGGCCGCCTTGACCTCGGGGTCCACCACCTTGGCGAAGCCCAGATCGGCGGTCCACGCCACGCGCAGCCCCTTCACCCCGCCCTTGAGCGCCTTCACGTAGTCCACGCGCGGCCCCGGCAGCGAGAACGGGTCGCGGGCGTCGGGGCCCGCGCAGGCGTCGAGCATCAGCGCGGCGTCCGCCACCGTGCGCGTCATCGGGCCGATGTGCGAGAGGCCCCACGCGGCGCTGAACGGGTAGATCGGCACGAGGCCGTAGGTGGGCTTGATGCCGTAGATGCCGGCCAGCGAGGCCGGGATGCGGATCGAGCCGCCGCCGTCGGTGCCGATGGCGAGCGGGCCCAGCCCCGCGGCCACCGCGGCGCTCGCCCCGCCGCTCGAGCCGCCCGGCGTGCGGTCGAGATTCCAGGGGTTGCGGGTGATCCCGAAGAGCAGGTTGTGGGTGGCGCCGATCCAGCCCATCATCGGCGTGTTGGTCTTGCCGAGCTGGATGGCCCCGGCCGCCCGCAGCCGCTCCACCATCGGCGCGTCCTCGCGCGGCACGTTGTCCGCGAAGAGCCGGGTGCCGAACGTGGTGCGGACGCCCTTCGTGATCACGAGGTCCTTGGTGGAGAACGGCACCCCGTGGAGCGGTCCGAGCCGGGCGCCCTTCTTCATCAGCGCGCGCTCGGCGGCGCGCGCGTCCTTCATCGCCTGGTCACCGGTGAGCGTCACGAAGGCGTTGAGGCGCGGGTTGAGGCGCTCGATGCGGGCGAGCACCGCCTTCATGACCTCGACCGGAGAGAGCTTGCGGCGCTTGATGGCCGGAGCCAGCTCGGAAGCCGGGAGCCAGCAGAGGTCGTCTGCAGTCATCGGGAACCTCTCTTTCGCATTGCCCACCTCGCCCGCGGCCGCGGCTCGCTACGCCCCGCGAAGGCGCGGGTCCAGCGTGTCGCGGAGCGCGTCGCCGAGCAGGTTCGAGCCGAAGACGGCGAGGCTGATGGCCAGGCCCGGGAACATCACGAGCCACGGCGCCTTCTGCGCGTACTCCGC
This sequence comes from Candidatus Deferrimicrobiaceae bacterium, assembly GCA_035463855.1. GTDB lineage: Bacteria > Methylomirabilota > Methylomirabilia > Rokubacteriales > CSP1-6 > CAMLFJ01. The sequence continues at coordinate 25,141 of DATHSW010000284.1, read as the reverse complement.
GGCCGAGACCGAGAGCATCCGGCCCCACGAGGGATACGGCTCGGGGACGCCGAGGCCCAGGAAGGACAGCGCCGCTTCCACCAGGATGGCGCTCCCGAGCTGCGCGGTGCACAGCACGATGAACGGGCCGATGGTGTTGGGCAGGATGTGCCGGAAGGCGATGCGCAGGTGTCGGAGCCCGATGGCCCGCGCCGCCTCCACGTACTGCATCTCGCGGATGGACAGCACGCTCGATCGGATGACGCGGGCCGCTCGCGGGATGATCGGGATCGAGATGGCGATCACCACATTCTGGACGGAGGGGCCGAGCGCCGCCGCCATGACGAGGGCCAGCACGAGGAGGGGCAGGCCCTGCAGGATGTCCATCACGCGCTGGGTGATCAGGTCGGTCTTGCCGCCGGCATAGCCGGAGAGCAGGCCGATGACGCCGCCCAGGATGGAGCCCAGCAGGGTCGAGGCGAGGCCGACGATGAGGGACACTCGGGCCCCATGGACGATCCGAGAGTAGATGTCCCGGCCCAGGTGGTCCGAGCCGAGCAGGTGCTCGCGGCCGGGCGGAGCGAGGGTATTGACCGAGTCGGTCGCGATGGGATCGTGCGTCTGCAGCTGATCGGCGAAGAAGGCGGTGAGGAAGATCACCAGCATGATGGCGCCGCCCGCCGCCCCGAGCGGCTTCTTGCGGCAGAATCGCGCCAGCGTCGTCCACGGGCCGGGACGGCGCAGGCCCACCGCGATCCCCGGCACCTCGACACCGAGGGGCCTAGTTGCCATAGCGGACCCGCGGGTCGAGAACGCCGTAGAGCATGTCCACGATCAGGTTGGAGAGGATCACCACCACCGCGATGAACATGACCAGGTTCTGCACGACGGGATAGTCCCTCCAGAGGATGGCCTCCACGAGGAACCGGGCCACCCCCGGGAGATTGAACACGGTCTCGGTCACGACGAGGCCGCCGATGAGGAACGCGAACTCGATGCCGATCACCGTGACGACCGGCAGGATCGCGTTCTTGAGCGCGTGGCGCCAGATGACCACACCGCCAGACTGTCCCTTCGCGCGCGCGGTGCGGATGTAGTCCTCGCGCATGACCTCCAGCAGCGATGAGCGCGTGATCCGCATGATGAGCGCCGAGGAGCGATACCCGACGGCCAGGGCGGGCAGCGCGAACTGGATCAGGTGCAGCCCCAAGTTCTCGGCGGGCGAGACGTAGGTCACGGGCGGGATCCAGCCGATCCAGGCCACGAGCCCGAGGATGATCACCATGCCCAGCCAGAACGAGGGCATGCTGAGACCGGCCAGGCTGAAGACACGGAGCAGGTAGTCCAGCCCGGTGTCCTGGCGGACCGCGCTGATCACGCCGAGCGGCACGCCGAGGGCCACCGACACGATGAGCGAGAGGGCGGCCAGCTCGAGCGTCACCGGCACGAGCGGCCGGATGATCTCCCAGGCCGGGAGATCGTACCGGTACGACTTCCCCATGTCGCCGGTCAGGATCTGGCGCATCCACTCGAGGTACTGGACCCAGAGGGGCTGGTCCAGCCCGAGCTCGCGCATGATCTCGATGCGGGCCTGCGGATCCACGTAGCCGGCGGCCGCGAACAGGATGTCCACGATGTCCCCGGGGGCCAGGCGCAGGAGTCCGAAGATCACCAGCGACATGCCGAGCAGGGTCAGGACGGCGATCCCGAGCCGCTGGGCGACGTAGGTCTTCATATGGTCTCGTGGGGCGACCGGCGGGGGATGCGACGATCGCATCCCCCGACGGTCATGCGGATGGGCGTGAGCTTACTTGGTCGTCCAGACTTCCTGCATCCGGCCGAAGTTGTAGATGTTGTGGTGTGGGATCATGTTCTTGACGTGTGGCCAGACGGTGAAGTAGTCGAGCCGCCAATCGAGCATCGGCCGGGCCGCGTCAGCCTCGAGCTTCTTCTGGATGTTGGCCACCAGCTGCTGCCGCTTCTTCGGATCGAGCTCCTGCGACTGCTGGTCCACCATCTTCGCGACTTCCTCGTTGCAGTAGAAGGAGTAGTTGCGCGGTGATCCGCACGCGTAGTTCTCGTAGAAGTTGGCGTCCGGCTCGTCCACGCCGATGCCGGTGAGGTTGGCTCCGATCTGGTACTCGCCGCGCGTGGCCATGGCGTGCCACTGCGCCGTCTCGACCTGCTTGAGGGAGGCCTCGATGCCGACCTGCTTGAGCTCGTTGATGACGAACGAGGCCATGTCCACGTAGATGGCGATGGCCCGAGTGGCCATCTCCACCTTGAGGGGCTTCTGCGGGCTGAACCCGGCTTCGCCCAGAAGCTTCCGGGCGCGCGCCTTCATGTCCTCCGGCTTGCCGTAGCCCGGCAACGCGGTCAGGTCCTTGTCGAGGAGTCCCCACACCCCGTAGGGCCGGGGGGGCAGCGAGGCGCCCGGCACGCCGCCGCCCTGATGCACCGCCTGGATCAGCCCCTTCCGATCGATCGCATAGGAGACCGCGAGCCGGATCTTCGGGTTGTCGAAGGGCGGCTTCTTCAGGTTCATGATGATGTTGTCGTTCACGCTGGTACCCACCGGCGTGACGACGAGCTGGGGTACCGCCGCCTTGAGCTGCTCGGCCGCGGTCTTGCTGATCTCGCCCGGGAACGACACGTCCAGCTGGCCCGCCTGGAGCGCGGCCACGCGAGTTCCCCGCTCCTTGATCACCACGTAGCGGAGGCTGTCCAGGTAGGGCCGGCCCTTGACGAAGTAGTCAGGGTTCTTCACGTAGTCGACGTACTCGCCCTTCCGCCACTCCTTCACCTTGAACGGACCGGTCCCGATGCAGCTCGTCCGGTAGTTGGCCGGGTTGACGTGCGCCGCGTAGACCGGTGAGTAGCCCGAGGCCAGCATCGCCAGCAGCCCGGGCTGCGGCCGCTTGAGCCGGAAGACGACGGTGTGCGGATCGGGCGCCTCGATCGCCTCCACGTTGGCGTACCAGTCCTTGCGCGGGCTCAGGCGGAGCTTGACCGGGGCATCGGGCGCGGCCCGTACCATGTCGTAGGTGTGCTTGACGTCCTTCGAGGTGAACGGGGTGCCGTCGTGCCACTTCACGTCCTTGCGAAGGAAGAACACCAGGTTCTTGTAGTTGTCCTGCCAGGACCACTTCTCCGCGAGCTCGCCGATGATGGTGTCCGCGCTCTCCACCCGCTTGAGCGGGTCGAAGAGCACGAGGTTGCTCAGGCAGGGCATGGCCGGCCACACGGTGGAGATCGTGGAGGTCTCGTGGATCGAGAAGCCCTGCGACAGGTCCTCCCGCAGCATCACGTTCAGATGGCCACCCCGCTTCGGGGTCTGCGCGACGGCGGGCGCGGCGGCGCCCGCTAGGACACCGGCGAGGGCGAGGGCGGTAACCGTGTAGCGGAAACGCGTCATTGTGTCTCCTCTCTCTTGCGTGCCGGCATGGCGGCCGGTCGGGACCGCGGGAGCGTGTATGGACTAACCGCGGAGGGCCCCGAAAAGATTCAGAAGCCTGCCGAGACTATACGCGAAAGGGTCGGGCCCCGACAACCTCTGCCGGGGCCCTCGAGCGCCGCGTCGGGCGCGGCCGGTCCGCCCGATCTAGAGCGCGGCGTGCGGCTCCCGGACGCCCCGCCGCACCTCGCGACGCGTGAGCAGCTCTTCGAGCGCGATCGTGCGGGCCCCGCCCCGGCGGCGCAGCTCGGGCCGCACGAGGATCGGACGCTGGCGGATGCGGGAGGCCAGGCCGTTCTTCACCGCGCGGTCCGCATAGAGCCGCTGCAGCGCGCGGCACATCAGCGGCCGGCCACGGTTGTATCCGAACCGGCCCTTGTACTCGTCGGCGCTCAACCCGTGACCGCGCAGGTGGGTGTTGGTGAGCTGGCGGAAGACGCTGCCGCAGACGAGGCAGCAGATCGAGTCCTGCTGCACGGCCTGCCGCGGATCGGCCCGCAGCCCGGCCAGCATGAGGCGGCCGGTCGAGCCGGCGAAGGTGCCCGCGCGCCGTACCGCCGCCGCGGCGCGGACCCGATCGCCGTGGATCGAGGGCATGGCATTCGCGGGCGCGAGAAGTCCGGCCGGGAGCGTACTGATGGCAGGCATGTGAGTCTCCTTGGCGAGAAGGTCATCGGCAGCGAAGGGGATGAGCATGTCCCTACACATCGCAAGCCGGATGCCAGCCGAAAGATGAATAGAATCAATATCTTGGTAGATCCAGCCACTAAGATGGGTGATCGGGTGGTAAGAATCTGACCAGTGACTTGACCAGTAAGGGCTTCTAGGTAATCCTTACCCAGCGATGGATCCCTGGAGCGAGCTCCTGGGTCAGAGCGCCGCGATGGAAGCCGTGCGGGAGACCGTCCGGCGGCTTCCCAGCCGCCAGCACGCCGGCCGGCGGCATCCCGCCATTCTCCTGCAGGGCGAGACCGGGACGGGCAAGGGACTGGTCGCCCGCCTCATCCACCGTCTGGGGCCGCGCGCCGGCGGGGAGTTCGTGGACGTGAACTGCGCGGCGATTCCCGAGACGCTGCTGGAGTCCGAGCTGTTCGGCTTCGAGCGCGGCGCGTTCACCGACGCCCGCAAGGCGAAGCCCGGACTCTTCCAGACCGCGCACCAGGGCACGATCTTCCTGGATGAGATCGGATCCCTCCCCGAGGCGCTCCAGGCGAAGCTGCTGACCGTCATCGAGGAGCGCGTGGTGCGACGTCTCGGGGGCACCCGTCCCGAGCCCGCGGACGCCTGGATCATCAGCGCCACGAACGCGGACCTGCAGGGCAGCATCCGGGAGCGGCGCTTCCGGGAAGACCTCTACCACCGGCTCGCGGTGCTGACCCTGCGCCTGCCTCCACTCCGGGAGCGCGAGGGAGACGTCATCCTCCTCGCCGAGCGGTTCCTCACGCGCGTCTGCGCGGACTACGGCCTGCCAGTGAAGAATCTGGCCGCCGATGCCCGCGAGCGGCTGACGGCGTACCCATGGCCGGGCAATGTCCGCGAGCTGTCGAACGTGATCGAGCGGGCCGCGCTCCTCTCCGAGGAGAGCGTCATCACGAGCGAGCACCTGGAGCTGGGCGATGCGGCCCCGCCGCCGGGCGCCGTGCCGGCCGCCGCCCCGGGTGGCGCCCCGGCGCGGCCGATCTCGCTCGGGGACGCGATGCGCGAGCACCTGCGCGCCACCCTCGATCAGACCGGCTGGAACATCTCCCGCACGGCCGCGATCCTCAGCATCTCCCGCAACACGCTGCGCGCTCGCATGGACAAGCTCGGGCTGCGGGAAGGCGGCGCCGCCGCCGTGAAGCGCGAGGCCCGCCCGCCGATGCCCGCCCGCCCGGCCCCGGCGCCGAGCGCGCCCACGCCGGGGCTGCCGGCGCGCACGGCGCTGCCCACGGTCCGCTGGGAGCGCCGCCGCATCGCCCTGATGCGGGTGGTGCTCATGGTGCCGGAGACGGATGACCTCCTCTCCGGCGCCGCCCGCGCGCTCGAGACGCTGATCGAGAAGGCGCAGAGCTTCGGCGGGCGGGTGGAGGCGCTCGGGCAGCGCGCCCTGGAGGCCTCCTTCGGCGCGGAGCCCATCGAGGATGCGCCGCGGCGCGCCGCCCACGCCGCGATGGCGATCCAGCGGGCCGTCGAGCGGATCCGCGGTGCTTCCCCCGCCCCCCTCGTGGTCCGGATCGGCATCCACGCGGCCCAGGCCCTGGTGGCCCGGGTGGGACGCCTGCTCCAGATCGACCAGGCGGCGAAGGAACTGGGCGCCGCCGTGCTCGACGACCTGATCACGGCCGGCGAGGCCGGCTGCATCCTCGCCAGCCCGGCTGCCGGCGCGCTGCTCGAGCGCCGGTTCGAGCTCGTTCCCGTCCGCGGGGCGGACGGCTCTCCGACCGCGTTTCGCCTCGTGGGGCGCGAGGGCCCGGGGCTGAGCCCCGGCGGGCGCATGGCGAGCTTCGTCGGCCGCCACCAGGAGATGGCGGTGCTGCACAGCCGCCTGGAGGCCGCCCTCCGCGGTCGGGGACAGCTCGTGAGCATCGTCGGAGACGCCGGAATCGGGAAGTCGCGCTTGCTGTACGAGTTCAGCCAGAGCGTGGGTACCGACCGGATCGCGTATATCGAGGGGCGCTGCCTCTCCTACGGGAACACGATCCCCTACCTGCCGGTGCTCGACCTGATCCGCGCCGTCTGCCGCATCGGCGAGGCCGACGACGCGGCGGGCGCGGGGGAGAAGATCCGGCACACGCTCGGGCGGGCGGGCATGGACCCCGGCAAGCTCACTCCCTACCTGCTCGATCTGCTGGGGTACAAGGACGGCACCGAGGGACTCGAGCTCGTACCGCCCGACACGATCAAGGCCGGCATCTCGGAGGCTCTCCGCCAGATCACGCTGGGAGCCAGCCACCAGCAGCCCCTCCTCGTCGTGATCGAGGATCTGCACTGGATCGACCGCGCATCGGAGGAGCTGGTGGCGTCCATCGTGGACGGGCTCCCCGGCGCGGCGGTGCTCTTCGTCGTCACCTACCGGCCGGGCTACGAGCCGCCCTGGGCCAACAAGTCGTTCGCCACCCAGCTCTCGCTGCCTCCCCTGTCGGACGAGGACGGCCTCGCGGTGACGCGCTCGGTGCTGCCCGGGGTGTCGCTGCCCCGCGCGGTCGCCGAGGTGATCCTGAGCCGCGCCGAGGGCAATCCGTTCTTCCTGGAGGAGCTCGCGCTGTCCATCCAGGATCGCGGCAGCCTGGGCGGCGACCTCGCGGTCCCCGACACGGTGCAGGGCGTCCTGCTGAGCCGGATCGGGCACCTCCCGGAGGCGGAGCAGGCCCTGCTCCAGTCCGCCGCGGTCATCGGCAAGGACGTCCCGCTCCCGGTGCTCGCGGCGGTGGCCGAGCTGCCCGAGGAGCCGCTCGGCCAGGCGCTGCGGCACCTGAGCGCGGCGGAGTTCCTCTACGAGATCGGCAGCTTCCCGGAGATCAAGTACTGCTTCCGGCACGCGCTGACCCACGAGGTCGCCTACGAGAGCTTGCGGCCGGAGCGCCGCCGGCTGCTCCACGCCCGCATCGTGGAGGCCATCGAGGCGATTCACTCCGACCGCCTGCTCGAGGACGTCGACCGGCTCGCGCATCACTCGACACGGGGGGAGCTCTGGGAGAAGGCGGTGGAGTACTCGCGCCAGGCCGGCGCCAAGGCCGCCGCGCGCTCCGCCCACCTGCAGGCGGTCGGGTATCTCGAGCAGGCCCTGGAAGCCCTCGCGCATCTGCCGGAGGATCGCGCGCGGCTCGAGCAGGCCATCGACCTGAGACTCGAGCTCCGCAACTCCCTGCACCCGCTCGGAGACCCCGAGCGGATCCTCGCGCTGCTGCGGGAGGCCGAAGGGCTCGCCACCACCCTGGACGATCCGCGGCGGCTCGCCCGCATCTTCTCGTTCATGACCCAGTACTACCGGCTGATGGGGCATCTCGACCTCGCCGTTGAGTACGCCGAACGCGCGCTCGCCCTCGCCGACGGGATGGGAGATGCCGCGCTCTGGATCGTCGCGAACACGTACCTCGGCGCGGCCTACGACGGCCGGGGCGAGTACCGCACGGCGGTCGACGTTCTCAGGAAGAGCGTGGAGTCCCTGCCCGGCATCTCGATCGGCCAGGACGTGCGGGTCGCCGGCCTCGTCCCGGTGTTCTCCCGCATCTATCTGGCCTACTGCCTCGCCGACCTGGGAGAGTTCCGAGAGGCGCTGGTCTACGGGGAGGAGGGGCTGCGGCTTGCCGAGGCGGCCGACGACGCGTACAGCCTGATCTTCGCCGCGCTCGGCCTGGGCTCGCTGTACTTCCTCAAGGGCGAGATCGCCCGGGCGATCGAGGCCCTGGAGCGCGGGCTCACCCTCTGCCGGACCTTGAACCTGCCGGTGGCGCTGCCGCTTATCGCGTGCCCGCTGGGTGCCGCGTACTCGCTCTCCGGGCGATCGAGCGAGGCGATCTCCCTGCTCGAGGAAGGGGCCCGGGAGGGTCTCGCGATGGGGCGGATGGGCGGGCACTCTCGCATCGTCGTGCGCCTGGGCGAGGCGTATCTCCGGGCGGGCCGGCTCGACGACGCGCACGACGCGGCCCAGCGGGCGCTGCAGATGGCCCGCGAGAGAGGCGAGCGCGGGCACGAAGCCTACGCCCTGCACCTCCTGGGCGAGGTCGTAGCGCGACGGGCGCCCGAGGACCCGGGCTCCGCGGATGCCGCGTTCCGGCAGGCCGCCGCGCTCGCCGAGGAGATCTCGATGCGGCCGCTCCTGGCCCACTGCCACGTGAGTCGAGCCCGGCTCGAGCGCCGGGCGGGCCGGACCGCGAGCGCCCGGCAGCTCTACGAGACGGGCATCGAGGCCTTCCGCGAGCTGGACATGCCCTTCTGGCTCGAGCGGGCGCAGGCGGACGCCCGCTCGCTAGCCTGACGTCGCCTCCCCGCGCGTCTCCACCTGGATATCCACGAGGTCCAGGCCGCACGACCGGGCGAGCCGCCTGATCTCCAGCCGGACCGCCTCCAGGGTGTGCGAGCCGATCGGGCCGTCCAGCTCGATGCTACCGACGACGGCGGCGGCGGGGCTTGGCGGCCTTCTTCTTGGCCGCGGCGGCGTGCGCCTTCCACTTCTTCTCAATGGCCTTCACTCCCTTCTTGAACTGCGCGAGGAGCGCTCGCGTCTGGGCGCTCTTGGGCGTCGCCGCGATCCGGATCGTGGTGCGGCCCTTCCGCGTGGTCTGACTCACCTGAATCATCATGGCGTCCCGCTCCTTTCGGTGTCCGCTGCCGCGTTGCGCTCGCCCCTAGCCGCGGGCGTCCTCCACCCCGTCGAAGAACTCATCGGCGTGAAACACGCGCGGGACGGCGTCGATGTCCCGCAGCATGTAGTGGTTCTCGGTGCCCTCGTACTCCTCGTGGAGATCCACCGCCTCGCCCCGGGCGAGCTGGAGGTACACCGCGGTCATGTTGTGCTTGCCGGTCAGGTCGAGGAGGTTCGTGCTGGACGTGAAGCGGCCGGCGTTGATCTCGGTGACGCGCGGGACCCCGCTCGAGTCCTCCTTCAGGTCGACCGCGAACACGCCCGAGGCCTTCCGGTCCACCGCCCGGATCGCCCGGACGCAGATCTCGACCACGCCCGGCTCGCAGACGGTCTTGGTGAGCGCGCCGACCGCCGACACCTCGCTCGGTTGACTGGCGCTGCCGAGATACGACAGGCGCTCGTATGTCTTCACGAGGGCGAGGCGGCCGTCCTTCCAGACGCTCTGGCAGCCGAGATCGCGGCCCGGCAGATACTCGGACAGGGTGAACGCCGAGACGGGCACGCCGCGCGCGTCGCGCCAGTAGGTGATCCAGCTGCGGGCCTGGTCCGGCCCCGCGACCGGCGCCGCGCCGCGGGAGCCGGCTCCCGCGCGGATCCGGCACCACGCCCGGGACGGATTCCCCAGCCGCTCGAAGATGCGCGCGAGGTGCCGCAGGTCGGTCACGCGATACGTGCGCGGCGCCGGAACGCCGCGCGCCCGCAGCCATTCGGTGAGGCGGTACTTGTCGCGGCACCGCTCCACCGTCGCGGCCCGCGGAAGGAAGAGGCGGCCGGCCAGCTTGCCCCGCGCGCCCGAGAGCGCGGCGACGTCTTCGTCACTGGTCGGGATCACGAGGTCGATCTTCTCGGCGTCCACGACCCGGCGCAGCGCCCGGGCCCACGCCGGATGCGAGCGCGGCGGGACGAGATAGTTGCGATCCGCCGTCGAGTTCCTCAGGACGAACTGGTCGTCGTGGCATCCGACGATCGTCAGGGAGGCATTCCCCGCTCGCAGGCTCCGCACGAGGTTGCCGCTCGCCCCGCTGCCCGCGCTCGTCACGAGCAATCGCGCGCTCATCCGCGCGGAGCCTAGACGATATCCCGAGTCACCGCAAGCACCGCGCGCCGCGCGCGATCTCGGTGTGCTTACTGGGCCCGCGCCATTGGATCAGTCACTCCAGCCACTTCGCGGCCATCCCCGAGACGCGAGCGGGCCGGGTCTGGACGACCCGGCCCGCGGTGCTTCCGGCCCGAGCGCGGCTACTTCGTGATGACGCCGCAGGCGATGCGCCCGCCGCTGTTTCCGGTGGGATCCGTCTTCTCGTCGTCGGGATTGGCGTGCACGACGAGCGCGGTGGGCTTGGCGAGCACCGAGTTGGGACCGGGACCGAGCGTGATGGCCTTGGTGGTGACGTCGATGCCGCCCTCACCCGAGGCGGCCACCACCAGGTTCGGCAGGTCGCCCGCGTGCCCGCCCGCCGGATTCATCCGTCCGTGCTGCTTGCCGCCCGGATTGAAATGCGCGCCCGCGGTCGTGAAGTCGGGCGGATCGCACCGGCCCACCTCGTGGATGTGGAGGCCGTGGCCACCCGGGGGAAGCCGGTAGCCGGTCACCGCCACCCGCACGCCCTCCGGCGTCTCGATGAACGTGGCCTGGCCCACCTGCTTGCCATCCTTGTCCTTCAGAGTCGCCTCCGCCGAGAGCGGTCCCCTGTCCTCCGGCATGCTCGCGCACCCGGCCAGCATCGCGGCCACACCGAGCAGCAATAGTGGTCTCACCGTTGAGTGCCCTCCCGTTCAGTTGAGCTGCGCAATGAGATGCGTCGCCTTCTCCCGGAACCGCGCCACGTTCGCGAGCTTGATGTCCTCGTAGCCCCGGATCTCGTCCGGCAGCTCGGCCAGCGCCACCGCCGCCGCGTGGGTGACGGGGCTGAGCCGGACCAGCGCCGTCTCCACGAGCTGGCGGTACTCGCCGATCAGGCTCCGCTCCACGCGTCGCACCTCCGCGCGGCCGAACGGATCGAAGGCGGTGCCCCGCAGCCCCTTCATCGCCCGGAGCAGTCGGAAGGCGGGCGCGAACCAGGCGCCGAGCCGGATCTTCTTCTTGAGGCCCAGCGCGCGCAGCAGCGGCGGATGCAGGTGCCAGTAGGTGCGGATCTTCTGGCCGAACTTCGCCTGGAGCTGCGCCTGGAGCGCCGCGTCGAGATGCAGCCGCGCCACCTCGTACTCGTCCTTGTAGGCCATCAGCTTGTAGAGGTGACGCGCCACCGCCTCCGCGAGCCCGCCGCCGCCGGGGGCCCGCTCCGCCTCGACCTGGGCCACACGGCGGACGAAGTCCACGTACTCGCCCGCGTAGGCCGCGTTCTGGTACGCGATCAGCTCGGGCACCCGGATCTTGAGCAGGCGCCGGAGCTCGCCCGACGCCTCCACCCGATCCACCAGCGCGCGCGCCTCCGCGCTCAGCTCCCGGGGCTGCTCGACGGCCTGGGCGGTGGTCTGGGCGACCGCCGCCTCCACCTGCTTGCGGTCCACCACCGCCATCCGCCCCCACCGGAAGGCGAGGAGGTTCATCTCCACCGCGACGCCGTTGATGCGGATCGCGCGCTCGATGGCCGCGGCCGAGATCGGTAGCGCGCCGGCCTGGTAGGCCGCCCCCAGCATGATCGGATTCACCGCCATGTGGTCGCCGAAGAGGGCCTCCGCGATGGCCTGGGCGTCGAGGTAGACGTTGGGATCCTTCCGCGTCACCCGGTCGATGCTCATCAGCATGCTACTGAGCTCGGGGAAGTGCACCCCGGGGTCCACCACCATCTGCCCGGTGGGGATCTGGCTGGTGGACACCACCGCGATCGTGCGGCCGGACTCCGCCTTGTCCAGGTTGCTCGGATCGGTGGCGACCAGGAGGTCGAAGCCCAGGTAGAGATCGGCGGCCCCGGCCGAAACCTTGTTGGCGCGCTCGATCGGCTCGGAGGCGACCTTGAGGTCGGAGACCACCGGCCCGCCCTTCTGGCTGAGCCCGGTCTGGTCGAGCCCGCGCACGTGGCGGCCGTCCAGCATGGCCGCGGTCCCGAGGATCTGGTTGATGGTGACGACGCCGGTGCCGCCGATGCCCATCATGTGGAGCGCGAAGCCCTCGCCCGGCACCTTCAGCGCCGGCTCGGGCAGCTCGCCCTCGAGCGGGGTGAGCCGCCGCTCCCGCCTGGGCGCGGGCCCGAGGCTTTGCACGGTGAGGAAGGACGGGCAGTCGCCGAGCAGGCAGGAGTAGTCCTTGTTGCACGACGACTGGTGGATCGCGGTCTTGCGCCCGAACTCGGTGTCGATCGGCTGCACGGACAGGCAGTTCGACTTCTTGCCGCAGTCGCCGCATCCCTCGCACACGCGCTCGTTGATGAAGACCCGGGTCTGCGGGTCGATCATCTTGCCGCGCTTGCGCAGCCGCCGCTTCTCCGCCGCGCAATGCTGGTCGTGGATCAGCACGGTGACGCCGTTGATGCCCGCGAGCAGCGATTGGGCCTCCAGCAGCCGGTCGCGATGCCAGACCTCCGCGTTGCCCGCGATCGACACCCCCGAGTACTTGGCGGGATCGTCGCTGGTGATGATGATGCGCTTCACCCCTTCCGCCTCGAGACGCCGGCTGAGCGCGGGGATCGGCAGGGCCCCCGCCGCGTTCTGGCCGCCGGTCATCGCCACCGCGCCGTTGTAGAGGATCTTGTAGGTGATGTTCACGCCGGAGGCCACCGCGTAGTTCAGGGCGAGGCCGCCCGAGTGGAAGAAGGTCCCGTCGCCGATGTTCTGGAAGAGATGCGGCGTCTCGGTGAACGGCGCGATGCCGACCCACTGGGCCCCCTCCCCGCCCATGTGGGTGACCCCGATGATGCCGCGGTCCATGCCCATCGCCATGCCGTGGCAGCCGATGCCGGCGGCGGCCACGCTGCCCTCGGGCACCACGGTGGAGCGGTTGTGCGGGCAGCCCGAGCAGAAGAAGGCGGTGCGGGCCAGCGTGAGCGTCTTCGGCCGGCGCCGGAGCTCGTCGAGATGCTGGATGCGCGCCTCCACCGAGTCGATCTTGATCCGACGGGCGAGGCGCCGGGCGATGGCCCGCGCGATGAGATCGGAGTCGAGCTCGCCGACCGGGGACAGCAGCGGCCGGTCCTCCTCGTCGAGCTTGCCCACCACCTGCGGCCGGTCGGTCAGGCCGTAGAGAGCGTCCTTGCAGAACATCTCGAGGAACGAGCGCTTCTCCTCGACGACGAGGATCTCCTGCAGCCCGCGCCCGAACTCGCGCACGACCCGCGGCTCCATCGGGAACAGCATCCCCATCTTGAGGATGCGGACGCCGTAGCGGCGCAGCGCCCCGTCGTCGAGTCCGAGCTCGGCGAGCGCCTGGCGGACGTCGTAGTAGGTCTTGCCGCTCGTGACGATACCGAACCACGCGTTGGGCGACGGCACCGTGATCCGGTTGAGCTTGTTCTCGTACGCATAGCGGCGGGCCAGCTCGAGGCGCGCGAAGTGAATCGTGCGCTCCATGTCGAGGCCGTAGGGCGGGATCAGGTTCACGTTGATCTGGTGCTGGAAGGGCTTGCCGTCCAGCTCGACCACCGGGACGACCGGGCTCACCCGCTCCGGATCCACCTCGGCGGTGCCCGCCTCGTCCGCGACGTTGGTGACGATCTTGACGCCCACCCAGAGCCCCGAGACCCGCGAGAGCATGAAGCCGTGCAGGCCCAGGTCGAGGATCTCCTGCACGTTGCCCGGGTAGATGGTGGGCATCAGCGCGTCGGAGAGCGCGACCTCGGAGTGACTCGGCAGCGTGGACGACTTGGACAGCGGATCATCCCCGGCCAGCGCGAGCACGCCGCCGTTCCGGCCGACGCCCGCGTAGTTGGCGTGCTTGAAGACGTCGCCGGTGCGGTCCACCCCGGGGGCCTTGCCGTACCACATGCCGAGCACGCCGTCGTAGCGTGGCTTCGGGAAGAGCCCCACCATCTGGCTGCCGAAGACCGCGGTGGCGCCCAGATCCTCGTTGAGCCCGGACGAGAAGACGACGTCGTGGGCACGGAGCAGCGTGGTCATCCGCTCGAAGGTCTGGTCCAGCCCGCCGAGGGGCGAGCCGCGGTATCCCGAGATGAACGTCGCCGTCCTGAGGCCCCGCCGGATGTCGGCGCGATGCTGGTCGAGCGGGAGCCGGACCAGCGCCTGGATGCCGGACAGGTACACGCGTCCGCGCTCCTGCGTGTACTTGGCTTCGAGCGAGAACTCTCCGGTCGGTGTGGTCATGAGCTCCCCTTGTGGGGACGGCGGCGTTAGAGATCCAACGACGGCCATATAGTAGTCGGGAAAGGCGTTTCTGGCAAGCGGCGGACGGCCGTCTACTTCCTTAAGCTCTTCATCTGCGGGGGCCCAGACATGGCCCCCGCACTCCCCCAATCGGCAGTCAACCGTTCCGGCGCGCCCGGCTACTTGCGCAGCAGCGGCATCAGGTAGGGCCAGAGCCGCTCGACCACGATCGCATAGCCTTCTGCCGTCGGGTGGATGCCGTCGGCCTGGTTGAGCCGCGGGATCGCGCCGACGCCGTCCAGGAAGAACGGCAGGTGAGGCGCGTTGCGCGCGCGGGCCACCTCGCCGTAGAGGCGGTGGAAGTCCTCGGCGTAGCGGGTGCCGTAGTTCGGCGGCAGCCGCATGCCCGCCACCAGCACACGGGCCCCCGCGGCCTGGAAGCGCGCCACGAGCTGGTCGAGATTGGCCCGCACCGAGGCCAGGTTCTGGCCGCGCAGGGCGTCGTTGACCCCGAGCTCCAGGATCACGACCTCGGGCTTGAGCCGGAGCGTCCAGTCCAGGCGCCGGAGGCCACCCGCGGTGGTGTCCCCCGAGACCCCCGCGTTGACGACCTTGTAGTCGTAGCCCTCGCGCCGCAACCGCTCGCCGAGCAGCGCCGGGTAGGTCTGATCCGCCGGCACCCCGAGTCCGGCGGTGAGGCTGTCGCCGAAGGCCACGATGACGCGCGCCTGGCCGACCGCCGGCGCGGCCGCGCCCGCCACGTGAACGATCAGGACGAGCAGCCCGAGAAGCGCGCGCATACCGCTAGTGTAGTATGGACGTCATCATGATCCGCGTCCGCGGGCTCTCCATGCGCCTCGCGAGCGGCGGGCGCGGTGTGGACGTGCTCACCGACGTGTCCCTCGACGTGCCCGCCGGGCAGTTCCTCGCCATCGCGGGGCCCTCGGGAAGCGGCAAGTCCACGCTGCTGGGACTCATCGCCGGGCTCGACCAGCCGACCGCCGGCCGGATCGAGGTGGCGGGGATCGACGTCACCGCGCTCGACGAGGACGCCCTCGCCCGCTTCCGGCGCGACCGGATCGGGTACGTCTTCCAGTCCTTCCACCTGCTCCCGACGCTCACCGCGCGGGAGAACGTGGCGGTCCCGCTCGAGCTGGCCGGGGAGGCCGACGCGGACGCGCGGGCGGCCGCGCTGCTCGCCGAGGTGGGCCTGGCTGAGCGGGCGCACCACTACCCGGTGCAGCTCTCGGGCGGCGAGCAGCAGCGCGTCGCGGTGGCCCGCGCGATGGCCCGCCGCCCCGCTCTGCTCCTGGCCGACGAGCCCACCGGCAATCTCGACTCGGCCACCGGCAAGCAGATCATCGAGCTGCTGGTGGGCATGAACCGCCGGCTCGGCAGCACGCTGGTGCTGGTGACCCACGACACCGCGCTCGCCGCCCACGCCGACCGCGTGGTCACGCTCCGCGACGGCCGCATCGTGAGCGACGAGTGAGCCGCTTCGTCCTCATGCTCGCCTGGCGGGAGACCCGGGGGGCGTGGCGCCACTTCGGCTACTTCTTCGCCTGCATCACCCTCGGGGTGAGCGCGCTGGTCGGGGTGGGCAGCTTCGCGGACAGTCTCGAGCGCACCGTCGCCCGCTCGGCCAAGTCCCTCATGGGCGGCGACATCGAGATCCGGAGCACCCAGCCGGTGTCCGAGGACGCCGCCGCGCTCGTGCCGGAGCTGCGCGGCGGCCTGGGCGTGACGGTCACGCGCGTGCGCGAGCTGGTGGCCATGGCCCAGTCGGGGGGCTCGCAGAGCCAGCTCGTCGAGCTGAAGGCGGTGGGGGCGGGCTATCCCTTCTACGGCGCGCTGGTGACCGAGCCCGGCAACGTCCCGCTCGAGACCCTGATCGGCGGCGGCCGCGCGCTCGTGCACGACTCCTTCCTCGCCCGCCTCGGGCTGCGAGTCGGCGACCACTTCCGGGTGGGCGACCTCGAGCTGACCATCGCGGGCGTCATCGTGAAAGAGCCGGACCGCGCCGTCGGCGTCTTCTCGCTGGGGCCGCGGGTGCTGATCGCGGCCGAGGATCTGGACCGCACCGGGCTGGTCCGCCCCGGCAGCCGCGTCCGCCACCGCACTCTCTTCCGGCTGCCCGAGGATCGCGACGCCCAGGCCTTGCGCGACCGGCTCGCGGAGGCGCTCCCCGCCGTCCAGCGGGTCTCGACCTACGCTCAGGCCCAGCCGGGGCTGCGGCGCTTCTGGGATCAGCTCACGATGTATCTGGGGCTCACCGGGCTCGTGGCGCTGATGGTGGGCGGCATCGGGGTGGCGGTGAGCGTGAATGCCTTCGTGCGGCAGAAGCTGCCGTCGATCGCGATCCTGAAGGCGCTGGGCGCCGGCTGGCGCCCCCTCCTCGCCGCGTATCTGCTGCAGACCGCGCTGCTCGGACTGGGCGGCAGCGCGCTCGGCGCGCTCCTGGGCAGCGCGGTCCAGCCCCTGCTCGCGCCCACCCTGACGCGATTGCTGCCGATCGAGCTGACGCTGTCCTTCTCGCCCCGCGCGGTGCTGGGCGGCCTCGCGATGGGCGTGGGGGTGACGCTGCTCTACGCGCTGTGGCCGCTGCTGCAGATCCGCCACGTCCCCCCCGCGCTCATCTTGCGAATGGAGATCGAGCCGCGGCTCCGCGGCCGCCGGCCGTGGGCGGCCGCGGTCCCGATCGCGGCCGGCCTCGCCGCGCTCGCGCTCTGGCAGGCCGGCTCCTGGAAGATCGGCGCGCTCTTCGCGGGCGGCCTCGCCGCCGCGCTCCTGCTGCTGGCCCTGGGCGCCCGGCTCGTCATCGTGCTGGCGCGCCGGGTCCGGTGGCGCGCGCCGGCCTGGCGGCAGGGCGCGGCCAACCTCCACCGTCCCGGCAGCCACGCGGGGCCCGTGCTGGTCTCCCTCGGCCTGGCCGTGATGCTGATCGTCTCGATCGCCCTGCTCGACCGGAGCCTGCGCGCGCAGCTCGTCGACCGCGCCCCCGGTAGCGCGCCCGCGTTCTTCTTCATCGACATCCAGACCGATCAGGCCGAGCCCTTCGCGCGGCTCGTGGGCGCGCAGGGCGCGACGGCGCCCGCCGAGATGACTCCGGTGGTCCGCTCGCGTCTCGCCGCGGTGAATGGCGCCGCCATCACGTCGGGCGAGCGGTCGCGGCGGGAAGACGCCTGGTACCTCACGCGCGAGTACGTGCTGACCTGGGCCGCGGAGCCGCCCGGGCACAACACCGTCGTGGGCGGCCGCTGGTGGACCCCCGAGGAGGCGGCCCGCGAGCCCTTGATCTCGGTCGAGGAGGAGATCGCCCGTCAGCTCGGAGTCGGGCTGGGCGACACGCTCACCTTCGATATCCAGGGCGTGCCGGTGAGCGCGCGGGTGACGAGCCTGCGGCACGTGGACTGGCGCTCGCTCACCTCCAACTTCTTCGTGATCTTCTCGCCGGGCGCGCTGGACGGCGCGCCGAGCACCTACATCGCCACCGTGCGCGCCCGGCCCGACGAGGAGAACCGGCTCCAGTCCGCGGTGGTGGCCGCCTTCCCGAACATCACCGCGATCCCCATCCGGGAAGTCCTCGAGCGGGTCAGCGCCATCCTCGACCAGATCGCGCTCGCGGTCCGGCTGGTGGCCGCCTTCAGCATCGGGGCCGGGCTGATCGTGATGGCGGGGGCGCTCGCGATCACCCGGCAGCAGCGCCTCTACCAGTCGGTGATCCTCAAGGCGCTCGGCGCCACCCGGGGCTTCGTCTCCCGCGTCTTCGCGGTGGAGTACGCGCTCCTCGGCGCCGCCGCGGGGGCGGCGGGTAGCGCGCTGGCCGCGCTCCTCGCCTGGGCGGTGCTCCGCTTCGCGCTCGACGTGCCCTGGCGCTGGGCGCCCGGCACGCTGCTGGCGGGCGTCGCCACCGCCACCGCCCTCGCGCTCCTGGTCGGCTTCCTCGGCACCCGCCGCCTGCTCGGCCGGCGCCCGCTCGGCGTGCTCCGAAGCGAGTGACGCTGCTCGAGCGGCTGCGCGCGCTCTATCCCGAGGCCTCGGGCCGGAGCCTGAAGCAGTGGCTCGAGGCGGGGCGCGTCGAGGTCAACGGCCGCCCGGTCCGCGACGGGCGGCTCCCGGTGCGGCCGGGCGACACCGTCGCGCTCGCCACCCGCCGGGCCGCGCCCTTCCCGCGCGGCCTCTCGCTCGTGCACGAGGACGAGGCGATCCTCGTCGTGGTCAAGCCGTCGGGCCTGCTCACGATCGGCACGGATCGCGAGCGGGAGCGCACCGCGTACCGCCTGCTCTGGGACTATCTCGCGGCCAAGCGGCAGCGGCCGTTCATCGTCCACCGGCTCGATCGCGAGACGTCCGGGCTGCTCGTCTTCGCCAAGTCCGAGGAGGCCAAGCGGGCGCTCCAGGCGCAGTTCGAGGCGCGGAGCGTGGAGCGCGTGTACCTGGCGCTGGTCGAGGGCGGGCCGCCCGACGAGCGGGGCACGCTCGAGAGCCGGCTCGCGGAGGACCGCATGCTGCGGGTGCGCTCGGCCCAGAAGGGCCGCCTCGCCATCACGCACTACCGCGTGCTGAGGCGGCGGCGCGAGGGCACCCTGCTCGAGCTGCGCCTCGGCACGGGACGCCGGCACCAGATCCGCGTGCAGCTCGCCGAGGCGGGCTGGCCGATCGTGGGCGACGTCGTCCACGGCGGCCCTCGCGGGAGCGCGGGGCGGCTCTGCCTGCACGCCACGCGGCTCGGCTTCGTGCATCCGGCGACGCACCGGCAGGTCGTCTTCGAGAGCGCGCCGCCCGCCGACTGGGTATAATCCGCGCGTTCGCGGGGATCTTCCCCTCATCGCAACCCCCTGACCCGGGAGGCCACATGGCTGCGTCGCCGTTTTCGATCGAGGACAAGGTCGCCATCGTCACCGGCGGAGGAGTCGGCATCGGCAAGTCCATCGCGCTCGAGTTCGCGCGGGCGGGCGCCGACGTCGTGATCGCGAGCCGCAAGCTCGAGAACCTCGAGCCGGTCACCGCCGAGATCCAGAAGATGGGCCGGCGCTCCTTCTGCGTGGCACTCGACGTCCGCCAGGAGGACCAGGTGAAGGCCCTGGTCGAGCGCACCGTGAAGGAGATGGGCCGCCTCGACGTCATGGTCAACAACGCGGGCGCCTCGTTCCGCGCGAAGGTCGAGGACATCTCGGCCAACGGCTGGAACACGGTGGTCGGCATCAACCTGAACGGCACCTTCTTCGGCTGCAAGTGGGCGGGCAAGCAGATGATGGACCAGCCGCGCGGCGGCTCCATCATCAACATCTCGTCCATCGCGGGCGTCTACGGCTCGACGATGATGGCCCACTACGGGGCCTCCAAGGCCGCGGTGATCAACTTCACCCGCGCCCTCGGCATGGCGTGGGGCCGCAAGGGCGTGCGGGTGAACTGCATCGCTCCGGGGCCGGTCGAGACCGAGGGCTATCTCGGCGTGCTCACCAAGCAGGACCCCGCCGCGGCCAAGAAGGCCTACGACACGGTGGCCAATCGCGTCGGCATGGGGCGCTGGGGCAAGGTGGAGGAGATCGCGTATCCGTGCATCTTCCTCGCCTCGGCCGCGTCCTCGTTCATGACCGGCGAGACCATCGTGATCGACGGCGGGGCCGCGCCCCAGCTCGGGGACGGCTGAGCGCCGGCCGATCGGACGATGCCCGAGCTGCCCGAGGTCGAGGCGGCGCGCCGCGCGGCCCACAACGTTGCGGCGGGACGCCGCATCTCGGGAGTCTGGGTAGCCGACGACCCGATCGTCTTCGAGGGCGTCGCGCCCGCCCGAGTCCGCCGGGCGCTGGTCGGCCGGCGCGTGAAGGCGGTCCGGCGGCACGGCAAGCACCTCTGGCTCGAGCTGGACCGGCGGCCGTGGCCGTGCCTGCACTTCGGCATGACCGGCGGCATCCACGTCCCGGCGGGCCGCGCGGTGCGGCTCGTGTCGGACGGCCGCGTGAGCCGGGCGGACTGGCCACCCCGCTTCACCAAGCTCCACCTGCGGTTCGCGGACGGCGGCGAGCTGGCCTTGGCCGACGGCCGCCGGCTCGGCCGCATCCGGCTCCGCCACGACCCGGCCGCCGAGCCGCCCATCAGCGCGCTCGGCTTCGACGCGTGGCGGGCCCTGCCGAGCCCCGCGCGGTTTCACGCGATGCTGCGCGCGCGCAACGCGCCGATCAAGGCGGTGCTGCTCGACCAGTCCTTCGCGGCGGGGATCGGCAACTGGATCGCCGACGAGGTCCTCTACCAGGCGGGCATCGCGCCCAAGCGCCGCGCCAGCACGCTCAGCCCGGCCGAGACCCGGCGCCTGCGCGCCCGGGTCCGCTCCGTGATCGGACGGGCGGTGCGCGCGGGCTCGGACGGCGACCGCTTCCCGCGGTGGTGGCTCTTCCACCGCCGCTGGGGCCACCGCCGCGGCGGGCCGCCGGCCACCACCGTCCGGGGCGAGCCCATCCGCCACGAGACGGTCGGGGGCCGCACCACGGCCTGGGTGCCCTCGACGCAGCGCTGAGGTATACTCCTCCCCAGTCTTCCCCCCTGAGAAAGGAGCCCCCATGAGAGAGGCTGTCGTCGTCGCCAGCTCCCGCACCCCGCTCGCCAAGTCCCATCGCGGGTCGTTCAACATCACCCGCCCGGACGACCTCGCCGCCCACTGCATCAAGGACGTCCTCGGCAAGGCCCCGCAGCTCGATCATGCCGAGATCGAGGACGTGATCCTGGGCTGCGCCCAGCCCAACGGCGCGCAGGGCAACAACGTCGCGCGCGTGGCGCTGGTCCGGGCGGGCCTGCCCGTGTCGGTCGCGGGCACGACGGTCAACCGCTTCTGCTCCTCGGGCCTGCAGGCCATCGCGATGGCCGCCCACCAGATCATCCTGGGCGGCGCGGACGCGGCCATCGGCGGCGGCGTCGAGTCGATCAGCATGATGAAGCGCGACGGGGAGCCCAACCCGTGGGTGAAGGAGAGGAAGCCCGGCATCTACATGGTGATGGGCGACACCGCGGAAGTGGTGGCCAAGCGCTACCACGTCACCCGCCAGATGCAGGACGAGTACTCGCTGGTGAGCCAGCAGCGCACCGCGCGCGCCCAGCAGGAGGGCTTCTTCAAGGAGGAGCTGGCCCCGCTCCAGGTCGTGCGCGGCATCGTGGACCGGAAGACCGGCGAGATCACCGGCAAGGAGGACTTCTACGTGGACAAGGACGAGTGCAACCGTCCCGACACCACGCTGGAAGGCCTGCTCTCGCTCCAGCCGCACTTCGACAAGACGAGCGGCAAGGGCACCGTCACCGCGGGCAACTCCTCGCAGCTCTCCGACGGGGCTTCCGCCACCCTGCTGATGTCGGCGGACCGCGCCAAGGCGCTCGGCATCAAGCCCAAGCTCATCTTCCGCGGCTTCGCGGTGGCCGGCTGCGAGCCGGACGAGATGGGCATCGGCCCGATCTACGCGGTGCCGAAGCTGCTCAAGCGCAACGGCCTCAAGATGGACGACATCGACGTGTGGGAGCTGAACGAGGCCTTCGCCTCGCAGGTCGTGTACTGCCGCGACCAGCTGGGCATCCCGATGGAGAAGCTGAACGTCAACGGCGGCGCGATCTCGATCGGCCACCCGTTCGGCATGACCGGCTCGCGGATGGTCGGCACCATCGCCAACGAGATGCTGCGGCGCAAGGCGCGCTACGGCGTCGTGACCATGTGCATCGGCGGCGGCCAGGGCGCCGCGGGCCTCTTCGAGTCCTGTCTGTAGCTCTCCCGCCTTGAATCTGGCCCCTCATCCTGCCCTCTCCCCTCCGGGGAGAGGGCGGCGGACAACCCTCTCCCTTCAGGAGAGAGGGCAGGGTGAGGGGTGGTCTCCCCGGTGACCCCATGACCTACGACTTCGACCGCGTCATCGACCGCCGATCCACCAACAGCAACAAGTGGCGGAAGTATCCCCCGGACGTGCTCCCGCTCTGGGTCGCCGACATGGACTTCGCCTCGCCCGAGCCGGTGGTCCGGGCCCTGCGGGAGCGGGTCGAGCACGGGGTGTACGGCTACGGCTTCGAGGGGCCGGAGTTCGCCGAGGTCTTCGTGGACCGGCTTCAGAAGCGCTACGGCTGGAAGGTGTCCCCGGAGGCGGTGGTGCTGATCCCGGGCGTGATCCCCGGCTTCAACGTGGCCTGCCGCGCGCTGACCCGGTCGGGCGACGGCCTGCTGATGCAGCTGCCGGTCTATCCCCCGATCCTCCGGGCTCCGGGCAATCACGAGCTCACCCGTGACGAGGCCCTCCTCGGCCGTGATCGCGACGGCCGCTACGCGGCCGACCTCGACGGGTTCCGCGCGGCCATCCACGGCCGCACCCGCGCGTTCCTGCTCTGCAACCCGCACAATCCCGTCGGCCGCGTCTTCACCCGGGACGAGCTCGCGGGCATGGCCCAGATCTGCCTCGAGCGCGATCTGCCGATCATCGCCGACGAGATCCACTGCGACCTGCTCTACTCGGGCCAGCGCCACATCCCGATGGCCTCGCTCGGGCCCGAGATCGAGCGGCGCACGATCACGCTGATGGCGCCCAGCAAGACGTTCAACCTGGCCGGGCTCAAGGTGTCGGTGGCGGTGATCCCGGATGTCTCGTTGCGCGAGCGGTTCACGGCCGCGCGCGGGGATTTCGTGCAGGCCCAGGTGAACATCATGGGCTACACCGCGGCGTTCGCCGCGTATCGTGACGGCGACGCGTGGCTGGGCGAGCTGCTGCGCTACCTCGAAGCCAATCGCGATTTCCTGGCCGACTACGTGCGGCGGCATCTACCCGGCATCAGCATGACGCCGCCCGAGGGGACCTACCTGGCCTGGCTCGATTGCCGGAGCGCCGGCCCCGCCGCGGCGGACCCCTTCACGTTCTTCCTCGAGCGCGCGAAGGTGGCGCTCAACGACGGCGCGCTGTTCGGCCGGGGCGGCCAGGGGTTCGTGCGGCTCAACTTCGGCTCGCCGCGGGCGCTCCTGACCGAGGGGCTCGAGCGGATGCGCCGGGCGCTCGCCGGCTGAGCCTCGACGGGTCTTAGACGGAGCTCGCCCTGCGGGCGTTTACCGCGGAGCGGCCCCTTTTCCACACGAATGGCGCCCGGACGGCCCTCGTCTGACTGCCGGTAGCCCAGGATCCCGGAGGTCGTGATGCATGGAGGATCGAGCGTGACCACGGTGGCGACGATGCTGTGCGCGGGCTGCGCGACCGCGCCCGCGGGTCCGAGCGTCATGGTGCTGCCCGGCAGCGACCGGCCGTTCGAGCAGTTCCAGGCCGACGTGAGCGTCTGCCGGGACTGGGCCGCGAAGCAGGTGAAGGGGGCCTTCATGGACGCGCCGTCCTGGGAAGTGCAGCGCCGCTACGACAACGCCTACATCCAGTGCATGTACGCCAAGGGGCATCAGGTACCGGGGCGGGATCTTCCGACCCGGACGCCGGCCCCGCCGGCGGGGTCGCCCCCGCCACCTCCCCCGCAGACACCGCCCAGGTGACGGAGGCCACCCCATGATCATCCTCAAGCGAATGATCGCCAGCGTGCTGGCGTTGACCCTGTTCGTGGGCGCGGCACCGCTGGCGCGGGCCGCCTCTCCCGCCGTCCCCGCTCCGCCCGCGCCCCCGGCCGCTGCCACGACCGAGGACGGCGAGGCCGACGACCGCCAGAACACCGCGCCGACGCCGCCCCGGCTCAGCTACGTCAACGGCGACGTGTCCTTCTGGCGCCCCGGCGGAGAGGACTGGGCGCCCGCGCAGGTGAACACGCCGCTGGCCCCGGGCGACCAGCTCTACACCGGCAACCGCGGCAACCTCGAGGTGCAGATCGACTCGCGGAGCTTCGTGCGGGCCTGGGGCGACAGCCAGCTCGGCCTCGAGAACCACGAGGCCGATTTCCTCCAGATCAAGGTGGCGGCCGGCCACGTCTCGCTGGACCTGCGCGCGCTGGCCGGCGGGCGCACGGTCGAGCTCGACACGCCCGCCGCCGCGTTCACCATCGAGCGGCCCGGCTACTACCGCGTGGACGTGGCGCCCGATCGCACGTCCTTCATCACCCGCCGCGGCGGCACCGCGATCATGACGCCGGCCGGCGGCCAGGCGGTGAGCATCGCGGCCAGCGAGCAGGTGGTGCTCTCCGGTGGCGGCGCGGGCACCGTGCAGACCTTCGTGGCCCCCGAGCAGGACGTGTGGGACCGCTGGAACTACGCGCGCACCGAGGCGCTGGTGGACACGGTGAGCGCGCGCTACGTGCCGCCCACGGTCTCCGGGGTGGACGACCTCGACCAGCACGGCAACTGGCGCGTGGTGTCGGAGTACGGCTCGGTGTGGGTGCCGGAGGGCGTCGGGGCGGACTGGGCCCCCTACACGACCGGCCGCTGGATCTGGGATCCGCGCTTCGGGTGGACCTGGGTGGACACTGCGCCGTGGGGCTGGGCGCCCTATCACTACGGCCGCTGGGTCCACGTGAACAACGTCTGGGCTTGGGCGCCCGGCCCCGTCGTGGTGCGTCCGGTCTACGCCCCGGCGCTCGTGGCCTTCTTCGGCGCGCCCGGCGTGCGCATCGCCATCGGCGCGCCGTTCGTGAGCTGGGTCGCGCTGGGCTGGGGCGAGCCCTGCGTGCCGTGGTGGGGCCGTCCGGGATTCGTCGGTCGGGTGTGGTGGGGCGGCTGGGGCGGGCCCCGGGTCGTCAACAACGTGGTCATCCATCGGACCACGGTGGTAAACGTCAACAAGATCAACGTGTACCGGAACGTCGACGTGCGGAACGCGGTGGTCGCGGTGCGGCCGGACCGGTTCGGACGCGGCGCCGTCGGCGAGGCGCGCATCCGCGACGTGGACACGCGCCGGCTCGAGCCGGTACGCGGGGCCGTGGAGCTGCGGCCGGACCGCGCGAGCTTCGCCCCGGCCAGTGGCCGCGGTATCCGTCCGCCGGAGAACGTGCTGGAGCGCCGCGTGGTCGCGACCCGCGCGCCGGTGACCCGCGCGCTGCCGCGCGAGCCGGAAGGCCGCGGGCCCGCGCCGCAGATCGTGCCCGCGCCCCGGCCGGGCGAGACCGGAGAGCGCCCGCCCCACGGCCAGAGCGGCCTCGAGCGCCAGCGGCCGCCGCGGGCGCCA
>DATHSW010000283.1:0-46747 GCA_035463855.1 Candidatus Deferrimicrobiaceae bacterium | reverse complement strand
ATGGCATTCACCTTTCGGGGCAGGGAACACGGGCTCGAAGAACGTGTAGCGGCACGGGTGACGCTCGGCGCGCCCGGAAGCGCGCCGGCGTCACCGCCGAGGTGCTCGGTTACTTCGCCTTCTGCGCCCAGTCCGGCTGGTACTCGATGCCGACGCTCTTCATCTCGGCCATCTTCTCGCCCCAGAGAGCCTTCTGCTTGTCGCGGCCGCGCCGGTCGGTGATCTTGTCCCACTCGGCGGCGGCGGAATCGAGCGCCTCCTTGGGCGACTTGCGCTTGGCCAGCGCTTCGGTGATCTCGAACGACAGCTTCCGCATGTACTCGGAGGCGCCGGGGAGGATCGGGTCCGGCACCACGAGCGGGAACGTCTTGAGGATGGCCTCGAGGTACTCGTCAGCACCGGGGAACGACTTGCGGAACTTCTCGGACTTGAAGTGCGAGACCCGCCATGGATCCATGATGGTCTTCGGGTCCATGACGATCTTGAGGCTCTGCTCGGGGTCCGAGATGAGCTCCAGCACCTTCATGGTGGCTTCTTTCTTCTGCGAGTACTTGGACACCGCCATGGACCGGCCGGGCGTGAGGTCCGGCCGATGGACGATCTTGCCGTCGATCTCGGCCCCGGGTACGATCCCGAAGCCCGCCTTGCCGACGATCACCGACTCGTTGGGGTTCCCCACCCGCTTGCCGGTGGACGTCCACGAGAAGAGGAACGGCACCTCGCCCTTGATGAGCATGGTCTTGGGCTCCTCGGACTCGAACAGCATGACGCCGGGCGGGTAGTACTGGATGGTCTTGACCATCTCCTCGAGGGCGCGGAGACCGGCGGGGCCGTTGATGAGCGGCTTCATCTGGGCGTCGAAGTACTGGCCGCCGTACGAGAAGAACCGCGGCCGCCACCAGTAATAGGAGTAGTTGTTGCCCTTGTACGAGGCGCCGGCGCCGAAGAGCTTTCGATCGGTGCCGTCCCAGCCCCAGCCGTGGAAGAACTCGGCCTGATCGTCCCACTGCTTCCAGGTCTTCGGGGGGGCCAGCTCGTAGCCGTACTTCGCCTTGAACTTCTTCTTGTTGTCGGGCCGCTCGTAGGCGACCTTGTTCCAGAACATGATGTGGACGTCACCGTCGTACGGCATGCTGACGATCTTCCCCTCGTGCCGGAGCATCAGCTTCTTGTAGACGTCGGGGAGGTCGTCCATGACGAAATCGAGCTTCAGCTTCTGGATCCAGGGCTCGAGCGGCTCCAGGTGCCGGCCGTAGTCGGGCATGAACGACGGCCCGAACATGACGAGATCCCACGGGCTCTTGCCGCTGTTGAACTCGAGCAGCGTCTTGGCCACGTAGGGGTCGAGCGGGATGACCTCGGTCTCGATCTTGATGCCGAGCTTGTCGTAGACCGCCTGCTCGACGAGGGAGAGCGAGTACTTGACGTACTCGGCGTTCACCACCGCGCGGATCGTGGTGCCCTCGTAGGGCCGCGCCGCCTTGACCTCGGTCACGGGCAGGCCGAACCACGCCCCCAGCGCGCCGACCGCGAGCACCACCGTTAGGATCGCCAGCTTTCTCATTCGGAGCCTCCTCCGTTGGGGCAGGGAGCCTAGCCCTTGGTGCCGCCGAGGGCCAGTCCCTTGACCAGGTATCGCTGGAGCATGAACGCCACGACGAACGCCGGCAGCACGCCGAGCACGACAGACGCCGAGGCCTCGCCGTAGAACATGTCGGTGCCGCCGCTCGTGAACGAGGTGACGAGCACCATCATGGTCTTGGTCTCGATGCCGGTGAGCACGATCGCGAACAGGAACTCGTTCCAGGTCGCGATGAAGGAGAAGAGCGCCACCACCGCGAGGCCGGGCGCGATGATGGGCACCACCACCGACACCAGCGCGCGCAGGCGCGAGCAGCCGTCGATGAGGGCCGCTTCCTCGATCTCCACCGGGAAGTCCCGCAGGAAACCGACGAGCAGCCACACCGCGAAGGGGACGTACAGGACCGTGTAGACGATCACCAACCCGAAGTAGCTGTTGGTGAGCCCGAGCTGCTTGTACATGATGTAGAGCGGGATGATGAGCGCGATGGCGGGCAACATGCGGAGGACGAGGAGGAGCAGGGACAGGAAGCCGCCTCCGAACCGCCAGCGCGCGATGGAGTACGCGGTGGGCAGGCTCACCAGCAGCGCCGCGAGCATGCTGAGGGTGGAGACCACGAGGCTGTTGGTGAAGTAGCGCGCGCCGCTCGAGCGGGTGAACAGGGCGGTGTAGTGCTTGAGCGACGCGTCCGCCGGCACCCACACGGGCGGGTACGCGAAGTAGTCCTCGTTGGCCTTGACGGACGTCGTCAGGATCCAGAAGAACGGACCGAGGAAGAAGACCAGCGCGGCGACGAGCGTTACCCAGGTGAGCATCGTGCCGGCCCAGCGGCGGAAGCGCAGGGCCCGCGCGCTCGGGCTCACCGCTTGAGGCCGATCGAGCGCGATGGCCATCAGGCCGCCCGCATCTCGCGGTATCGCTGGATCCACATGAACACGAGGGTGAGGACGAGCACGCCGCCCACGATGACGTAGGAGAGCGCGGCCGCGTAGCTCATCCGGAAGTCGTTGAAGCCGGCCAGGTACGTCGAGAAGGCCACCGTCTCGGTCGCCCCGCCCGGGCCGCCAAACGTCAGGACGAAGATCAGCCCGAAGAGCTTTGTGAGATCGATGAGCCGGATCATCAAGCCGACCACCATCGTGAACTTCAGGAGCGGGAGCGTGATGTACCAGAAGCTCCGCCAACCGTCGGCCCCGTCGGCCTTGCCCGCGTCGTAGAGCTCCTGGGGGATCGACTGGAGCCCGGCGAGCAGCACCAGCGTCATGAACGCGGTGTTGTGCCACACCTCGACCATCACGATGGCGACGATCGAGATGAAGGGGCTCGAGAACCAGTCGAAGTACACGTCGATCAGACCGAGCTGGCGCCCGAGGTTGTTGATCGCGCCGTACTTCACCCCGAACATCATCCGCCACGCCATGGCCGCCATCACCGGCGACACCATGGCGGGGATGGCGAGGAGCGCGGTGACGATCGGACGGCCGCGTCCGATGCGCGTGAGGAGCAGGGCGAGGCCGAGGCCGACGAGCAGCTCGAGCACGAGCGACGGCCCGATGATGATCGCGGTGTTCCAGATGGAGTTGACGAAACGGGTGTCGTTGACCAGCGCCTCGACGTAGTTGGCGCCACCGACGAAGTCGCTGTCGGGGCCGACCGCCAGGTCGAAGTTCCTGAACGAGAGCCAGAACGAGTAGGCGAGCGGGAAGATGATCACGATCGCGATGAGCGCCAGCGACGGCGACGCGAACGCCACCGGCTCCCAGCTCTTGCGCTTCAGGACGAGAGCGCCGATCCGCATCGATCCTCCTCGCATCAGCGTTGGTGTGCGAAGGAAGTGTCGGAATGAGTGCAGAGACTCTGCGCTCGGCGACCGGGCCTTGTCAAGACCGCAATCGCCTTCAAGGGAAGTGCCGCCGGAACGAGGGCCGGGGCGTCGGCGGCACGAGGCAGGGTGTCCCGGGCAACCGCCCGGCCGCCGCCTTTCGGCCCAGATCACCTGACGGACCCGGAGGCCCTCCCGTGGCGCCGCACGGCCGCCCCACGCTCGTACCAGCCCTTGGTCGCGTTGACGATCATCACGACCGACAACATGACCGGGACCTCGATCAATACGCCGACGACGGTGGCCAGCGCCGCGCCGGACTCAAACCCGAACAGGCTGATGGCCGCGGCGACGGCGAGCTCGAAGAAGTTGCTGGCGCCGATCAACGCCGACGGGGCGGCGATGCAGTGCGCTTCCCCCGTGGCCCGGTTCAGGAGGTAGGCCAGCGTGGAGTTGAAGTAGACCTGGATGAGGATCGGGACCGCGAGCAGCGCGATGACGAGGGGCTGGGCGATGATCTGCTCACCCTGGAAGCCGAAGAGCATCACGAGGGTCGTCAGCAGCGCGACGAGCGAGACCGGCTGGAGCCGGTCAAGCAGCCGCTGGAGCGCAGCCGGCCCGCCGCGGGCGAGCCTCTGGCGGCGGATGATCTGCGCCAGGATGACGGGGACGACGATGTAGAGCACCACCGAGATCAGCAGGGTCTGCCAGGGCACCGTGATCGCCGAGAGTCCCAGGAGCAGGGCGACGATCGGCGCGAACGCGAACACCATGATGGTGTCGTTCACCGCGACCTGGCTCAGGGTGAAGTGCGGCTCGCCACCGGACAGGTTGCTCCAGACGAAGACCATCGCGGTGCAGGGGGCGGCGGCGAGCAGGATGAGCCCGGCGATGTAGCTGTTGATCTGCTCGGCCGGGAGGTAGGGCCGGAACAGCCACCCGACGAAGACCCAGCCCAGCAGCGCCATCGAGAAGGGCTTGACGGCCCAGTTGACGAGCAGCGTCACGCCGATCCCCCGCCAGTGCTCGCGGACCTGACCGAGCGCCGCGAAGTCGATCTTCACGAGCATCGGGATGATCATGAGCCAGATCAGCAGGGCCACCGGCAGGTTGACCTGGGCCACCTCGGCGGATCCGATGGCGCGGAACACGGCGGGCAGCCCATGGCCGAGCGCGACGCCCACGGCGATGCAGAGACCGACCCACAGGGTCAGATAACGTTCGAACGTGGACATTCACGCCCTCCGGGAAGACCGGGACCCGCTCGAGGGACTCGGCGGCCGATCCGCGATACCGTAGAGCGGACACGACGGGAAGTCAATCGGGACATGGGAGCCGTGCCGGCGGGGCGCCCGGTCTCGGGAACGTGTTCCGTCTCGTTGGCCGCTCGCGGCGTCCGGCTTGACAATGGTGTCCACCATACTGGATCATTCGTCCATCATGAAGGAACCGGCCCCGCGCGACATCAGCCAGCGCATCGCCGCGCGCGTGCGCGATCTGCGCGGCGCGAGCGGCCTGTCGCTCGAGGCCTTGGCGGAGCGCAGCGGCGTGAGCCGCTCGATGATCTCGCTGATCGAGCGTGGCGAGAGCAGCGCCACCGCGGTCGTGCTGGAGAAGCTCGCCGCGAGCCTCGGCGTCGCGCTGGCCGCGCTGTTCGAGGACACCCAGGCGCCGGCCAGCCCGCTCGCGAAGCGCAAGGCGCAGCCGCAGTGGCGCGATCCGGCCTCGGGCTACCTGCGCCGCAACCTCTCGCCCGCCGGCTTCGCCGCGCCGCTGCAGCTCGTCGAGGTGGTGTTCCCGCCCGGCGCCCGGGTGGCCTACGAGTCCGGCGTGCGCGAGGCGCCGATGCACCAGCAGGTCTGGGTGCTCGAGGGCAGCATCGAGCTGAGCGTCGGCGAGGAACGGTTTCGCCTCGACGCCGGCGATTGCCTCGCGCTGCAGCTCGATCGCCCGACCGCCTATCGCAATCCCGGACGCAGACCCGCCCGCTACCTCGTGGCGATCGCGAACGATGCGGCCGCCCTCCGGAGAAGACCATGAACCGTGCCGTCCAGGTGCGCCGCTCGCGGCCGGCCGAAGCCGCCGCGCTCGTGCCCGCGCTCGCGCAGCTGCTGATCGATTGCGTGGCCGCGGGGGCCTCGGTCAGCTTCATGCACCCGCTCGGGCGTGACCGCGCCGAGGCGTTCTGGCGCGGGGTGACGGACGGGGCGGCGCGCGGCGAGCGGGTGTTGCTCGTCGCCGAGGACGGCGCCGGCGCGATCGTCGGCACCGTGCAGGTGGTGCTCGCGATGCCCGAGAACCAGCCGCACCGCGGCGAGATCGCCAAGCTCCTGGTGCATCCGCGTGCCCGCCGCCAGGGCATCGCCACCACGTTGATGGCCGCCGCCGATGACGCCGCGCGTGCCGCCGGTAAGACGGTGCTCGTGCTCGACACCGTCACCGGTGGCGACGCCGAGCGTCTCTATCCGCGCCTGGGCTGGCAACGCTGCGGCACGATCCCGGACTACGCGCTCTGGCCGCAAGGCGGCTTGTGCGGCACGACAATCTTCTACAAGCCGCTGCCCGCCTGAAGCGCGAGCGTGCGTGTCTTGGCCGCGGGATGTTCTTGGCGGGCGTGCGCCCCTGACGCGGTGACGCGATGCTATGGGGCGCCGCCGAGGTGCTCTCGGACGCCCGCCCAGAGGGCGTAGAGCTCGGCGCCGCCGGGATCCACGGGCAGCTTCCTGATGGCGGTGTGCACCAGCACGAGTCTTGACGCGGGGTCGACGTAGATCGCCTGGCCCCGCACGCCGAACAGGGCGAACACGCGGCGCTCGCCCGGGAAGATCCAGGTCTGGTAGCCGTAGCCGAAGTGCCGCGTCGCCGCATACGGCTTGAGGTGCCAGCTGTCCGCAGGGACGGTGGTGGCGGCGTGGATCCAGGCGCTCGGGATGATCTGGCGACCGCCGAGCCGGCCGTCATGGGCGAGGAGCAGGCCGAGGCGCGCGTAGTCCCGGAGCACGGCGTTCACGCAGCAGTAGGCCGACTCCATCCCGGCATTGTCGATGAGCCAGCTCGCATCCGCCTCCGCGCCCATCGGCCTCCAGATCCGGTCCGAGAGGTAGTCGGCGAGCGGTCGCCCCACCGCGGCCCGGAGCACGAGCCCGAGCACCTGGGTCTCGGAGGACGCGTAGGAGAAGCGGGTGCCCGACCGCCGGAGGCGCTGGTTGAATCCGACGACCGCCGCCGGGCCGCCGGGCCCCTCGCCCTGGAACGTGTTCCAGACGAGCAGGGCCGCGTCGTCGCGGCCGCTGTAGTCCTCGATGAACTTGACCCCCGAGGACATCGTCAGCAGATCGCGGATCGGCGTGCGCCCGTACTCCGTGCCCGCCAGCTCGGGGACGTAGGCGTCCGGGTGATCGTCGATGGAGCGGATGCGGCCCTCGTCGATCGCGATGCCCACGAGCATGGCGGTGATGGTCTTGGCCATCGACCACGAGGTGAACCGGTGGGTGTCGCGGCGGGCGTACTGGTAGCGCTCGACGAGGATGGTGTCGCCCCGGGCGATGAGCAGGCCGGTGGCGGGATGCCGCGCCAGGTAGTCGTCGAGCGTGCGCGATTCCCCCGCGAACCGGTAGGTGATGGCGGGCTCCGTCGGTGGCCGGCGAAGCGCGCTCGGGGCCGCCGCCCGGGCGACCGGGCGGGCGCGATGGATCTCGTCCAGCCGCGAGTGGGAATCGACGAGATTCTCCAGGGACCACCAGCTGTACCGGTCGGCCGGCCGGAAGCCGGCCGGGCCGGCTCCGTAGTCGGCGGCGTCGGGCCCGGAGGCCTGGAAGACGGGCTGGCCCGGCCGGGCGGCGTGAGACGCGATGGGACCGGCCTCGATGCCCTGAGCCACCGGCCGTCCCCCGCCACACCCCGCG
This sequence comes from Candidatus Deferrimicrobiaceae bacterium, assembly GCA_035463855.1. GTDB lineage: Bacteria > Methylomirabilota > Methylomirabilia > Rokubacteriales > CSP1-6 > CAMLFJ01. The sequence continues at coordinate 39,438 of DATHSW010000283.1, read as the reverse complement.
AGCGCGACGGCCAGCGCGCCCGCGACCACGCGGTGCCTCGCGACGCGCGGCACCGGCGCCCTCAGCTCCCGGGAGGCTCCGCCATCGGGGCGGCCTCGTCGCGGAAGCGCTCGGCGGGACCGGCGGTGGCCCGGACGAGGAGGGCGGGGTAGTGCCGCTCGAAAGTCTCGATGATGGCCTCGACGGGGACGTCGGCGCTCGGCCCGCGATCGCGCACGTACTCCATGTGGCGGCGCCCGCTCGGATCGTAGGCCTGGAAGAGCGAGTCCCGGCGGCCGTCGAACGCAAGGGGCAGGACGCCGAAACGCTCACAGAGGCCGCGGTCGAAGACCGGCGTGGCCTTCACCCAGGCGCCGTCCAGGTACAGCTCGGCGTAGCCGTGATAGTAGAAGACATCGGTCCCCATCAGCCGGCGCAGCCGCGGGCTGGCCAGGTGGTTCCGGACGTCGGCGAAGCCCAGGCGGGCCGGGATGCCGACGGCGCGCGCGGCCGCGGCGAGCACGGCCGATTTCGCCACGCAGAAGCCCGAGCCGCGCGCGAGGCAGGCGCTGGCCCGGTAGGTCTCGACGGAGCGGAAATCGCAGTAGGGCGTGTAGACGATCTCGTCCCGCACCGCGTGGTAGAGGGCCACGGCGCGGCCGACGGGCTCGGCCGCGCCGCCCGCCACGCGCTCCGCGAACGCCAGGATGTTGGCGGCATCGGAGTCGACGTACGCGGTCGGCTTCAGGTACTGGTCCACGGTCTTGTCCCGCTTGCCTTCGATCATGCCGAGCCTAGACTACCATCGCCCGGGGTGCGGTGCCGCGGCGGTGAGGCGCGCCGACCGCGTGATCGCCGAGGTCGCGGCCGGCCCGCTGCGCTATCATCGCGGTGGGACCATGCTCCGACTCGTGATCGTGCTCGTGACGGCCATCATGGCGGCCCTCGGCCTGGTGGTGGCGGTGGTGGTGGCGCTCGGGGTGGCCTGGATCGCGGTCGCCGTGCCGGTCCTGCTGCTCCTCGGCCTGGCCGCGGGGCTCGTATCGATTCGACGTCGGCTGTGGCCGCGCTCCGACGATCCGCCCGACTGACGCGGCCCGCCTTCCTCTGGGTCGCTCAGCGCGGTCCGGCGGATGGGCCGCGGCGCAGATGCGACCACGACATGCCGACGGCCAGGATGGTGGCGACGCTGAACAGGCCGATCCACGAGATCGCGGCGACGTTCTCGATGGGCAGCCAGCCCCAGTCGGCGAAGAGCCAGAAGAGGGCGGCCAGGAACGCGTTGGCCAGGAGCAGGCCGAGCCCCCCGATCGAGCGCAGGGTGAGGCGCAGGCAGATGACCCAGCCGATCAGCAGCACGACCCCGATGAACACGATCGGCGGCCGCCATTCCCAGCCGGTGTTCTTCGCCCAGGCATAGTACGAGTAGGCGGTGGGGTTGTAGGTGGCGCCCGCGACGAGCAGGGCGAAGGCGAACCGGGCGAGGAACCCGCGGACCGTGAGCCGATCGGTGCCGGCCATCTCCGCCATCGAGGCCGCGTCACCGTCGGCGGGAGGTGGAGACGAACCGCGCGGCTTCGTGCGGCCGACTCGGACGCTGATGCCAGGTGACCCGGAAGCCGCCGCCCTGGACCACGTGGACCACGTCGATCACATCGCCCCGCGGGATTCCGGTGCGCGCCAGATTGACCAGCATCGCGTCGAGGGTTTCTTCCTTCAGCTGGTAGGCCACCAGCCACTGCTTGCCGGCCCGCCGGGCGGCGAGGACTTCCGCCACGTAGGTCAGGCGCCGCAGGGAGCGCCCGCGGTGAGAGGGGAGCGTCCACGCCTCGTGGCCGTAGGCGGCTCCAGGCCCGATCTCCACCTGGTACTCGGGCAGGTTCTCCAGCGCGATGGACCGCGCGAGGTCCAGCCACACGTAGGACACCACCCGGCCGGCTTCCTCGGCCACGAGCAGCTGCTGGCCCTCGGCCAGCCAGGCTCGATACGTCGCACAATCGTCGTAGAGACGTTCACCCTCGAGGGCGTCGATGTCGGCGGCAGTCCCGTCGCGCAGCAGGAAGCCGGAGGTCTGGAGCTTGCGCTCGACCTCCTCGGGCACCCTGGTTGTCCACGTCACCAGGCAGTAGGTGAGGTGTTTGTACGGGATCCGCTCCGCCCAGCGCTCGACCCGGGCCGGGCCGACCGCTCGTTCCAGCAGACGCCGGGTGCCCCGGTAGAGGCGCGCAGCCCAGGGCCGGCTCACCGCTGCCCGGGCCGTCCTGGCCCGCCACGGATCGGGGTCTCGCCCACGCGAGGAGTGTACCGGGCGGCCCGCCCGATCCGCCAGAAAGAAGTTCGTCCCGGCGCCGGAATCTGTTTGTATGAGAGGAGATGCGAGCGCGCGCCCAGATCGTGAGCCCTTCGAAGCCCAGCCCACCCGCGGTGCCCCCGAAGCCACCCGTATCGGCGGTCGAGATGGGGGCGCGCCAGCGCGAGATCTCCGTTTCCGAGTTCTTCACCAAGAACCGGCACCTGCTGGGCTTCGACAACCCGAGGAAGGCGCTGCTCACCTGCGTGAAGGAGGCGGTGGACAACGCCCTCGACGCCTGCGAGGAAGCCGGCATTCTCCCCGACGTGGTCGTCAAGCTGGAGGTGGCCGGCAACGGGGAAGCTCCGCCGCCCGCGAGCCAGGCCAGCCGCTTCCGGATCACCGTCACCGACAACGGCCCCGGGATCGTCCGCCAGCAGATTCCGCCGATCTTCGCGAAGCTGCTCTACGGGTCCAAGTTCCATCGGCTGCGCATGAGCCGCGGGCAGCAGGGGATCGGCATCTCGGCGGCGGGGATGTACGGGCAGCTCACCACCGGCAAACCCGTCCAGATCATCTCCCGCACCAGCGGGCGGGCGCCCGCCCACTACTTCGAGGTCCAGATCGACACGAAGAAGAACGAGCCGCGGATCCTCGAGAAGAAGCAGATCGCCTGGGAGATCCCCCGGGGGACCCAGGTCACGCTGGAAATCGAGGGGCGCTACCAGAAGGGCCGGGCCTCGGTCGACGAGTACCTCGAGCAGACGATCATCGCGAATCCGCACGTCAAGCTCACCTACCTCGCCCCGGACGGGGAGACGAAGGAGTATCCGAGGACCTACGACCAGCTCCCTCCCACGCCGCGCGAGATCAAGCCGCATCCGTATGGCATCGAGCTCGGGATGCTGCTCAAGATGCTCCAGGACACCAAGAGCCACTCGGTCTCGGGCTTCCTGGCCGGCGATTTCAGCCGGATGTCGCCGCGGCTGGCCGAGGAGGTCTGCAAGACCGCGGGCCTCTCGCCCCGGGCGCGGCCACGCGACGTTCACGGCGAGGCGGCCGAGGCGCTTTACAAGGCCATCCAGTCCACCAAGATCATGGCGCCTTCGACCAACTGCTTGTCGCCCATCGGGGAGCGGGCGATCCTCTCCGGCCTGTACCAGCAGATCAAGGGGGACTTCTATACCGCGGTGACCCGGCCGCCCGCCGTCTATCGCGGCAACCCCTTCGTGATCGAGGCGGGTCTGGCCTACGGCCGGGGGCCGGACCAGGGGAAGGACGGCCAGGAGAAGAAGGAGGTCCCGCTGGCGGAAGGAGAGACGGCGGGGCCGAACGAGAACGAGCTCGCCCGCGTCATCCGGTACGCCAACCGGGTGCCGCTCCTCTATCAACAGTCCTCGTGCGCCAGCTACAAGGCGGTGCTGGACACCACGTGGCGCAACTACGGAGTGCCGCAGTCGAGAGGCGCGGTCCCGGCGGGACCCATGGTGATCTTCGTCCACATGGCCTCGGTCTGGGTCCCGTTCACCAGCGAATCCAAGGAAGCGATCGCCGAGTACGACGAGATCCGCAAGGAGATCACGCTCGCCCTGCGCGAATGCGGCCGGCGGCTGGGAGCCTTTCTCCGGCGGCGCGAGCGCGCCCACAGCGAGGACCGGCGGCGCAACATCTTCGAGCTCTACATCGAGGAGGTCGTCGAGTCGTGCAACCGCCTCAAGGGCGGCCGGCTGCCCACCGCGAAGCTGAAGGAGCAGCTCCAGCGGATGGCGATGCGGCGGACCGGGGGCGAGCGGACGGACGCGGTGCTGGGGAGGAACGGCGGCGGGCCGGAGGGGCTGCCCCACTCGATCATCGTCACCGCGGACGGCGTCGAAGGCGACGTGCCGGTGCCGATCGGTGAGGGGCGGCCGGACGCGGCGTCCTCGAACGGAGCGGTCGAGGAGGAAGCGGAGTCCGGCAAGCCGGCGCGGCGCGCGGGGAAGCGCAAGGGGCGGGGGACGAAGACGGCCGCGAAACGCCGGGCGCGCGCCCGGCGCAGGAAAGCGTAGGAGACGTCCATGGCCCGGAAGCCCCGCAAGGTCGGCGCGGTCGAGAAGAAGCTCGTCGGGGTCGCCGACCTGGTGATCAGCGCCGCCCAGCGCCGCAAGGACCCCACCATCGCGATCCCGGTCCGCGCCCTCTCGAACATCAACTTCAACGAGCGCAAGGGCCTGATCGAGATGGGCAAGCGGAAGCAGGCCCGGTCGTTCTTCAACGTCGGGATGGCCAAGAAGTTCATGCAGACGGTGCTGGTGGCGGACGCGCTGTGCGAGCTGCAGCGGGCCAACCTCACGACGTCGCTCCGGGAGATCTACTACCGGACCAAGCACACGATCCGGAACTCGCACGAGAACACGCTCGACACCCAGGACGAGTCCGATCCGCTCATCGAGGACCTCGAGGTCACCCTGGAGGCCCTCCGGGAGGAGCTGCACGTCCGGGCCGAGAACGCGGGCTCCGTGGTCGGGCCCCTCGTGCTGGTGGACGACGGCGACCAGGTGGACTGCGCGAGGCTCGGCAAGGGCGGGTACTCCGTGCCCTCCATCGTGGAGCCCGAGTACCTCCAGATCCGGCGGTGCACGGCCGACTTCGTGCTGCTGGTCGAGAAGGGCACCCAGTGGAACCGGCTCTCCGAGGACAAGTTCTGGCGGCGCTACAACTGCGTGCTGCTGACCGGGAACGGGCAGCCGCCCCGCGGCGTCCGGCGTCTGGCGCGGCGGCTGCACGAGGAGAAGCGGCTCCCCGTCTATGTCCTCGTGGACAACGACCCGTGGGGCTACTACATCTACTCGGTCATCAAGCAGGGCTCGATCAATCTCGCCTTCGAGAGCCAGCGGATGGCCATTCCCAAGGCGAAGTTCATCGGACTGTCGAGCGCGGATCCCGAGGCCTACGGGCTGCCGCGCAACGTGGGCATCAAGCTCACCGACAAGGACACGGCCCGGGCCCGCGAGCTCCTCGGCTACTCGTGGTTCCAGAAGAAGGGGTGGCAGGAGGAGATCAAGCGGATGCTCTCGAGCGGGCTCAAGTACGAGCTGGACGCCCTCGCCAACAAGGACTTCCAGTACCTCACCAAGAAGTATCTGCCCCGCAAGCTCAAGGAGCAGGACTGGCTGGATTGACGCGTCCGGCCTCAGGTGGTCCGGCGCCGCCGTCGCCACTCCTCGTACTCGGCGAGCGTTCGGTCGCCGGGTGGGTAGGTGCCCGGCAACGGCGCGCCCCCGCGCACCTTCTCGAGGATGAAGGCCTCCAGCTCCTCCTGCTCGAGCCCGCCGGCCGCGACCTTGTCGGCGACCGCTCGCGGGACGCACACCACGCCCTCGCCGTCGCCGACCATGATGTCGCCGGGGAGCACGAGAACCTCGGCGCAGCCGATGGGCACGTTCTCGTCCACCGCGACGTGGCGGACGACGTGCGCGGGGGCGGCCGGCCCGAGCGCGTAGACGGGAAAGCCGAAGGCCCGCACCGACGGGTAGTCGCGGATGCCCCCGTCGAGCACCAGACCGGCGGCGCCGCGCACGTGCAGCCGCGCGACGAGGATGTCTCCCGCATTGGCGGCGCTGGCGACGCCGCGGCAATCCATGACGAGCACCTGCCCAGGCGCGATGTGCTCGATGGCGTGCCGCTGCGGGTAGCCCGGGTCGGCCAGCATCTCGTAGCCGGCCCGGTCCTCGCGGGCCGGAGCGAAGCGCACGGTGACGGCTTCTCCCACCATTCGCCGCTCGGGGCAGAGCGGACGCACGCCGTGCAGGTAGGTGTTGCGGAAGCCGAGCTTGTAGAGCTGCGTGCACAGCGTGGGCGTGGAGATCTTCGCCAGCCGCTCGATCGTGTCGGGGCCGAGCGGCGGCGGCGGGCTCTTGAGGTCGGCCATGGCGGTGGCCGGAGCTTACCGCACGAGCGCGGGCGGCTCAACGACGGCCGCGGGCCGCCCCGACCGAGCCGCGTGCTAGGATGCCGACATCGCCGGAGGGATCCCATGTTCCCGTATCACGACGAGAACGCGACGCAGCGCACGCCCGTCGTCACCTACCTGCTCGTCGGGGCGAACGTCCTGACGTGGCTGGTGGTGCAGGGGGCGGGGACGGCGCTGCCGCTGGCCCGCTCGGTGTGCAACCTGGGCCTGATCCCCGGCGAGCTGAGCGGGATGCTCCCGCCCGGCACCGCGTTCCCGCTGGGCGAAGGCCTGCTCTGTCTCACGGACCCCGGCCGCCAGGCCTCGCACGTGTTCACGTCGATGTTCCTGCACGGCTCCTGGATGCACCTGCTCGGGAACATGTGGTTCCTCTGGATCTTCGGCAACAACATCGAGGACTCGATGGACCGGCTGCGGTACCTGGTGTTCTACCTCTCCGCCGGGGTCGTCGCCGCCCTGGCCCAGGTGGTGGCGAACCCCGCCTCGGGCGTTCCCATGGTCGGCGCGTCGGGCGCGATCAGCGGGGTGATGGGCGCGTACCTCGTGCTCTACCCGAACGTCCGCGTCTGGACGCTCGTGCCGATCGGCTTCTTCCTCACGTCGGTCGCCCTGCCCGCGTGGGTGATGCTCCTCTACTGGGCGGGTCTCCAGCTGCTGAGCGGCCTGGTCTCCATCGGGCTCGGCGGCGAGGGGGGAGGCGTCGCGTTCTGGGCGCATCTGGGCGGCTTCGTGGCCGGAGTCGTCCTGGTGAAGCCGCTGACCCGGCCGGACCGTGTCACGGCCCACCGTTCGCATCACTGGCAACCCGCCCGCCGCGGCGGGTGACGGTCGGGCCCGGCCGCGGCGCGCGCGTCTAGCCGCGCTTCGTCACGGCGTGGATGTACACGCGCTGCCGGCTCCAGGACGCCGGCACTTCACCCACTCGCACCGCGTGCGCGGCCAGCCATTCGTGCAGCTCCGGAGCCCAGTCCCAGCCCTCGATCGTGATGACCCAGGCTCGCCGGGCCGGAGACGTCGGTCGGAAGCGCGCCTGGAGCCGGTCGGCGTCGACCTCGTCCACCGTCGGCCTCCAGTAGTGGCGCAGCGGGTACACCGCGCCCAGCGTGGCCACCACCTCGTCATCCGGCCCGACGAGCCGGTCCAGGACCTCCGCGACCGTTCGCCAGTCCGTGCCGTGGCGCCACTGATAGTAGCCGCCCAGCACGGCGCCGGCCGGCAGGTGGCTGGCCACGATCAGCGCGACCGCGGCCATCGCGGCGACCACGCGCCGCGTGCGCGCTCGCGCGATGGCCGGCCGCCACGACAGGGCGGTCTCCACGAAGCGCCCGGTCATGACGAGCCCGTGCGCGACCAGGAGCATCACCATCGGCAACACGAAGGCGAAGTGCCGCCCGGCCAGGGCGTGCGCGGGGTTGATCGCCCACAGCAGCCCGATCGGTAGCGTCACGGACAGGACGGCGGCGAGGACGACCTCGGGGCGGCGCCGGAGGCCCCAGAGCCCCAGGAGGAACAGCGCCCCCGTGAGGAGCCCGGGCGCGCCGGAGCCGACCTGCTCGGGGATCAGCACCTGCCGGATGAACTCCCCCAGCGCGGCCGCGGAGAGATGTCCGGCGCCCAGCTGGGCCCCGGCCAACGGCCTGACGACCTCCACCCACGGCGCGAGCAGCAGCCCGACGCCGCCAAACGATGCGAGAGCCGCAGAACCGCCCGCACCCCCGCGTCGCGCGATCCAGAGAGCCGCGACCGCCGCCTGAACCAGCACCACCTGCCCGCCCAGATAGTGCGTGTAGAACGCGAGGGCGGCCGCGGCGGAGAACCCCAGCCAGTCCACGATGCCGCCCCGCTCGAGCGCCCGGACGAGCGCCAGCCACGACAGCCCCACCGCGAGGACCAGGAACGCGTACGGCCGCGCGAGCTGCGACAGCTCGACGTGGAATGGAGAGACCGCGAGGAGGCCCGCCGCCAGCAGCCCCGTCGCGGGCCCGACCAGCCGGCGGCCGAGGAGCGCCATCACCACCACTCCCGCCACGCCGGCCGCGACGAAGGGGGCGCGCAGCGAGCCCTCGGTGGCGGCCGCTCCCCCCGCCGCCCAGCCGACGAGATACTGCAGCGGCGGGTGCCCGAAGATCTGCGCGCTGTAGAGCACCCACGCGAAGCTCTGGGCCCCGATCGCGGTGAGCACCTCGTCGAACCAGAAGCTCTGCGTCGTCAGGGTGTAGAGGCGGAGCGCCAGGGCGCCGGCGGCGGTCGCGAGGACCGCCAGGTGCCAGGGGCGCGGTCGCGGCCGGGGCCCGGCGCGGAGGCGTCGCCAGCCGAGCGCGCCGGTGACAGCGCCGCCCAGGAGCAGCGCCACCACGAGCCCGCGCAGCGGCCTGACGTGATCGAGCGTGTACCACGACGAGGTGCGGGCGGGCGCGAGCTGGACGAGGCCGTCGCCCTCGAGCACGCGCAGCCGCATGGGGCGCCCGGCCGGGAAGCGAGAGAAGTCGTCCCAGAGGAGCTGGTTCCAGCCCGGGTGCACCCGCCGCCGCAAGTAGGCCACATCGTTCGACGCGGGCGGGACGTCGGCCGGCTCGAGGGTCACCCAGCCGACGGCTCCGCGGGGGGCCTTCCAGTGCACCCACAGCGTCACGAGCGCCGCGGCCGGAGGCTCGGCGAGCACGATGCCCTCGGCGGCGAGCGGGCGCGTGGGCGCTCCGGGTCCGGTCAGCCCGCCCCACGCCTGCAGGGCCAGCGCCACCCCCGCCCACACCGCGAGCAGCCGGGTCGTCTTCATCCGGCAGATCGTAGCGCAATCCCGTGCCGCCGGAGGGTCTTGTGCTACACATGTTGGAGCAGGAGACGGCCATGAGCGAGCAGACGGAGCGTCACGAGTTCCAGGCCGAGGTCCGCGAGCTGCTGGACCTCATGATCCATTCCCTCTACTCGCACAAGGACATTTTCCTGCGCGAGCTGCTCTCCAACGCGTCCGACGCCCTCGACAAGCTCCGCTTCGAGGCGCTGAGCCGCCCGGAGCTGGCGGCGGGCGAGCTCGGGATCACGCTGGAGGCGGATGCCTCGGCCCGCACGCTCGCGGTGCACGACAACGGCATCGGCATGAGCCGCCAGGAGGTGGTCGAGAGCCTGGGCACCATCGCGCGCTCGGGCACCCGCGAGTTCCTGCGGGCCATCCGCGAGGCCAAGGCGGCCGGCGCGCCCGAGCTGATCGGACAGTTCGGCGTGGGCTTCTACTCGAGCTTCATGGTGGCCGACCGCATCACCGTCGTCACGCGGCGGGCCGGGACCGAGGAAGCCACGCGCTGGGAATCGGCCGGCGACGGCAGCTACACCCTCGGCCCGGCCGAGCGGCCGGCGGCCGGGACCACCGTCACGCTGCACCTCAAGCCCGCGGACGAGGAGGACGGGCTCAAGGACTACACGCAGGGGGCGGTGCTGAAGGACATCGTCAAGCGCTACTCCGACTTCGTGACCTATCCCATCCGCCTGCAGGGCGAGACGCTCAACTCGATGAAGGCGATCTGGGCGCGGGGCAGCGACGAGATCACCGAGGACGAGCACCGCGAGTTCTACAAGCACATCAGCCACGACTGGAGCGACCCCCTCGAGCACCTGAGCGTGCACATGGAAGGCAGCTTCGAGGCGCGCGCCCTCCTCTATATTCCGTCGAAGGCGCCCTTCGACCTGCACGACCGCGACGGCGGCCACCGCGGCCTCTCGCTCTACGTCAAGCGCGTGTTCATCATGGACGACTGGCGGGAGCTGCTGCCGCCGTACCTGCGCTTCGTGCGTGGCGTCGTCTCCTCGGACGACCTGTCGCTGAACGTCTCGCGCGAGATCCTCCAGAAGGACCGGCAGGTCCAGGCCATCCGCAAGTACCTCGTGCGCCGCCTGCTGGCCGCCCTCAAGGAGATGGCCGAGCAGCGGCCGGAGCGGTACCGGACGTTCTGGACCGAGTTCGGCGCGGTGCTGAAGGAGGGGCTCCTCGGCTTCGAGGAGGGGCAGGACCGGCTCCTCGAGCTGGTCCTGGCCGCGTCCACCGATGGGCCGGCCCCGACCTCGCTCGCCGGGTACGTCGCGCGGATGAAGGAGGGACAACCCGGCATCTACTACCTCACCGCCGCCTCCCGCGCGGGGGCCGAGCGCTCGCCCCACCTGGAGGCCTTCCGCGCCCGCGGCTACGAGGTGCTGTTCTTCCTCGACCCGGTCGACGAGCTGTGGCTGGGCCTGCGGCGCGAGTTCGAGGGCAAGCCGCTGACGTCGGTGGCCCAGGGCACCGTGGACCTCGGCTCCGGAGTGGACGGGAAGCAAGAGGAATCCGCCAAGGAAGAGACCGGCGAGCGCTTCAAGGACCTGCTCCTCGCGCTGCGCGCGGCGCTGCAGGACGAGGTCAAGGACGTGCGGCTCTCGGAGCGGCTCACCTCGTCCCCCGCCTGCCTGGTCGGCGAGGCCGGGGACCTCAGCCCGCACCTCGAGGAGCTGCTCCGCCGCAGCGGGCGCGAGGTGCCGAAGGCGAAGCGGGTGCTCGAGCTGAACCCCGGGCACCCCCTGGTGACGCGCCTGCAGGCCTTCCACGCGGCGCATCCGGCCGACGAGCGCTTCCGCCGCTACGCCGAGCTGCTCCACGGCCAGGCCATCCTCGCGGAGGGGGGCGCGCTGCCCGACCCCGCCGCGTTCAGCCGGCGCCTGGCCGAGCTCCTCGTGGAGGCCACCGGCGACCGTTGAACCTTGGCCCTCCAGCCCGCGACCCATGGGCGGACGGTCAGGGCGGCGAGGCCGCCGGAAAGGAGAATCGGCAATGAAAACCATGCAGAAGTGGGCGATGGGGGCGGTGGCGGTGGTGTTCTCGATGGGCCTGCTGGCCGGCGGGGCGGCGGCGGAGGGCTACATCGTCGGGGACAACGGGGTCATCATCCGGGCTCCGAAGGCCGGGCCCACCACGATCTCCCGCGACGGCGGCACGACCTGGAAGCCGTACAAGGTGCCGCCCCGGCCCCCCAAGCTGGTCCCGGTGCCCCGGGCGCCGAAGCAGACCTGCGACTTCTACCAGTGCGGCGGCAAGGTCATCGCGGTTCCCTCGAGGACGCAGGCCCCGCAGGGTGGCGTGATGTTGGGCACGGGCGTGATCGACGGGCGCGCCGTGAATCCCAAGACCAACGTCCTCCGGTAACGCGCAGCGCCAGGCAGCTCCGGCCGGCGGGATCCCCGCCGGCCGGAGTCTTGCGAGGGGATCCATCGCCCCGGCGATCGAGCGAGGAGCACCAGTCGCGGGCGGGCGCCGCAGGGCGGGTTGACCGCGGCGCCGGACCGCTGCATCATCGGCAGCCACATGACGGCGCCGCGACCCGCTCGCTTCGGCGTGCCCGGACGGCTGGGGACAGGCGCGGTGATCGCCCTCGGCCTGCTGCTGGTCCTGGCCGCGACGCTGGGGCCGGCGCCGGTCCCGGCGGACCACCCCGGTGCGCGGGTGACCGTCCGGCTGCCGGATCCGGTGCAGGCGCTCGTGCTCGGGCTCCTCGCGCTCTCCACGATCATCTTCCTGTCACTGCAGCGACGGCGGCACGCCGCGGACGAAACGCTGCCGCCCTCCCGCGCGGCCCGGCGGGTCCCCGCGTGGCTCGCCGCGTTCGTGTCGCTGCTGCCGGTGCTGCTGCTGGCGCTGGCGTGGTACCTGCTCTGGCGCTACGGCGATCAGGAAGGCCGGCCGATCGAGAAGGCCTTCGCCGCGATCGCGGGACTCCTCGATCTCCTCGCGCTGCCGGACAAGCCTCCCACCTCGATTCCCTCCCTCGATCTGGCGATCGCGGCGCTCCTCGTGCTGCTCGCGCTCGCCATCTTCGCGCTGATGGTCCTGGTGGCGATGGCCGATCGGCTGGAGAAGTGGTGGGCGGGCCGGGGGGCCGCCGCCGGAGCGCCGTCCACCCCCGGGCCGCTCGGCGACGTCCGCGCCGACCTCCGGGCCGAGCCCGACGCGCGGCTCGCGATCATTCGCGCATACGGCCGCTTCGAGGGCGCGCTGGCCGCCGCCCGGGCGCCGCGCGCGACGTGGCAGACGCCGGCCGAGTTCATGCGGGCCACCCTCGCACGGGTCCCGGTGCCGGCCCCGCCCGTCCGGCGCCTCACCGCGCTGTTCGAGATCGCCCGGTTCAGCGCCCACCCCCTGGGGGCGGAGGCGCGCGACGCGGCGTGCGATTGCCTGGACGAGATCACCACGGCCCTCGACGAGGACGCGGCGCGTGAGCGCTGAGCGGCTGCTCGCGCCGATCGCCATCCGCGGCGCCGCGCTCGCCGGGGTCGTGCTGCTGGCCGCGGTTCCGGTGTACGTCTTCGTCGAGCCCCCCTGGCGTCCCCTGGTGGCGCGGCTGGCGGTGGCGTTCGTGCTCGGGGTCACGCTCCTCCAGCTGCGCGCCGCCGTCGCCGCCCGTGTCGCGCAGGGCGGGGCGTCCGCGCTCGACGAGGCGCGCGCCCGGCCCGAGGCCCCACCCGCGGTCCCGCTCCGGTTCCAGGAGCTGATCGAGGACGTGCGCGCGGCGCGGCGCAGCCGGCGACACTTCGAGAGGAGCCTGTGGCCGCGGCTGACCGCGCTCGCGTCCCGCCCGCTCGTCCCTCCGCCCGCCCGGCTCGGCCGCGGGCCGGGTCTGGCCGCCCTCCGGGACGTGATCGCCGCCGTCGAGCGAGAGCCGTGAAGATCGCGGTCGTCGCCGAGCGGGTGCGCGAGGTGATCGGGACGCTCGGGCGCATCGTGGTGGGCAAGGACGACGTGCTCGAGCGGATCCTGGCCGGTATCCTGGCCAACGGTCACGTCCTCGTCGAGGACTACCCCGGCCTCGCCAAGACCCTGATCGCCCGGCTGCTGGCCCAGGCGCTCGACCTCGGCTTCCGCCGCATCCAGTTCACGCCCGACCTCCTTCCGAGCGACATCACCGGCAGCTTCCTCTACGACCAGCGCGAGGGCCGGTTCGAGTTCCGGCCCGGCCCCGTCTTCACCAATCTCCTGCTCGCCGACGAGATCAATCGCGCCACGCCCAAGACGCAGGCGGCGCTGCTCGAGGCGATGCAGGAGGCGCAGGTCACGGTCGAGGGCCAGTCGTTCCCGCTCGAGCAGCCGTTCGTGGTGCTCGCCACCCAGAACCCGATCGAGCTGGAGGGGACCTACCCGCTGCCCGAGGCCCAGCTCGACCGCTTCCTGCTGCGGGTGGGCGTCGGCTACCCGGAGCCGGACGCCGAGCGGGAGATCCTGAGGCGGCGCCGCGAGCGCCGGACCGACGCGGCCACCGTCCCCACCATCGTGGCCCGGGCGGAGCTCCTCGCCATGCAGGAAGCGCTCGAGGACGTGTTCGTGAGCGAGGCGCTCGAGCGCTACATCGTGGCGCTCGCGCAGGCGACGCGGACCGATCCCCGCGTCACGCTGGGCGCCTCGCCCCGGGGAAGCCTCGCCCTGCTCAAGCTCGCGCGGGCGGAGGCGGCCATCCGGGGCCGCGACTTCGTCCTGCCCGACGACGTGAAGGCGGTGGCGGTGGCCGCCCTGGCCCACCGGCTCGTCCTCCGGCCGGAGCTGTGGGTCTCGAACACGACGCCGCGACACGTGGTGGAAGCGGTGCTCCGTGACGTCCCGGCGCCGGCCGGAGAGCCCGCGTGACCTGGCGGCCGACCGCGCTCAACCTCTCCCTGCTGACCGTGGTCGGATGGGCCCTCTTCCTGTCCGTCCTCACCGGCCGCACCGAGCTCGCGGTGGTCGCGGTGCCCCCGGTCGTCGCCCTCGTGGCGGGGCGACGCGCGGCGCCGGCGCCGGTCTGGCGGATCCAGCGCGAGCTGTCCACCACCCGCGTGCTCGAGGACGAGCGCGTGACCGTCACCGTCACGCTCCGCGCGGACGGGCCGCTGGCGCTGGTGGAGCTGCTGGAGCCGCTGCCGTCGCGGGCCCGTCTCGCGCGAGGGAGCAACCACGCCTTCTTCACGCTCCGGGCGGGCCGGGAGATCCGCTGGACGTTCGAGCTCCGCGCCGCCGGGCGGCAGCATCTGCGCCTCGGCGGTCTGCACCTGCGGCGGTGGGGACCGCTCGGGCTCGCCGCCGCCGAGACGCATGAGCGGGCGCCCGCGGTGGTGGCCGTCTACCCGCGGCCGGCGCCGATCCGGTACCTGCCGCGCCCGCGGCGCACCCAGACGTCCGTCGGCAACTACGTGTCCCCGGCGCAGGGGGAGGGGATCGAGCCCGGCGACATCCGGCCCTTCGCCCCGGGCGATCAGGTCCGGCACGTGAACTGGCGGGCCACCCTGAAGCTCGGCACGCTTCACGTGACCCAGCACCATCGGGAGCGGAACGCCGACGTGGTGCTGCTGCTCGACACGCTGACCGAGGTGGGCCGGGACGGCGACACGGTCGTCGACGTCGCGGCCCGCGGCGCGGCCGCCCTCGCGGCGGGCTATCTCGCCCGCAAGGATCGCGTCGGCCTGATCGAGTACGGCGGCCAGCCCCGCTGGGTGAGGCCGGGCGCGGGCCGGTCGCACCTGGAGCGGGTGCTCGACGCCCTCCTGAGCGCGTCGGTCGTCTTCACCTACGTCAATCGCGACCTCGATCTGGTGCCGCCCCGCATCCTGCCGCCCCAGGCCCTGGTGGTGGCGCTGAGCCCGCTCCTCGATCGGCGGTTCGTGAGGGTCGCGACCGACCTCGCCGCGCGCGGCTTCGATCTCCTCGTGATCGCGGTCTCGCCGATCCCGGCGGCCCGCGCCGCGGCCCGCCGATCGCCCGTCGCCGACGTCGCCGCGCGGTTGTGGGCGCTGGAGCGTCGCGTGGAGCTCGACGAGTACCGTCGCCGCGGGCTGACCATCGTCGAGTGGGACGGCGTCGGGCCCCTCGATGCGGCCCTGGCCGCCCTGGGTCCGCGGTGGCGCCGCCGCGTGCTGGCCGGATGATGCGGCTGGCGGCGGTGGTGCTCCTCCTGGTCCTCGCCGCGCTCCCGCTCTCGGTCCGGCCGTCCGCTCCCCCCGTGGCCTGGCTGGCGGCGGCCGCGCTCGCGGTGGGTGGCGTCGGGGTGATCGCGTGGTCCGTGCCGCTCGTGACCGCGGCCGGCTCGCTGGCGCTGATCGCCTACGCGCTCGCGCTCGTCGTCGCGGGGCCGGCGGCCGATCCCCTCGCGGCCATCGCGCTCGGCGCGACGCTCGTGCTCTTGCTGGCGCTCGTCCACTTCGCGGGCCGCGCGCGCGGGGCCGCGCTGGGCCCGTCGGTCGTCACGGCGCAGGCGCGTCAGTGGCTGGCGGTGGCGGGGCTCGGCGCGGTCGTGGCGGTCGTGCTCATCGGGGCGGCCGCCCCGCTCGCCGGCGCGCTCCGGAGCGCCGCGCTCCCGGTGGTGGTCACGATCGCGGCCGTCGGAGCGCTCGTGACGGTGGCGGGCGTCATCGCGCTGATCACGGGCCCCGGGAGCCGCGACCCCGGGGCCTGAGCCTTCGCGAGTGTCGGGTCCGGGCGGCGCGTTGTGGCATACTGCGGCCGCGCAGTGACCCGGTTGTGTGAAGTGGTGCCGCACCTCTCACTCGGAAGGAGATACGCGATGAGTCGCCGCAAGTTCCTGGTGAACGCAGGAGGGATGCTGGTGGCCGCGGGGGCCGCCGCCACCGTGAATGCTCCGAACGTGATCGCGCAGCCGAAGGTCCAGTGGCGCATGCCCACGATGTGGACGCCGGCCAACGACGTCCTGCTGAACAACGCGGAGGTCTTCGCCAAGACGGTCAGCGACGTGACCGGCGGCCGCTTCACGATCAAGGTCTTCTCGGCCGGCGAGCTGATGCCGGCCACCGGCGTCTTCGACGGGTGCGCGAACGGCTCCGTGGAGATGTTCAACGGCGGCTCCTACTACTGGGCGGGCAAGGAGCCGGCCATGCAGTGGTTCACCGGGCTGCCCTTCGGCCTGAACGCGCAGGGCTACTACTCCTGGTTCAACCACGACGAGGGCCTGAAGCTCATGGCGGAGACCTACGCGCCGTTCGGGCTCGTGCCGCGGCCGGGCACCGCCACCAACCCGCAGATGGCGGGCTGGTTCCGCCGGAAGCTCAACAGCATCGACGACCTCAAGGGGCTGAAGATCCGCATCCCCGGCATCGGCGGCAAGGTCTACGCGAGCGCGGGCAGCGCGGTCGTGCTGCTCCCGCCCGGCGAGATCTACACCGCGCTCGAGCGCTCGACGATCGACGCGGTGGAGTTCGTCGGGCCGCACGACGACATGAAGCTCGGCTTCCACCAGGTGGCCCGCTACTACTATTACCCGGGCTGGCAGGAGGCGACGTCGGTCACCGAGTTCACGTTCAACCGCAAGGCGTACGACGCGCTCCCGATGGACCTCAAGCGGGCCCTGGACGCGGCCGCGCTCGCGACGCAGACGCTGTCCATCGGGGAGTACTCGGTGAAGAACGCGATCGCGATGAAGAAGCTCCTGACCGAGTTCAAGACCAAGGTCGAGGTGACCCGCCTGCCCGACGCGCTCGTCGAGCAGTTCCGCAAGCTGTCGGCGCAGGCCGTGCAGCACGAGAGCGATCGCAACCCGCTGGCCAAGAAGGTCGCCACCTCGTACGCGCGGTTCCAGGCGCTGACCGGCGACTGGGCCAAGGTGTCGGAGGGCGGCTACTACTCGCTGCTGCCGTAGCGAGGTCGGCGCCCCCCGGGGGCGGGGCGATGGACGCCCCGCCCCCGGGGACGTGCCGGATCGGTCGCGCGGGTGACCGGTGGCTAGGCGCGGGCCGCCGCCGGCTCCGGAGGCCGCCGGCTCTTCCAGTCGGTGGCCGCCTCGTAGGCCTGGCCGATCCGGAGGGCCATCGCCTCGTCCCCCGCGTGGGCGACGATCTGCAGTGACGTGGGCAGGCCCGCCGGCGTGAAGCCGTTCGGCACCGCGAGGGCGCACAGCCCCAGATAGTTCACCGGCCGCGTGAAGTGGGCGGCGGTGCCGCCCTGGTCCACCCGCTCGATCGGGATCGGTGGCGTCAGCGTGGTCGGCGTGAGCAGCGCGTCCACGTCGGTCAATGCGGCCTCCATCTCGCGGCGACGCTCCTCGCGCTCCGCCAGCGCGAGCAGATAGTCGCGCGCGGAGACGCCGCGCCCGAGCTGGATGCGCGGGCGCACGTGCGGATCCACCGGCAGGCGCTCGTCGTCCACCAGATGGCCGACGAAGCGGTAGCCCTCCGCGCCGATGATCCGGCCGGTGGCCGCCGCGTAGTCGCTGAAGGGGTGGGGCAGCCGGACGCGCCCGACGCGCGCCCCGAGCCGGGCGAGGGTCTCGACCGCGGCATCGTACGCGGCGAGCACCTCTCGGTCCACGTCCGTCCGCTCGGCGTCCGGCATCACCGCGAGACGCAGCCCGGCGACCCCGCGGTGCAGGGTGGGCATCGGGTCGGACCGCGTCCACGCCAGGGTCTGCGGATCCCGCGGGTCGGGCCCATTGAGCAGGCGGAAGATCAGGGCGGCGTCCTCGACGGAGCGGGCCAGCGGCCCCGGCGTGTCGAGGGTGAAGGAGAGCGGCAGGATCCCGTGCGTGCTGATGCGCCCGGCCGTGACCTTCAGGCCCACGATCCCGCACCACGCGGCGGGCAGGCGGACCGAGCCGCCGGTGTCGGTGCCGATGGCGACGGGCGCCAGGCCCGCGGCCACCGACACCCCGGAGCCGCTCGAGGAGCCGCCCGGCGTCCGATGCACCACCGGGTCCCACGGGTTCCAGGGCGTGCCCATGTGCGTGTTGGTGCCCCAGCTCCCCATCGCGAACTCGACGGTGTGCGTCTTGCCGAGGACGATCATGCCCGCCGCGATGGCCCGCTCGGCGAGCGTGGCGGTGACCGGGGAGACGCGGTCGGCCCAGACCTTCGAGCCGCCGGTGGTGACGCGGCCCTCCAGATCCACCAGGTCCTTGAGCGCGATGGGCACGCCGTGGAGCGGCCCGACACGGTGGCCGGAGCGGATCGCGCGCTCCGCGCCCTCGGCGGCCAGGCGGGCCTCGTCCGCGTAGACCGCGATGAAGGCGTGCAGGCGCCCGTCGTGGCGGCGGATGCGCTCGAGCAGCGCGTCCACCGCCTGGACGGGGGACAGGCTCCGCGCCGCGAAGGCCCGCGACAGGTCCGCGACGCCGGCCCACACCGGATCGATGGTGGTCATGCCGAGACTCCTCCTCGTTGGGGGTGCCCGCGCTTGTCCGAGACGATCCGCCCCTCCTTGAGGACGAGGAGCAGCCGGCGCAGGTTCGTGATGTTCTCCAGGGGATCGGCGGCCACCACGATGAGGTCCGCGAGCTTGCCGGGCTCGATCGTCCCCAGCTGGTCGCCGACGCCGCACAGGTCCGCGGCGTGGCGCGTGGCGGCCAGGAGCGCCTGCCACGGCGTGGCGCCGGCCTTCACCCAGAGGCCCAGCTCCAGCAGGGCGGCGTCCTTCAGCGGGCGGATGTCCGAGCCGAGGGCCATCCGGACGCCGGCGGCGAGGGCCTGCTGGAAGCCTTCCCGGTGCTGCTCGGCGGCCGCGTCCGCGCGGCGGCAGAGATCGGGGGCGAGATTGCGCTCCTCCACCCAGCGCTTCTCCCACGGGTCCCGCGCCTGATCGGGCGTGAGATGGGTGATGGCGAGCGTGGGGACGTACCAGGTGCGGTGCGCGCGCAGGCTCTCGATCGCCGGGGCGTCCATGAGGTAGCCGTGCTCGACGCTGTGGGCGCCCAGGCGGGCGGCGGCCTGCACGGTCTCCGGGCTCGCGGCGTGCGCCATCACGCGGAAGCCGCGCTGGCGGCAGATCGCGAACGCGGCCTCCAGCTCCTCGTCCAGGAGGAATGATTGCGAGTGACGGTCCCAGGCGGGGCCCATGATGCCGCCGGTCAGGTTCAGCTTGATGTGGTCCACGCCGTTCTTGATCTGCTCGCGGATGGCGCGGACGAAGCCGTACGGCCCGTCGCACTCCCGGGCGTGGCCGGAGGTCAGGAAGTGGCCGGCCGTCGTGGTCAGGAAGTAGCCGGCCGCGAAGACCCGCGGGCCCGGGTACTGGCCCGCCTCGAAGGCCCGCTTCCACGCCACGTCCATGAAGTGCGCGGCGCCCGCGCACCGCACCCCGATCACCCCGCTCTCGGTCAACGCCTGCATCAGCCGGTGGCCGAAGATGGCGGTCTGCTCGGCGACGGAGGTGCCGGTGGACGCGAGGTAGTCAGGATGGATGTGGACGTCCCAGAGGCCCGGCAGGAGATAGGCGCCCTGGAGATCCACGACCTCCGCGTCCGCCGTGGCGGGCGCGCGGCCGGCCTCGAGCACCTCCACGACGCGGCCGCGCTCGATGGTGACGCTGGCGCCGGGGACGGGGTGCGGGCGCACGCAGTCGATCAGGGTGGCGTTGGTCAGGACCCGGCGCATCCCGGCGATCCTGCCAGACCGCCCGGGACAGGTCAAACCGGCGTGGTCCCGGCCGCTGGCCGGCCGACCACGTCTTGACATCCCCACGCGGCCCCGCTATAAATCGAAACGCTGTTTCAAAGTTTTGGACTCGGAGACCCCAGCTCAGTGGCGCGCGAGGTCGCGGGAATCGTTCGGGCCATGCAGGTCCTGGAGGCGCTGGCCATCAGTCGCGACGGCAGCAGCGTCAAGGACCTGAGCCGCGCCATCGGGTGCGGAAAGGGGACCATCTCGAAGATGCTGGGCACGCTGGAGCGCCGCCACTACGTCCGGCGGGACGCGGCGAGCGGCCGCTTCAGCCTGACGTGGCGCCTGCTCGCCCTGGCCTTCGGCCACGCCGACCAGGCGGGCATGCCGCGGGTCTTCCTGCCGGTGCTCCAGGAGCTGGCCGACGAGACCGACGAGCTCGTCCAGCTCGCGGTGGTGGATGGCGACCAGGTGCTCTTCGTGGCGAAGGCCGAGGGCCGCGGACAGACCATCCGCCTCCTGCCCCTGGTCGGCCTGTGGGCCCCCCTGCACGCGACGGCGGCGGGGAAGCTCTGGCTCTCGACGCTGCCCGCCCGGGAGCTGGCGCGGGTGCTCGGCCGCCGGCTCCCCGCGGTGGCCCCCAAGACCATCACCTCGATCGAGACGCTCCGGAGGGAGCTCGAGCGCGTCCGCGCCGCGGGCTACGCCCTGGCCGACGAGGAACTGGCCGAGGGCGGGCGGGCCATCGCGGCGCCGATCACGCGCGAGGGGGTGATGGTGGGCGCGGTCGCGCTCTCCGGTCCGGCCTACCGGCTCTCGCTCGAGCGGCTGCGCGCGCTCGCCGGCCGGGTGACCGGGGCGGCCGCGCGGCTCGCGTCGATCTGGCCGCCGCACGTCAGCGCGAAGGACTTCACCTCGTGAGCCGCTTCGAGTACCACCAGCCCGAGAGCCTGCGGGACGCCGTCGCCCTCGCCGCGCGCTTCGGCGCGGAGGCGAGCTTCCTGGCCGGTGGCACCGACCTGATCGTCCAGATCGAGCGCGGGCGGGTCGCGCCCCGCCACGTGATCGGCCTCCACCGGGTTCCCGGCCTCGCCGGCATCGCGGCCAACGGCCGCGTCATCCTGGGGGCCCGCGTCACCCATCGCGCGATCGAGCAGGCGCCGGCGCTGGCCGGCGCGCTCCGCTGCCTCATCGAGGGCGCCGAGGTGATCGGGGGCCATCAGGTGCGCAACGTCGCCACCGTGGGGGGCAATCTGGTGAACGCCTCGCCGGCGGCGGACCTGGCGCCCTGCCTGCTGGCCCTCGACGGCGTGGTCGCGCTCGTCGGGCCCGGCGGGGAGCGGGAGCTGCCGGTCGAGCGCTTCCTCCTCGGGCCCAACCGGACGGCCCGGCGGCCCGACGAGCTGCTGAACCGCGTGAGCCTGCCCGGGTTGCCCGCGCGCACGGCCAGCGCGTTCTTGAAGGCGGGCCGGCGGCGCGCGATGGAGATCTCGGTGGTGTGCGTGGCGGCCCGGCTCACGCTGGACGCGAGCCTCGAGCGCTGCCTGGAGGCCCGCGTCGCCCTCGGCGCGGTGGCGCCGACGGCGGTGCGGGCGCGCGAGGCGGAGCGGGCCCTCGAGGGCCAGCCCGTCGGCGGCGAGGCGTTCCGGCGCGCGGCGGAGGCGGCCCGGGCGGCGTGCCGTCCCATCGACGACGTGCGCGCATCGGCGGCGTTCCGGGAGCATCTGGTCGGGGTCCTGGTCCGGCGCGCGCTCGACCGCTGCGTCGAGCGCGCGCGCCAGGCACCTAGCCCGGACCATTCATGAACGGGCTCGACCGCACCGCTTGAGCGGGGAGAGACCATGGCGAAGATTCCGATCACGCTTCAGATCAACGGCGAGCGCCACGAGGCGCTCGTCGAGCCCGATCGCACGCTGCTCGACGTGCTGCGCACGGAGCTGGGTCTCACCGGGACGAAGACCAACTGTCTCGACGCGGAGTGCGGGGTCTGCACGGTGCTCGTGGACGGCCTGGCCGTGAACTCGTGCCTGTACCTGGCGGTGGTGGCCCAGGGCCGGGCGATCACGACTATTGAAGGGCTGGCGCCGGCCGGTTCAGGGCTGGCGCCGGCCGGCACGCTCCACCCCTTGCAGCAGGCCTTCGTGGAGCACGGGGCGGTGCAGTGTGGTTACTGTATCCCGGGCATGATCCTGTCGGCCAAGGCCTACCTCGACGACCACCCGCGGCCGAGCGAGGCCCAGATCCGGGAGGCGCTGGCCGGCAACCTGTGCCGGTGCACCGGGTACCAGAAGATCGTGGACGCGGTGCTGGCCGCGGCGCAGCGCATGGCGGCCGGGGCGGTGGCGTCGTGAGCGGGGCCACGCGGGTGGTCGGGCACTCGCTGCCGCGTCTCGACGCGCCGGGCAAGGTGACGGGGAGCGCCGTCTACGCCGCGGACTTCGCGCTGCCCGGCATGCTCTACGGCAAGGTCTTCCGGAGCCGCGAGCCGCACGCGCGCCTCGTCCGGCTGGACACCACCCGCGCGGCGGCCATCGCCGGCGTGCGCGCGGTCATCGCGGCCGCCGACGTGCCGGACGTCCGCTACGGGGCCGCGGTGAAGGACGAGCCGGTCTTCGCCCCGGACGTCGTCCGCTACGTCGGCCAGCCGGTGGCGGCCGTCGCCGCGGTCACGCTCGAGGCGGCGGAGGCGGCGCTGGCCGCCATCGAGGCGGTCTACGAGCCGCTCGCGCCGGTGCTCGACCTGGCCGCGGCGCTCGCCCCGGGCGCCCCGCTGGTCCACGAGGGCTGGCAGGCCTACACCGCGATCCCGATCCTCCAGCGCGACGGCAACGTGTGCAACCGCGCCCGCATCGTGGTCGGCGACGTCGAGCGCGGCTGGGCGGAGGCCGACCGGGTCTTCGAGCACCGGTTCACCACCGCGATGGTGCACCAGGGTTACACGGAGCCGCGCGCGGCGGTGGCCGCGTGGGACAGCTCGGGGCAGGTCACGGTCTGGTCGAACACCCAGCTCCCGTTCGACGTGCAGGCGACCCTGGCCGACATCCTCGCGATCGCGCCGTCGAAGATCCGCGTGATCGTGCCCGGGGTCGGCGGCGGGTTCGGCGGCAAGCTGCGCGTCGGCGTCGAGCACTTCGCGGCGCTGCTCGCCCGCAAGGCGGGCCGGCCGGTGAAGGTGATGACGACGAGCGAGGAGGAGCTCACCGCCGCCTACCCGCGGCAGGGCACGGTCATCGAGCTCAAGACCGGGGTGACGCGCGACGGCCGCCTCACCGCGCGGCAGGGCCGCATCTACTTCGACACCGGCGCCTTCGCGGGGTCGGGGCCGGGCGTCGCGTCGGTGGCGACGCTGGTCCTGGCCGGGCCGTATCGCACCCCGAATCTCCACCTGGAAGGCTACGCGGTCTACACCAACAAGACGAACTGCGGCTCGTACCGCGCGCCGTCGGGGCCCCAGGCGAACTTCGCGGTGGAATCGCAGATGGACATCATCGCGGACGCGCTCGGCATCGACCCGCTCGAGCTGCGGCTGCGCAACATCGTCCGCGAGGGCGACGAGGGGCCGACCGGGCAGGTGCTGAGCGCGGTCGGGCTCGAGGAGTGCCTGCGGCGCGCCGCGGAGGCCATCGGCTGGCGGGAGCGCCGGCCGGGGCCCGGCCGCGGCAAGGGCCTGGCGATCGGCTGGTGGACGACCACCGGGGGGTCGTCCGGGGTGTACGTGAAGATCAACCCCGACGGCACGGTTGCCCTCAACACCGGCGCCGTAGAAATCGGCACCGCGGCGCTCACCGGCGCGGCCCAGGTCCTGGCCGAGGCCCTCGGCGTCGATCTCACCGACATCACGGTGGTCTCGGGCGACACCTTCTCGACCCCGTTCGACTTCGGCGCCCAGGGGAGCCGGACCGCCTTCGCGGTGGGCAATGCCTGCCGGGCCGCCGCGGCCGAGCTTCAGCGCAAGCTCTTCGCCCAGGCCGCGGTCCAGCTCGGCGCGGCGGAGGAGGCGCTCGAGCTGCGCGACAAGCACGTGGTCGGCCCGACCGGGCGGGTCTCGCTCGCCGAGCTCGCGCGCCAGTCGCAGCTGGCGGGCGGCGGGATGATCGCCCACGGCACGTTCATCGCGCCGGGCACCGCCTACGACACCAAGCGGGTCGAGGGCCACGTCTACCCCGCCTTCCACTCGCCGAGCTTTCACGCCCACGCGGTGGATCTGTCGGTGGACGGAGAGACCGGCGAGGTCACCATCCACAAGTACGTGGTGGCGCAGGACGTGGGCTTCGCCTTGAACCCCACGTACGTCGAGGGGCAGATCGAGGGCGGCGTGGCGCAGGGCCTGGGCCAGACCCTCTCCGAGGAGATCGTGTACCGGGACGGCCGCGTGCTGAACGCCAACCTCACCGACTACAAGATGCCGACCACGCTCGACGTGCCCCGCGTCGAATCGATCCTGGTGGAGCACCCGGGCCGGGTCGGGCCCTTCGGGGCCAAGGGCGTGGGCGAGCCGCCGAACGTCGAGCCCCCGGCCGCGGTGGCCAACGCCATCGCGGCGGCCGTCGGAGCCCGGATCACGAGCCTGCCCATCACCGCGGAGAAGATCGTCCTCGGCCCGCACGGGGGCGCCCGCTGATGCCGCTCACGACCGGGCTCCTGATGCTGCCGTCGCACCCCGCCGGCCGGCTGGCCGAGATCGCCCAGCTCGCCGAGCGCACCGGCTACGACTACCTCTGGCTGGCCGACGAGCGCTTCTTCCGCGAGGTGTATGCCTCGCTGACGCTCTGCGCGCTGCGCACGCAGCGGATCAAGCTCGGGCCGTGCGTGACCGATCCCTATTCGCGCCACGCCGCGCTGACCGCGATGGCCATCGCGACCCTCGACGAGATCTCCGGGCAGCGCGCGGTGCTCGGCATCGGGGCGGGAGTGAGCGGCTTCCGCGAGCTGGGCATCGCCCGTGACAAGCCCGGCCCGGGCCTGCGCGAGGCGGTCGAGGTCATCCGGAAGCTCCTGGCCGGGGAGACGGTCACGTACAAGGGGTCGGTGGTGCAGATCGACGGCGGCCACCTGGACTTCAAGCCGGTGCGGGCGGACGTGCCGATGTACATCGCCTCCCAGCGCCCGGTGGGGGTCCGCGCCGCGGGCCGGGTGGCGGACGGGGCGATCATGCAGGGCTGCGTCGCCGAGCCGCTGCTCGCCTTCTTCCGCGACACGGTGGCCGCGGGGGCGCGCGAGGCCGGGCGCGACCCGGCCCGGATCGATCTCGTCGCCCGGATCAACGTCTGCGTGCACGACGACCGGCGGGTGGCCCGTGATCTCATGAAGCCGACGATCGTGCGCAGCCTGGCCGCCCAGCGCCCGGATTTCTTCACGTTCAGGACCGCGGGGGTGACGGTGCCGCCCGCGCTCGCCCAGCACCTCGAGGGGCTCACCTACGCCTACGATCCGCGGCCCTTCCAGGCGGCGGCCGCCCTGGTCCCGGAGAGCTTCGTGGACGCGGTGACGCTGGCCGGCCCTCCCGACGAGGTGGCGGCGGGCGTCGCGCGGCTCGCGCGGCAGGGGGTCACCCAGTTCATGCTCTACCCGCTGTCCCCCGACGGCCGGATCGAGCTGGTGATCGAGCGCTTCCAGAGCGAGGTCATGCCGCGGGTGAGGGCGGCGGGCCGGTGACCGTGACGGTGGTGATGCACGGCACGCTGCGGCGCTTCCTGCCGGAGGGGGTGGCCCGGGCCACGCTCGACCTCCGCGCCGGCGCGACGATCGGAGAGGTGCTCGCCGGGCTCGGCGCCGACCAGGACACCTGGCTCGTCGCGCGCAACCAGGCGGTCGCCGAGCGGGACGCGGTGCTCGCCCCCGGCGACGTGCTCGACTGCTTCGAACCCCTGGCCGGCGGCGCGGGCGCCGTCGCCGCGCGCTGAGAGGCACGGGGAGAGGACCATGCCGGTACGGTACGTGATCACGACGCTCAAGCCGGGCGTCAAGCGCGAGGACTACGAGCGCTGGCTGGTGGAGTACGACTACAAGGTGGCGAGGTCGCTGCCGAGCATCGTGAGCTATCGCACGCATCGCATCGAAGGGCCCATCAACGGCGCCGAGACGGCGGGCTGGAGCTACATCGAGCGGATCGAGATCCGCGACGTGGACGAGTACCAGCGGGACATCGCGTCCCCCGCGGGCCAGGAGCTGATGCGTCAGCTCTACGGCGACTACCTGGAGCGGTCGAAGAACATCTTTTTCTGGTCCGAAGAGATCACGGACTGAGGGGAGGCACACACATGGGAGCACGGGTCAGCCGACGCGACTTTCTGGTGACCGCGGGAGTGGGAGCCGCCGGTCTCGCCGCCGGGCGACGGGCGGCCGCGCAGGACAAGAAGACGCTGGTGGTGGCGTGGGACTCGGACATCGACTCCCTCGACCCCGCGGTGTTCAAGTCACAGGGCGCGTACGTCACGGTGGCCAACACCACCGATGCGCCCATCATGTGGAAGGTGCGGCCGCTCGACGGGCGGCCCGGGCTCTTCCGCTCGATGCCGGGTGAGTGGGACGGACACCTCGCCGAGTCGTGGGCGATGGAGGACAACGGGGCCACGATCGTGCTCAAGGTCCGCCGCGGCATGAAGTTCCCGAGCGGCCGGCCCGTCACCGCGCACGCCTTCAAGTACTCGTTCGACCGCGGCCTGCTCTCGCCGGGGTACATGAAGCTCATCTTCCCGACCCTGATCCAGGTGAGCGCGCCGGAGCAGTTCGTGGTCCGCGACGACTACACGTTCGCCATCACCATGAAGGCGCCGAGCCCGATGGGCCTCGACACGGTGGCCCTGTCGAACAACGCCATCCTGGATCCCGAGGTGGTCAAGGCGAACGGGACCAAGGACGATCCCTGGGCCACCGAGTGGCTGAAGCGCAACGGGGCGTCGGTCGGGCCCTACCGCCTCGTCAAGAACGAGCCGGGCGTCGAGATCGTGATGGAGGCCACCCCGGGCTACTGGCGCCCGAAACCCTACTTCGACCGGGTGATCCTGAAGCTGGTGCCCAACGAGGCCGACCGCGTGCTCCTGCTCAAGCGCAAGGCGGTGGACCTGGTCGCGGGGCGGCCGGGGCTGAGCCCGAAGAACGTGAAGGCGCTCGAGGGCGAGGCCGGGCTCAAGGTGTTCAGCGTGCCCGACACGACCTGCCACTACCTCTGCATGAACCAGAAGAAGCCGCCGTTCGACAACAAGCTGGTCCGGCAGGCGGTCAACTACGCGATCCCCATCCAGGCCATCCTGCCCAACGTGCTGTTCGGGTACGGGACCCAGATGAAGAGCCCGGTGCCGAATCTCACCCCGACCCATCTCGGGGACTACTCGCCCTACAAGCACGACATCGCCCGCGCGAAGGCCCTCATGAAGGAAGCGGGCATGGACAAGGCCCCGATCCCGGTGGACCTGGCCATCCGAGTAGGCTGGCCGACGCACGAGCAGGCGGCGGTCTGGCTGCAGCGGGAGCTGGAGCAGATCGGCTTCCGGGTGAACATCGTCAAGGAGACGGACGCCACCTTCCGGCAGATCGCGACCAAGGGCGATCACCAGCTCTCGATGGAAGCGTGGCAGTCGTGGATCAACGACCCGTTCTATCACCTGACGTTCCTCTTCAACTCGAAGTCGAAGTTCACCAACCTGAGCTTCTACGCGAACCCCGCGGTGGACAAGCTCATCGACGAGAACATGCACGAGACCAATCGCGACAAGCGCGCCGCGGCGTCGCGCGACATCCAGAAGCTCGTGCTGGACGACGCGGTGTGGGGCCTGCTCTGGTACGAGAACTGGACCCGGGTGGGCACCGCCGATCTGGTCGGCCTCGAGAAGCGCTGGGACACCTTTGAGCGGTACTACAGCCTCAAGCGCGCGTAGACCGGTCCCCGTCGGCCGCTCGCCCCGCCCGGTCGGGCGCGGGCGCGGCGGCCGGCGGGGGTGAGGAAGAAAAGGATCCGTGACGGGCGGGCCCGTGACCGCGCGTTCGACGAGGAGACCGACCCCATGATCGAAGCCCCCAAGGGATACGAGCCCGATTTCCCACCGGTGTTCCAGGGCGGCAGCCCGGAGGACCACGCGGCGCTGCTGCGGCTCTACTTCGACTTCCGGCTGGCCAACGACGGGCTCGACAACGAGGCGCTCCGCAAGATCTGGGAGCCGGATCCCGGGCACATCTACTTCAACACCAACGGTCACGCCTATCACGGGCTCGAGGACTGGCTCCACATCTGGGATCACTACCGGACCCGGCTGCAGCTCGTGAAGGCGGGCGGGTCGGGGACCATCCGGATCACGGTGCGGGGGGACATGGCGCTGATCACCGACGACCGGGTCGGCCGCTACTGGAAGTGGATCGGCCGGCGGGAGGAGCCGAGCTTTCTCACCGAGAAGCCCTACATCCGGGCCACCATGGTCTGCCTGCGCGGGCCCGGCGGCTGGAAGATGATGCACGGGCACTTCTCCTCCGGGCGGACCGGGAAGCGGCCGGATCAGGGCGGGCCCGAGTAGGGAGCGGACGTGCTCGGCTATTTCGGCAGGCGCGTCCTTCTCGTCATCCCGACCCTGTTCGGGGTGACCATCGTCACCTTCGTCCTGACCTACATCCTCCCCGGCAACCCGGCCCTGGTGAAGGCGGGGCCGCTGGCCACGCCGCAGCACATCGCCGAGATGGAGCGCCGCATGGGCCTGGACCAGCCGATGACCGTCCAGTACTGGCGCTATCTGCGCGGCCTCTTCCGGGGCGACCTCGGCGAGAGCCACATCACGGGACG
Organism: Candidatus Deferrimicrobiaceae bacterium; assembly: GCA_035463855.1. Lineage (GTDB taxonomy): Bacteria > Methylomirabilota > Methylomirabilia > Rokubacteriales > CSP1-6 > CAMLFJ01. Next base: position 11,082 of record DATHSW010000283.1, on the reverse strand, counting down.
GCCGGTCCTCGAGGACCTGATGCAGCGCGTGCCCGCCACCCTCGAGCTGACGCTGGCCGCGCTGGTGGTGGCCCTCGCCGCGGGCATCCCCCTCGGGGTGGTCGCGGCGGTGCGCCGGGACGGCTGGCTCGATCACGTGAGCCGCCTCCTGGGGGTGGGCGGGGTGGCGATGCCCACGTTCTGGACCGGCCTGCTCGCGCTGTACGTCTTCTTCTACGCCCTCGGGGTCGCGCCCCCGCCGCTCGGCCGGCTCGCCACCGACATCACGCCGCCCCCGCAGGTCACCGGGCTCCTGACCATCGACGCCCTGGTGGCGAGGGACTGGCGGGCGCTCGGCTCCGCGCTGCACCAGCTCGTGCTGCCGGCCCTCGTGCTCGGGTTCTCGGTGATGGCGCCGCTCACGCGCATGGTGCGGGCGACCATGCTCGAGGTCCTCGAGTCGGACTACATCAAGGCCGCCTGGGCGGCGGGGCTGCCCCGGCGCACCGTCATCTACGGCGACGCGCTCCGGAACTGCATGATCCCGGTGATCACCCTGATCGGGGTGGTCTTCGGCTTTCTCATGGCGGGCAACGTGGTGGTGGAGTCGGTCTTCGCGTGGCCGGGCATCGGCAACTACGCGGTCGCGGCCATGATGTCGAAGGACTCGGGCCCCATCCAGAGCTTCGTGCTCTTCGTGGGCGTCGTCTACGTCTTCATCAATCTTGCCGTCGATCTGGTGTACGGCTTTGTCGACCCTCGCATACGCCTCCGCTGACGAAGCCCCCGCGCGCCGCTCGGCGGCGGCCCTCCTGTGGCGGCGGCTGTCCCGCAACGTCATGTCGCTGGCGGCCCTCGGCGTCATCGCCCTGGTCGTTCTCGGCGCGCTCGCCGCGCCGGTGATCATGCCCTACGATCCGGACGCGACCGACGCCGAGCACGCCCTCGAGGCGCCGGGCCGGCGGCACTGGCTGGGCACCGACCTCTACGGCCGCGACCAGCTCGCCCGCATCGTCTACGCGGGGCGGATCGATCTCCTGGTGGCCCTCGAGGCGACGGCCATCGCGCTGTCGCTGGGGGCGATGCTCGGGGCGGTGTCGGGGTATCGCGGCGGGTGGATCGACCAGCTCCTGATGCGGGTGATCGACACCATCCAGGCGTTCCCCTCGTTCATCCTCGCCATGGGGATCGCGGCGGCCCTCGGCAACAGCGTGACGAACATCGTGATCGCGATCGCGATCACCCACGTGCCCATCTACGGCCGGCTCATCCGGGGCGAGATGCTGCGCATCCGCGAGATGGAGTACGCGGAGGCGGCGCGCACCGTCGGCAACCGGCAGCGGCGGATCATCTTCTACCACCTCCTGCCCAACTGCTTCCCGCCGGTCATCGTGCAGGCCACGCTCGCCATGGGCTTCGCCATCCTCACGGTGGCGGCGCTGTCGTACATCGGCCTCGGCATCCGCCCGCCGACGAGCGAGTGGGGGGCGATGACCGCGGAAGGCGCCGGCTACATCGTCTCCGGGGAGTGGTGGATCTTCCTCTTCCCCGGGGTGGCGATCATGGCCACCGTGCTCTCGTTCAACCTGGTCGGCGACGCGTTGCGGGACGTGCTGGACCCGCGGATGAAGGGCGTGTGAGGGACCTGCTCGCCCTCCGGGACCTCACCGTGCACTTCGACACCGACGAGGGCGTGGTGCAGGCGGTGGACGGGGCCGCGCTCCGCATCGCGCCGGGCGAGGTGGTCGGGCTGGTGGGCGAGTCGGGCTCGGGCAAGTCGGTGACCGCGCTCGCCATCCTGGGCCTGCTGCGCCCGCCCGCGCGCGTGGTGAGCGGACGGATCGAGTTCGACGGGCGCGACCTGCGGGCGCTGTCCGAGGAGGAGATGCGCTCGGTCCGCGGCTCCCAGATCTCGATGGTGTTCCAGAGCCCGCGGACCTCGCTCAACCCGGTGCTGCCCGTCGGCTACCAGATCGAGCGGCTGCTGGCGCGGCACGGCGGCGCCGCCCCCCGGCAGGCCCGCGAGCGGGCGGTGGCCATGCTGCGCGAGGTGGGCATCGCCGAGCCCGAGCGCCGGGCGGGACAGTACGCCCACCAGCTCTCGGGCGGCATGTGCCAGCGCGTGATGATCGCGATGGCGCTGGCCACGAATCCGAGGCTGCTCATCGCGGATGAGCCCACCACCGGCCTCGACGTCTCGATCGCCGCCCAGATCCTGGAGCTGCTGCGCGATCTGGGCCGGCGCACCGGCGCGGCCATTCTCCTGATCACCCACGACCTCGGGGTGGTCGCGCGGCTCTGCGACCGCGTGGTGGTGATGCACGCGGGGCAGACGGTCGAGTGGGCCCCGGTGCGCGGCCTCTTCCACGCCCCCGCCCACCCGTACACCCGGGCCCTGCTCCGGTCCATCCCCCGCGTGGACGGGGCCGGAGTGATGGAGCCCATCCCCGGCTGGGTGCCGTCGCTCCTGGCGCCGCCGCGTGGCTGCCGCTTCGCCCCGCGGTGCGCGCTGGTGCGGGCGGAGTGCGCGGCGCCCGTCCCGGTGCGGGCGGTCGGGGCCGAGCACACGGTGGCCTGCGTCGCGGTGGAGGCCTCCTGATGGACGCGCTGGCGATCGAGCGCCTGCAGATGCGCTTCCCCCTGCGCTCGCTGATCCCCTGGCGGGCGCCCCGGGTGGTCCGCGCGGTGGACGGCGTCTCGCTGCGCATCGCCCCCGGGGAGACGCTGGGCCTGGTGGGCGAGTCGGGCTGCGGCAAGTCCACGCTCGCCCGCTGCGTGCTCCGCCTCATCGAGCCCACCGCGGGGCGCATCTTCCTGGACGACGTGGAGCTCACCGCGCTCGGCGCGGAGGACCTGCGGCGGCGGCGGCGCGACGTGCAGATGGTGTTCCAGGACCCGACCGCCTCGCTCAACCCGCGCCTGAGCGTGGCGGCCACGGTGGAAGAGCCGCTCGCGCTCCACACCGGGCTCGCGGGGCGGGCCCGGCGGGCGCGGGTGGACGAGGTGCTGGGAGAGGTCGGGCTGGGCGCCGGGCTGCGGGACCGGTACCCGCACCAGCTCTCCGGCGGCCAGCGCCAGCGGGTGAACATCGCCCGGGCCATCGCGACCCACCCGCGCCTGGTCGTGCTCGACGAGCCGACCTCGGCGCTCGACGTCTCGCTGCGCGCGCGCGTGATCCTGCTCCTGGGCGAGCTCAAGCGGCGGCTCGGCATGACCTATCTGTTCATCTCGCACGACCTGTCCACGGTGCGCTACCTGTGCGACCGCGTCGCCGTGATGTACCTCGGCGTGGTGGTGGAGGAGGCGCCGGCCGCCCGCCTGTTCGGTCACCCGGCGCATCCCTACACCCGCGCGCTCCTGTCCTGCATCCCGGTCCCGGATCCCGACGTCACGACGGAGCGCCTCACCCTCGCGGGTGAGGTGCCGAGCCCGATCGACATTCCGGCGGGCTGCCGCCTGCGGGGGCGCTGCCCGCTCGCCCAGCCGGTCTGCGCCGAGCCGGTGCCGGTGCGCGAGATCGCGCCCGGGCACACGGTGGCGTGCCATCTCGTCTGACGCCGGGCGCGCCGTTCACCCTAGACACGACCAAGGAGGGGCTCCGATGGCGATCGTGCGGTACGTGCTCGCGAAGCTGAAGCCCGGTGTCGGCGCGGCGGAGTACGAGAAGTTCGAGCGCGAGGTGGACTACGTGGTGGCGGGGCGGCTCAAGACCATCGTGAGCTATCGCACCCACCGGATCACCGCCACCGACGCGCGCCTCGCGGGCGGGCCCTGGGACTACATCGAGCGGATCGAGATCACCGACCGCGCCGCCTATGAAAAGGAGCTGGCCGCGTCGGGCAAGGAGCTGATCGACGAGCTCTACGCCAAGTACCTCGACCGGAGCTACACCACCTCGATCTGGTCGGAGCTGGTCGAGCCGTGATGATCCTGGCCGGGCGCGTCGCGCTCGTGACGGGCGCCTCGCGCGGCACCGGCGTGGACATCGTCCGCGCGCTGGCCGGGGCGGGGGCGCGGGTGGCGGTGCACTACCGCTCCGATCGCGCCGCCGCGGAGGCGCTGGCCGGAGCCATCCGCGCCGCGGGCGGCGTGGCCGAGGCCTTCGCGGGAGACGTCGCGCGGGCCGACGACGTGCGCCGGCTGGTGGCCGACGTGGAGATGCGCCTCGGCGCGCTGGGCATCGTGGTGAACAACGCGGGGCCGTTCAACGACACCGCGTTCTGCGACCTCGCGGAGGCGGACTGGGACTACATCATGAACGCCAACCTGAAAGCGGTGTACCTCACCAGCCAGCTGGTGGCCGCCGGCATGCGGCGCGCGGGGTGGGGGCGCATCGTCAACATCGGCGCGACCTCCGGGCTGGTGCGCTCCCACGGCGTCTACGGTCTCGCCAAGGCGGCGCTGCTGCCGCTCACGCAGGCGCTCGCGCTGGAGCTGGCCCCCGCGGCCACCGTGAACGCGATCGTGCCCAGCCAGATCGCGAGCGCCCGGACCGACCGGATGGCCGCCTACAAGGCGGCCGCGATCGCGGGCACGCCCCTGGGGCGGCTCGTGACCCAGGCGGAGATCGGCCAGATGGTCCTCCGCCTGTGCTCGCCGGAGTTCGACTTCGTGACCGGGCAGGCCATCGTGATGGACGGCGGGCGCGTGATCCCGCGCTTTCCCCGGCTCAACCTCTCACCGGAGTGAAGGGAGCGAGATCGAGATGACCACGACGTCCCTCAGCGCCCAGCAGATCGAATCGCTCGCTCTGGGCGCCTGGATCCTCGGCACCGGGGGCGGGGGGAGCCCCTACCACGGCCTGCTGAACCTGCGGCGCCTCTACCGGCAAGGCGCGCACGTGCGGCTGATGGACCCCGCCGATCTGGCCGACGACGCGGCGGTGGCGGTGGTCTCCACCATGGGCGCGCCGCTGGTGATGCAGGAGCGGGTGGTGGACCCGGGGCCCATGGTGGAGTCGGTGCGCACGATGGAGCGCTACCTCGGCCGCCGCTTCGACGCGGTCATGGCCGTCGAGATCGGCGGGAGCAACGCGCTGCAGCCCTGCCAGATCGGGGCGGTGACCGGGCTCCCGGTGGTGGACGGCGACGCCATGGGGCGCGCGTTCCCCGAGGCCCAGATGACGAGCTTCGCCATCCACGACCTGCCGATGGCCCCGCTCACCCTCGTGGACGTCCGCGACAACGCGGTGATCGTGGCGCGGGCCGCGAGCTGGAAGTGGATGGAGCGGCTGAGCCGGAAGGCCTGCGTGGAGGTCGGCTCGATCGCCGCCACGTGCAAGGCTCCGCGCACCGGCCGGGAAGTGAAGGAGTGCGGCATCCTCTACACGGTGTCCAAGGCCATCCGGCTCGGCGAGACGGTGCAGGCCGCGCGGGCCGCGCATCGCGACCCGGTCCAGGCGGTGATCGACGCCGAGGGCGGCCGGCGGATCTTCGGCGGGAAGATCCGGGACGTGGACCGGCGAACGACCGAGGGCTTCCTGCGGGGCACCGCGACCCTCGACGGCCTCGACGGCGACCGGGGGCGGTCGTTCCGCCTGGCCTTCCAGAACGAGTTCGCGGTGGGCTGGCTCGACGGCCGGCCGGTGGTGATGACGCCGGACCTGATCTGCGTCATGGACGCGGTCTCGGGCGAGGCCATCGGCACCGAGACCCTGCGCTACGGCCAGCGGGTGGCGGTGGTCGCGCTGCCCGCGCCGCCGATCCTCTTGACCCCGAAGGGGCTGGAGCACGTCGGCCCCCGGGCCTTCGGCTATGACCTCGACTTCCAGTCCGTGTTCGCGGAGGCGCGATGAACCGCATCGGCATCGACGTGGGAGGCACCAACACGGACGCGGTGCTGCTCGAGGACGATCGCGTCCGCCACGCGGTCAAGACCCCGACCACCCCGGACGTGATGTCGGGCATCCGGACCGCGCTCGCCCGGCTGCTCGAGCAGGCGGGCGGGACGCCCGAGGTGGACGCGGTGATGATCGGGACCACGCACTTCACGAACGCGGTCGTGCAGCGGCGCCATCTGTCCAGGGTGGCGGCCATCCGGATCGGCCTGCCCGCCAGCGCGTCGCTGCCGCCGTTCACCGACTGGCCGGAGGATCTCGCAGACCTGGTGCGCGGCCAGGTGCACATGCTGGCGGGCGGCCACGAGTACGACGGGCGACCCATCGTGCCGTTCGACGCGGCGGGGATGCGCGAGGTGGCGCGGCGGATCCGGGATTCGGGGATCCGCTCGGTCGGCGTCGCCTCCGTTTTCTCGCCGCTCAACGGCTCGTGCGAGACCGAGGCCGAGGCGATCCTCCAGGAGGTCTGCCCCGACGTCGCGGTCACCCTCTCGCACCGCCTCGGACGCCTCGGGCTGCTCGAGCGGGAGAACGTGACGCTGCTCAACGCGTGCCTGCGCGATCTGGCCCGCTCCACCACGCGCGCCTTCGTGGACGCGCTGGCCACGAGCGGCATCCGGGCCCCGCTCTATCTGACCCAGAACGACGGCACCGTCATGCTCGCCTCCGAGGCGGAGGCCTATCCGGTCTACAGCTTCGCCTCGGGCCCGACCAACAGCATGCGCGGGGCGGCCTTCCTCTCGAAGCGGGAGGACGCGATCGTGGTGGACGTCGGGGGCACCACGTCGGACATCGGGAGCCTGCGCAACGGCTTCCCGCGCGACGCCAACGGGGTGGCGGAGGTCGGCGGGGTCCGGACGCTCTTCCGCATGCCCGACCTGCTGTCGCTGGGGCTCGGCGGCGGCAGCCTGGTCGTCGAGGAGCCGCTGGCGGTCGGCCCCCGGAGCGTCGGGTACCTCCTCACCGAGCAGGGCCGGGTGTTCGGGGGCGAGCAGCTCACCGCCACGGACGTGGCGGTCGCGGCGAATCTCGTCGAGCTGGGCGACCGCCGGCGCGTCGCGGCGCTGTCGCCCGCGCTGGTCCGCGCGTGCGTGGCCCGCATGCACGCGATGATCGAGGAGGGCGTGGACCGGATGAAGGCCGACGCGAGCCTGGTGCCGCTGATCGTGGTCGGGGGCGGGAGCTTCCTCGTGCCCGACCGGGTCCCCGGCATCTCCGAGGTGGTGCACGTGCCCCACCAGGCGGTCGCGAACGCGGTGGGCGCGGCCATCGCCCAGGTGAGCGGCGAGGTGGATCAGGTCTTCCAGGGGCTCTCGCGTGAGCGGGCGCTGGCCGAGGCGCAGCGTCTGGCCGAGGCTAAGGCGGTGCGGGCCGGGGCCGATCCCGGCGCGCTCGCGGTGGTGGAGGTCGAGGATCTGCCGATCGCGTACCTGCCGGGCAATTCCCTGCGGGTCCGGCTGCGGGTGGTCGGCGACATCGCCCGGGCCGGGTCGCCCCGCTCGTAGCGCGGCGCCCCGGCGCGGGCGGGCCCTTGACGGATGCGGCGAAACTGGCCATGGTGCCGCCATGCCCAGGGTGGCCGGGGTGCCGATGTCCCTCGTCAGCGTCCGCACGCGCGACGGCATCGTCCTCGACGGTGTCGCCGCCCACCCGCGGGGCCGGCGGCGCACCGCCCTGCTCTGGGTGCACGGCCTCGGGTCCAGCTTCTCCTCGGGGCAGCCGCTGATCCGGGCGCTGTCGGCGCGCCTCACCGCGGCGGGCATCGGCTACCTCAAGCTCGACACCCGCGGCCACGTCCTGGTCGCGCGCGCCGGCCACCGGCTCGTGGGCGCCGCCTTCGAGCGCTTCGGCGCGAGCGTCCACGACATTCGGGCCGCGATCGCGCTCGCGGTCGGGAGCGGCTACCGCCGGGTGATCCTCGCGGGCCACTCGACCGGCGCCAACAAGGCGCTGCACTACGTGGCGCGGACCCGCGACCGGCGCGTGGCCGGGCTGATGCTGCTCGGGCCGATCTCCGACGTGGCCGGCGAGCGGAAGAGGATCGGCCGCCGCGCGCTCGCCCGCCGGGTCGCCACCGCCGAGCGGATCGCCCGGCGGGACCCGGAGGCCCTCGTCCCGCGCGCCTGGGGCTTCCTGAGCGCCCGGCGCTTCATCAGTCTCTATCGGCCGGGGGAGGCGGAGGACGTCTTCCCCTACTACCGGCCCGGCGCCCGCTGGACCGCCCTCCGGCGGGTCCGCGTGCCGCTGGCGGTGATCGTCGGCGGTCGGGACGAGTATCTCGACCGGCGGGCGGCGGAGATGATCGCCGCCTTCGAGCGGAACGCGATCCACGCGCGCGGGTTCACCGGCGTCGTCGTCCCCCGCGCGCGGCACGGGTTCCGCGGCCACGAGCCCGCCCTCGCGCGCGCGATCGTCCGCTGGGCGCGGACGGTGGGGTAGCGTCAGGTGGACGTCCTGATCGGAGTCTCCGTCGGTCTGGCGCTGAGCGCGGCGGTGGGGTTCCGGGTCTTCGTCCCGCTGCTCGTCACCGGCCTCGCCGCGCGCCTCGGCTATCTCGAGCTCACGCCCGACATGGCCTGGCTCGGATCGGACCCGGCCCTCGTGGCGCTGGCCACGGCCACCGTCCTCGAGGTCGGCGCCTACTACGTGCCCTGGCTCGACAATCTGCTGGATGCCGTGGCCACGCCCAGCGCGATCGTGGCCGGGGTGATCGCCTGGGCCGCGGTCACCCCGGAGCTCTCTCCGCTCCTGCGATGGACGCTCGCGGTGGTCGCGGGGGGCGGGGCGGCCGGGCTCGTCCAGTCCGGCACGGCGCTCCTACGGCTGCAATCCTCGACCTTCACGGCGGGGCTCGGCAACGCGGTGGTCGCCACGGGCGAGCTGGTGGGCGCGCTCGCGCTCAGCGTGCTGGGCGTGCTCGTCCCGCTCCTCGCGGCGGTGCTGGTCGTCCTCGGGCTCGTCGGCCTGGGGTACCGACTCGCCGGGCGCCTGCGGATCACTTCGGGACGTCCGTGAGCTGCGGGCCGCCGATCCGGGATCGAGCGCCCGCCCCGGCTACCGCCGCGCCACCAGCCGGCGGAACGCCGCGCCGTACTCGAAGCCGTAGGCGGCCGCGAGCTCGGCCGCGTTCTTCTTCACGCGCTCCCCGATGGTCACGCCTTCCGGCACGTTGAAGCCCGGCATCTGGCTCTGGTGGCGGACCAGCGCGGCGATCTGGCGGTCGATCCCGGTGGTGACGTCCACGATCACGTCCGGCTCGTCGGCGCCCCAGTACCACAGCTCGCGCACCTTGTGGGGCTCGAGGCCTTCCCGGGTGATGTGCTCGGGGAAGTGCAGGTGGTCGCGCGCGTACGGATAGACCGCGTCGGTGGTGGCGATGCCGGCCTTGCGATGGTCGCGGTGCTGGAAGCCCTTGATCCGGTACGGATCGTGGACGAACACGGTGTGAGGCCGGTGGCGGCGGATGGCCCGCACCACGTCACCCAGGAGCTCCCGGGTGTCCTCCAGGCGGCCGTCGGGATAGCCCAGCATCTCCACGTGCCGCACGCCCATGAAGTCGGCCGCGGCCCGCTGCTCGTGCGCCCGGTTGCGGGCCAGCTCGGCGGGGGTGAGGTCGCGGTCGGCGGTGCCGGCGTCGCCGTTGGTGCACAGCACGTAGGTCACGTCGCAGCCGGCGGCCACCCAGGTGGCGATGACCCCGCCCGAGCCGATCTCGGCGTCGTCGGGATGGGCGAAGACCACCATGGCGGATTCGGGGACCAGGGTGACGATCTCGAGCTTGCGGTCGGGGTTGGGCATGGGAGTGATCTTACCCTGTCAGGGCTCGTGCACGGTCGCGAGGACGGCGGGCAGGGCCGCCATGACCTCCTCGAGGCAGCGGCGCACCCGCGCGATGTTCGCCTCAGCCTTCTCGGGGACGCCCCCGCGCGAGATCAGGGCGATGAGCTCCTCGCGGCTGGTCGTCATCAGCAACGACGCGTTGATCTCGATCTGGACCGCGTGGACGCGGCGGGTCCAGGGCCGGCCGAAGGTCGCCACGATGTTGCCGCCGGTGTAGCCGGTGACGTTCTCGTGCACCAGGAAGCCGTGGCGCGTGAAGATCGAGGCCACCGTCGCGGCGATCCGCGGGGCGCACGTGGCGTCGTGGCGCGTGCCGATGATCACCTCGTGGTGCTTCATCCGCCGCGGGCTGCCGGTGTGGCCGTCGAGGAGCAGCGCGTGGCCGTGAGCCTGGTGGAGCCCGGTGAGCAGGTCCTCCAGGCTCGAGTAGTAGGGGTCGTACAGCGCCCGCAGGCGCGCTTCGAGGTCGGGGAGCCCGAGCGGCCGGGAGAAGATCGCCACGTCGCGCATGGTGTGCGTCCGCACCACGCCGCGGCGGGAGCGCACGGCACCGTCGTGGTGCTCGAAGTCGTCGCGCCGGCGGTTGACGTCCACGAACATGCGCGAGAACGGGGTGGCCAGCACGGTGGCCCCGTGCTCGTGCAGGTCGCCGTACACGTCGCCCGCGAAGGTGTCGGCGAAGCCGTAGGCGAACGTCTCGAACCAGGGCTCGGAGTAGTCGTCCCGGGTGATGTGGGGCAGCGGCTGCGTGCCGTAGTGAGGCACGCTCACCAGGATCGGCGCGCGGGGCCCCGTCGCCGGGTGGCGGACGATGGGGAACGGGTGCTCCATCAGCCTCCCGGGAGCCGCGGGGCCAGGGCTCAGCTCAGGCGGGCGAGGTACTGGGCCACGAAATCGGTGCCGACCAGCGCCACGTAGGCGTCGGTCAACCGCTTGGTGATCGGCCCGGGGACCTTGCCGTCGCCGACCGGGTGACCGTTGACCGAGCGCACCCCGCAGAGACACAGGCTGGTCGAGGTCAGGAACATCTCGTCGGCGGTCACCGCGTCGTAGACGTCGAGATCGCGCTCCTCGCAGGGGACGCCGAGCCGCGCGGCCAGCTCCATCGCGGTGCGGCGACTCACCCCCGGCAGCACGTACTGCTCCCGGGGCGTGTAGACGCGACCGTCGCGCACGACGAAGACGTTGCTGCCGACGCCCTCGCAGAGATTGCCGCGCTCGTCGAGGAGGACCGACCACGCCTCGGGATAGGCGCGCTTGACCTCGCGGTCGGCGAGGATGAGGTTCAGGTAGTTGTGGGTCTTGGCCCGCGGGCTGAGCATCGCGGGCGGCGTCCGGCGGATGGAGGGCACCACCACGTCGATCCCGTCCCGGAAGTGGGCCGCCCGCTTCCCGAGCGGCAGCGGGGTGCAGTCCACGATCACCTG
>DATHSW010000282.1:0-9177 GCA_035463855.1 Candidatus Deferrimicrobiaceae bacterium | reverse complement strand
GTTGGTCGCCGCGATCAGCCGGGCGTCGGAGGTGATGACCTCGCTGCCGCCCACCCGGAAGAACTGACCGTCCTGGAGCACGTGGAGCAGCTTGGCCTGGAGCCCGAGCGGCATCTCCCCGATCTCGTCCAGCAGGAAGGTGCCTCGGTGGGCCAGCTCGAACTTGCCGGGCTTTCTGCGGTGGGCGCCGGTGAAAGCGCCTTTCTCGTGCCCGAACAGCTCGGACTCCAGGAGCTCTCCGGGCAGGGAGGCACAGTTGACCTTGAGGAAGGGCTTGTCGCGCCGGTCCGAGATATGGTGGATCGCCCGCGCCACCATTTCCTTGCCGGTGCCGCTCTCCCCCTGGAGCAGGATGGTCGCATTCGTGTCGGCCGCCCGCCGGACGATGTCCTCCACGACCCGCATGCGCTCACTGTTCCGGAACAGCAGGTCCAGGTTCAACGTGGGCTGGCCCAGGGTCCCGCCATTGCCTCCCGGCGGGGTCAGGATGGCCGGGCCATCGCTCTGGGCGAGGGCCGCCTTGAAGACGTTCTTCAGGGTAGCGGCCGTAACCGGCTTGACCAGAAAGTCGTAGGCCCCGGTGCGCATGCCCTTGACCACGAGGTCCGTGTCGCCCGAGCCCGACAGGATGAGGACCGGCACGTCGGCGTTCTCCAGCTTGATCTGCCGCGCGATCTCCAGGCCATTGTCGAGGTGATCGATGTCGAGGAGCACGATCTGCGGGTGCAGGCTCCCGAGCAGGGCGAGCCCTTCGGCGGCGCTCCCGGCCTCCAGCGAGGAGTAGTCGGCCTCCACCACGGCGCGTACGAGCGCGGCCCGGCTCTCGGGGCGCCCGTCGATGACGAGGATCGAGCCGGTGCTCATGGGCGGGACGGTTGACAGGGCCTTGACGAACCCGGGGTAGGTCCTGATACTGGCAGCCGGCCATACCTATGAGAATCCTGGTGATAGACGACGATCCGTCGGTCGCCGAGATGATCGCGGAAGCGATCCGATCCTTCGGTCACGAGGCGCTCGTGGCGCTGGACGGCGCCGAAGGCTTGCGGGTGCTGGAATCGACTGCCGTTCAAGGGGTCTTCCTCGACCTCGTCATGCCGGGGCTGGGCGGGTTGGCCGTTCTCACAAGGATCAGGAGTCGCTATCCTCAGGTTCCGGTCGTGATCCTCTCCGCCCACGCCGGGGATGAAGAGGCCCGCGAAGCGATGGCGCTGGGAGCGTCCGAGGTGATCATGAAGCCCGCCGGGCTCGCCCAGTTCACGGAGGTCCTTTCGCGACTCACCCGCTCTCCTACCGCGGGGTAAGTTCTGCCGTTGCGCGACGTGCTTTGGTCTTCATTTCCACTTTTGCTTATCTGAATATGAAACGCAATACCCAATCACGACAAGTCGCCTTTTCGTAGCAGAGCTGAGCAACTCTTGCGCAGTCTCGCGATGGCCCGGGCGCTTCGCTTGCGGCGGGCAGGGCCTTTTGAGATGATGACGCCATGAAGCTGGCCGGTGCATTGATGATCGTTGGGATGCTCGCGGCTCCGGCCTTCGCCCAGAGCCCGGTCGAGATCCAGGCCACCGCTCCGGAGAAGCTCCCTCAGATCCGGATCGTGGAGCCGACCCCGGCCACCCGGGAGGCCACCCGGCCCCGGGAGTCGGACTTCTACCGCGAGGACGTCCGGGTTCGCCATCAGCCGGCATTCATCGAGCCTTTCGTGGGGCAGACAGCGGGCGGCACCAAGTACGGCCTCTCGGGCTGGACGTCGCCATCGACTCCGGTGGGCAGCCTCGTGTCGCAGGAGCCGTGGGCCCGTGCGGGCTGGTTCGCTCTGGGCTTTACGGTCATCTGGGATTCTCCACCGGCGGCTTCCGTCCGCCGGGTCTCCGACCCCCGCTGAGCCGCCCCACGCGGCGCGCGGCGCGGTAGTCTCGATGCCGCTGCTCAAGGGGAATCTCCACACCCACACGACCTTCTCGGACGGGCGCCGGCCGGTCGACGAGGTCGTGGAGCGCTACCGGGATCTCGGCTACGACTTCCTCGCCATCACCGATCACGACGACCGGATCCAGGAGGACTACTGGTTCCGGATCCCGGCCGGGGACGATCGCCTGCTCGTCCTCCCGGGGGTGGAGATCGACTACCGGCCCCTCGGCCAGCATGTGGGGAAGATCACCGGCGACCACGAGACCCTGTTCATCCTGAACCACCCGGCGCGCTATGCACTGACGGTGGAGCAGACCCTGCGGCGGATCCGCACGATCACGCGCGACGGCCTGCCCATTCACGCGGTGGAGATCACCGACACCGGGGTGTACCAGCCAGAGTACGACGTCGAGGCCATCCAGTTCCCCAAGGTGGCCACCGACGACGGCCACCGCGACGAGGACTTCGGTCGCGCGTGGGTCGAGGTCGAGGCGTCCCGGAGCGCCGACGCCATCCTGCGCGCCATCAAGTCCGGGGACTTCGCGATCCGGTTCGCCCGTCCCCGCGTCCGCTACTGAGCGGCGCCGATGCTGCGGAGCAGGAGCGGGGTCAGCGCGGGCACCGCCTCCGTCATCAGGTCCGGCCGCCCGCGGTAGAGCCACTGGATCACGACCTCGTTGACCGCGCCCAGCCACGCGAGCGTGGCCACGCGCGTGTCCAGGGGTGGGATCGAGCCCTCCGCCACCGCGTCGTCGAGATACGCCTGGATGAGCGACGCGAAGCGCTCGTGCACTTCCAGCCGCTTGCTCTGATAGGCGGGGCCCAGGCTCACCGATTCGAGCAGCAGGATGCGGGCGAGCTCCCGATGGCGGGAGAAGGTCTCGAGGCCGGCGGTCAGCGCGGCCTGCACCTTGCCGAGCGCGCCGTGCGCTCCCCCGATCGCGGCGGCCATTGCCTCGGCGAGCCGGGCCGAGAACTGGTCGACCAGGGCCAGGAAGAGCGCCTCCTTGTTCGGGAAGTGATGATACACCGCGCCCTTCGACGTGCGCGAGGCGCGCACGATGTCGTCGACCAGCGCCCTGTGATACCCTTTCTCGGCGAAGATCTCCAGCGCGGCCTGGAGAATCTTGTCACGGGTTCCCGGCTTCGTCACGCTCGGCTCACAGTGAAGCCCACACTGTAGGAGGTCGCATGCTGATTCGCATCGGTCACAGCCCGGATCCCGATGACGCCTTCATGTTCTACGCGCTCAACTCGGGGAAGGTGAAGATCCCCGGCATCGAGATCGAGCACGTGCTGGAGGACATCGAATCGCTCAACCGGCGCGCCCGCACCGGCGAGCTCGAGGTCACCGCGGTGTCCGCCGCGACCTATACCCTGGTGCACGACCAGTATCGGATGATGGACCCCGGGGCATCGATGGGGAAGGGCTACGGCCCGATCCTGGTGGCGAGAGAGCCCATCCCGCGCGCCCAGCTGGAGGAGAAGGTGGTCGCCATTCCGGGCAGCCACACCACCGCGGCCCTGCTCCTGCGGCTGTACGTCGGTGACCCGCCCACCATCGAGGTCGCCTTCGACAAGATTCCCAAGGTCGTCCTGGAGGGCCAGGCGGACCTGGGCCTGCTCATCCACGAGGGGCAGATCACCCACCAGCGCATGGGCCTCCACAAGGTGCTCGACCTGGGGCAGGAGTGGGCGAAAGAGTCCGGCCTGCCGCTGCCCCTCGGCATCAACGTGATGCGGCGCGACCTGGGCGAGCAGACCCACCGCGCGATCTCGCAGGGGCTCCGCGACGCGATCGACTACGCCTACGCCAACGTGGACGAGGCCCTGGAGTACGCGATGCGCTACGGCCGGGGCATCGACAAGGAGACCTGCCGCCGCTTCGTCCTCATGTACGTCAACGACTACACCAAGCGGTTGGGCGACGACGGCCGGGCCGCTCTCAAGCGGCTCTACGAGATGGCGCACGCGCGGGGCCTGATCAAGTCCATGCCGCCGGTGGACCCGATCTAGAACCGCACTCGCCAACCTGCGGGCCATTCACGCGCGGGACGCCCCGATCTGGTCACCCGTAGGCCTTGATGATCTCGTAGTCGGTCGTGCGCTGGGCGGGCGCGAAGCCCGCGTCCCGGATCAGGGTCACGATCTCGTCCACGGTGGTCTTGTTGACGTAGTCGGCCGCCGCGTGGACGTTCTCCTCGAAGAGGGTCCCCCCGAAGTCGTCCGCGCCCCACGAGAGCGCCACCTGTCCGGTCCGCTTCCCCTCGGAGAACCACGAGGCCTGCACGTGGGGGAAGTTGTCCAGGTAGAGCCGGGAGACCGCCAGCACCCGGAGGTAGGCGTTCGGGCCCTTGTACTGCTTGATCCACTTCTCGAGCAGCGTGTTGCCCGGCTTGAAGGACCACGGCACGAAGGCGGTGAAGCCTCCGTGCTCGTCCTGCAGCTCGCGGATCGCGTCGAGGTGGTCGAGGACGTCCTCCGGCTGCTCCACGTGGCCGTACATCATGGTGGCGGTGGACTTGAAGCCCTGGCGATGCGCCTCGCGGTGCACCTCGAGCCACGCGCCCGGACCGCCCTTCTTCGGCTCGATGCGGCGCCGCACCCGCTCCGAGAGCACCTCGGCGCCGCCCCCCGGGATGCTCGTCTGCCCCGCCTGCTTGAGCAGCGCCAGCACCTCGGGCACCGGCTTGCCCGCCACCTCGGACATGGTGCGGATCTCGGAGGCGCTGAAGAAGTGCGGCGTCACGGTCGGGAAGCGCCGCCGGGTCTCGCGCACCAGGTCGAGGTAGTACGAGAGCGGCAGGGCGGGGTTGTGGCCGCCCTGCAGCAGCACGGTGGTCGCGCCCTCGCGGGCCGCGAACCCGACCTTCTCGAGCACCTCCTCGACGGTCAGCGTGTAGGCCTCCTTGTCCCCGGGCCGCCGGTAGAAGGCGCAGAACTGGCAGTCGGTGATGCAGACGTTCGTGTAGTTCGGATTGGTGTCGATGACGAAGGTCACCCGCCGCTCCGGGATGCGGCGGAAGCGCGCCTCGTGGGCCACGCTGCCCAGGTCGAGCAGCGGCGCCTCGGTGAGGAGCCAGAGCCCGTCCGCGCGGTCGAGCCGCTTGCCGGCCTCCGCCTTCGCCTGGATGCCGCTCAGCATGGCGGTGGGCCGATCTGTCCGCGCAGCCTGACGAACTCGGCGGCGCCCTTCTCCTCGTCCGGGCCCAGCCGGAACGCGAAGTTGCGAAGGTAGGACGCGATCTGGGCCGCGCTCCATCCGAGATCGCGCCGCCCCGCGGCGATCTCGGGCAGCGCGGCCATCCCGAGGTCGAGCGCGCCGTCGAGCGCCCGCTCGAAGGCGCGGCGCTCGCGGGCGGGCACCCGGGAGGCCACCGCCCAGCGCGCGAAGACGAACGGCAGGCCCGACCACTCGCGCCACTCGAGACCGAGATCGATGACGTGCGGGGCGGGCGGGCCGCCCGTCGCGCGCCGGATCGCCTGGTCGCCGATGAGCAGCACCGCGTCGCAGGGCTCCTCCGCGGCGACCCACGCGGCCGGCTCGACCTCGTGGCGGAGCGCCAGCAGCACCCGCAGCAGCTCGACGGACGTCGAGGTCTCTCCGGTGATGCCGACGCGGGCGCCGCCCAGACTGGACAGCGGGCGGTCCGAGAAGAGGAGCACGCTCCGGGCGCCGGTGGGGCAGCCGATGCCGTAGGGCAGGGGCGTCAGCTCGGACTCGATCCGGAGATAGTCCATCAGCGACAGCGGCCCCGCGTCGAGGCGCCCCGCGGCCATGGCTTCCCCGAGCCGGCGCGGGATCAGGTCCACGAGATCCACGCCGGTCAACCGGTGGAAGAAGGGCTCGCAGTTGAGATACGGGATGCGCCCGACGCGCAGCACGGTCAGCTCCACACCTTCACGACGTTGTACAGGGCGTCGCGCTCGACCGGGATCTTGCCCGCGTCCCGGACCATCCGGAGAATCTGCTCGGTGGCGAGACCCGCCGGGCTCGCGGCCTGGGCCATGTGGGCGATCTTCTCGTCCTCGAGGGTGCCGTTGACGTCGGAGGCCCCGAAGTGGAGCGCCAGGGAGGCGGTGGCCTCGCCGATCATCACCCAGTAGGCCTCGATGTGCGGGAAGTTGTCGAGGAGCAGCCGCGAGGCCGCGATCGTCCGCAGATCGTCGGTGGGCGGAGTCTGGCGCGGCACGAGCTTGGTGGTCCCGGTCTGGTAGGACAGGGGGATGAAGGTGATGAAGCCGCCCGAGCGGTCCTGCTGCTCGCGCAGCCGCAGCAGGTGATCCACCCGCTCCTCCATGGTCTCCACGTGCCCGTAGAGCATGGTGGCGTTCGTCTTGATCCCCAGGGAGTGGGCGATCCCGTGGATCTCGCACCAGCGGTCGGCGTCGGCCTTGCCCGTGAAATGGAGCAGCTTCTGCAGCCGCCGGGAGAAGATCTCGGCGCCGCCCCCGGGCATCGAGTGGAGCCCCGCCTTCTTGAGCCGGGTGAGGGCCTCGCGGGGCTCGATCTTCCAGCGCCGCCAGAAGTAGTCGATCTCGGCCGCGGTGAAGGCCTTGATCTGGGTCTCGGGCCGGGCGTTGTGGATGGCCTCGATCATCCGCTCGAAGTACTCGAAGGGCCAGTCCGGGTGATGGCCGCCCACGATATGGGCCTCCCGGGTGCCCGGCTTGATCATGTTGAGGACGTCCTCGATCGTGTTCTCGAAGGCGCCCGCCTCGCCCTTCTTCCGGGCGAAGTCGCAGAAGCTGCACGAGAGGACACATATGTTCGTTGGATTGATGTAGCGGTTGAGCACGAAGAAGACCTGCTCGCCGTGCCGCCGGGTCTTGAAGAAGTCGGCGATGCGACCCAGGCCGTGGAGATCGGCGGTCTCGAAGAGGGCCAGCCCGTCCTCGCGGGAAAGGCGCTCCCCGGCCTGGACCCGGTCCCAGATCGGAAGCAGACGCGGATCGCGCAGTCGCGGTGGCGCGGGGGCGGCAATGGCCATGGCTTCCTCCCGGTTCGAGTGTCCAGACCGACTGGTCGGTCTGATTCTAAGTACCTGCCCGGGCGCCTGTCAACGTTTCGTGGCGCCGCTTGACCGGCCGGGAGCCCCCATGTTACAAGATCGCGGCACCGCGCATGCCCCCCGCCACCTCGATCGCCAAGCCGGCCCATCCCGTCGAATCTCCGATCCGGCGCCTCGCCCGGCGGATCGACGCCTGGCAGGACGCCTTCGGCCGGGCGCTCTCCTGGCTGATGCTCGTGATGGTGCTGGTGGTCTTCTCCGACGTGGTGATGCGCTATGCGCTCAACGTGACGTCGGTCTTCACCCAGGAGCTCGAGTGGTACCTCTTCGCGATCACGTACCTGCTGGGCGCGGGCTACGTGATGCTCTACGACGAGCACGTCCGGGTCGACATCGTCTACTCGCGGCTGTCCCCCCGGCGGAAGGCGGGGCTCGACTTCATCCTGCTCTTCGTCTTCTTCTTCCCGTCGTGCCTCATGATCGTCTACACCACGTGGCCCTTCTTCCGGAACGCCTACATGGTGCTCGAGGGCTCGCCCGACCCCGGGGGCATCCCGGCCCGCTGGGCGCTCAAGAGCGTCATCATCATCGCGTTCGTCATCCTGATCATCCAGGGCTTCTCCCAGGCCGTGAAGAACTACTACGTGGCGCGCGGCTGGGAAGAGCCAGAGAGCCGCGCCAAGGAGATCCACTAGGTGATCCCGGGCGATCAGCTCCTCGGCTTCCTCATGTTCGTCGGCATGATCGCCTTCCTCTTCTTCGGCTTCCCGGTGGCCTTCAGCCTCACGTTCACGGGCTTCTTCTTCGGCACCCTCGGGGTCCTGTTCGGGTACCTCCACGTCAACTTCTTCGACATCCTGCCCCTGCGGATCTGGGGCACGATGACGAACTTCACCCTGCTCGCGGTGCCGCTCTTCGTCTTCATGGGGGTGGCGCTCGAGAAATCCGGCCTGGCCGAGGAGCTGCTGGAGACCATGGCGCTGCTCTTCGGCAAGCTCCGGGGGGGCATCGCGATCTCGGTGGTGGTGGTGGGCGCCATCCTCGCCGCCTCCACCGGCATCGTGGGGGCCAGCGTCATCACCATGGGAATGATCTCGCTGCCGACCATGCTGAGACGCGGCTACAACAAGGAGCTGATCTGCGGCACGATCTGCGCCTCCGGCACCCTCGGCCAGATCATCCCCCCGAGCGTGATCCTGATCCTCCTGGGCGACATCATGGGCGTGCCGGTGGGCGACCTCTACGTCGGCGCGGTGGTGCCGGGGCTCATCCTGGTCGGCCTGTACATCATCTACCTCTTCGTCCTCTCGCAATGGAAGCCCGAGCTGGCCCCGCCCATTCCGGCGGACGAGCTGGCGGCCTTCCGCGGCGAGGCCATCAAGCGGGTGACCTTCGCCCTCATCCCGGCCTTCGCCCTGATCGTGGGAGTCCTCGGCTCGATCTTCATGGGCATCGCCTCGCCGACGGAAGCGGCGTCGGTGGGTGCGGCGGGCGGCCTCTTCCTGACCATCATGAAGCGCCGCTTCTCCCTGCCCATGCTGCGGTCCGTGATGCAGACCACGCTCCGCATCACCAGCCTCGGCTTCATCATCCTCGTCGGCGCCAACTGCTTCGGGCTGGTCTTCCGCGGGCTCAACGGCGACCACCTGATCCAGGACTTCCTCAAGAGCCTGCCCTTCGGGCCCTACGGGGTCCTGGCGCTCGTGATGTTCGTGATCTTCCTCCTCGGCTTCTTCATCGACTTCTTCGAGATCTGCTTCATCCACGTCCCCATCCTGACCCCGGTGCTCGTCACCCACTTCGGCTTCGACCCGGTGTGGCTGGGAGTGCTGATCGGAGTGAACCTCCAGACGTCGTTCTTGTCGCCGCCCTTCGGCTTCGCCCTCTTCTATCTGCGGGGGGTGGTGTCGGCCAATACGATCTCGACCCCGACCATCTACCGCGGTGTCATTCCCTTCCTGGCCCTTCAGATCATCGGCCTCACCATCGTCATCGCCTACCCCGAGGTCGTCAACGGCACCATCACGTTCTTCCGGAGCTTCTGGTAGAGGCGGGAAACGAAGAAGGGCGGAGCCCCGAAAGGCTCCGCCCCGGTTGATGCGCGGGTCCGGCGCTAGCCGAGCAGGCTGTAGTAGGAGCCCTCCGAGATCATGCTCCACTCCCCGACCAGGTTCTGGAACTTGGTGTAGGAGGCGTGGACCTTCTTGGCCATCGGGCTCTTCTCCGACTCTTCCCGGTTGACCTCCTCGGCGGT
>DATHSW010000281.1:0-2772 GCA_035463855.1 Candidatus Deferrimicrobiaceae bacterium | reverse complement strand
GCTCGAGGAGCCCATCCGCCAGATCGTGGAGAACGCGGGGCTCGAGGGCAGCGTGATCGTGGAGAAGGTCAAGGCCGAGAAGGTGGTGACCCGCGGCTTCGACGCGGAGTCGCTCGAGTTCGTGGACATGATCCAGGCCGGTATCATCGACCCGACCAAGGTGGAGCGGGTGGCGCTGCAGAACGCGGCGTCGGTGGCCGCCCTGCTGCTGACGACGGAGGCGCTGATCACCGACCTGCCCGAGGAGAAGCCGGCGGCGGCCCCGCCGATGCCTCACGGGGACTTCTAGACCCGGCCGAAACGACCGGGCGGTGACTACGGCCCTTGCCGGTGACGGCAAGGGCCGTACTCTTTTGTCGACTCTTGACGCAGGTTGTCTTTCGCGGCAGGCTCTGGTAACGTAAAGCGCTTTGAAGCAGCCAGATAAGGAGGTGAGTGTTCTGTACCCGTACGAGACCCTACTGATCTTCGATCCTCGGCTGACCGAGGAGGAAGTAACCGCGCTGCTGACCAAGCTCCAGGACACGCTCGCGGCGCTCGGCGGCGAGGTGGTCAAGGCGGAGAGCTGGGGCAAACGCCGGCTCGCCTACGACATGCGCAAGCAGCGGGAAGGCACCTACGCGGTCCTCGAGTCCAAGGCGGAGCCGGCCACCGTCAAGGAGTTCGAGCGCCAGCTGAGGCTCAACGAGCAGGTCCTCCGGTACTTCACGACCCGCGTCCCGGCGCCCAAGCGGGTCCGATCGGCGCCGAAGCCGGCGCCCCCGGCGGTGGAGGAGGTCGTCTGATGGCGAACCTGAACCGAGTCTTCCTGATCGGCAACCTGACGAGGACTCCGGAGCTGCGGTACACGCCCAGCGGTACCGCGGTGGCCGATCTGCGGCTGGCCGTCAACCGTAACTACACGACGCAAGGTGGGGAGAAGCGCGAAGAGACCTGCTTCCTCACGGTGGTGGTGTGGGGCAAGCAGGCGGAGAGCTGTGGCGAGTACCTCGACAAGGGCAGCCCCATCATGGTCGAGGGTCGGCTGCAGACTCGCGACTGGGAAACGAAGGATGGGCAGAAGCGCAGCGTCGTCGAGGTCGTCGCCGAGCGGGTGCAGTTCATGGGACGCAGCAAATCCGCCGCGGCGGCCGCGCCCGGAGTGCCCGAGCCGGTCGAGGCGGGCGGCGAAGCCGACGACGAAGTGCCGTTCTAGACCGTCCCGTTCCAAGAGGAGGAACAAACCATTCCGCCAGCAGGAAAGCCCGTCAAGCGGCGTCGGTTCGGTCGCCGCAAGGTTTGCAAGTTCTGCGTGGACCGCGTCAGCCTGGTCGATTACAAGGACATCCGCCGGCTCCGCAACTTCGTCTCGGAGCGCGGCAAGATCACCCCGCGCCGGATCTCGGGGAGCTGCGCCCGCCACCAGCGGGAATTGACGCGCGCCGTCCGCCGCGCGCGCACGGTGGCCCTGCTGGCCCAGACCGCCGAATGACGCGAGGCCAATCGAGGAGCCGGTAGTGAAAATCATTCTGATGGACGACGTGCCGACCCTGGGGCGCCGCGGCGAGGTGCGCGACGTCTCCGACGGCTACGCGCGCAACTTCCTGCTGCCCCAGAAGCTCGCTCTGCACGCGACCCCCGCCAACCTCAAGAACATCGAGCAGATCAAGGCGCGCCAGGACGCGCAGGCGGCCAAGCTGCGCGCGGACGCGCAGGCCCAGGCCCAGGCCATCGAGGCCCTGCACTTCGCCCAGCGCCGGCAGGCCTCCGACGAGGGCCGGTTGTTCGGCTCGGTGGGACGGGCCGACGTGGCGACCTTCCTGTCGCAGCACGGCATCGAGGTGGAGCGGCGCCGCATCGGGCTCGACGAGCCCATCAAGACCCTGGGCGAGTTCATCGTGCCGGTGCGCCTGCAAGCCGACGTCACCGCTCAGTTGAAGGTGTCCGTCAGCCGGGAATAGCCGTGGCCACGCTCACCGACCTGCTCACCTCCAAGATCCCTCCCCACAGTCTGGAGGCGGAGCGGGCCGTGCTGGGGGCGATCCTGCTCGAGCGGGAGAGCCTGCCCAAGGCCATCGAGCTTCTCAAGCCCGCCGACTTCTACAAGGAAGGGCACCGCAAGATCTTCGACGCCACCGTGGCGCTCTTCGAGCGCAACGAACCGGTGGACCTGCTCACCGTCTCGGAGGAGCTGAAGCGGCGCGCCGAGCTGGAGGAGGTGGGCGGCGCCGCCGCTCTCGCGAGCCTGGTCGAGGAGGCGGCCACCGCGGCCCATCTGCTCTCCTACGGCGCGATCGTCCGGGAGAAGGCCCTCCTCCGCGATCTCATCCGCATCGCCACCGAGATCATCGGGCAGAGCTACGAGGCCCGCGACGACGTGGACAAGCTGCTCGACGACGCGGAGCGGCTGATCTTCCAGATCTCCGAGCGCCGCATGCAGGGCTCCGCCTTTCCGGTGCGGGCCATCCTGAAGGACACCTTCGAGCACATCGAGAAGCTCTACGACCGCAAGGAGCACATCACCGGGCTCGCCACCGGCTTCGACGACCTCGACCGCATGACGTCGGGCTTCCAGCCCAGTGACTTCATCATCATCGCGGGCCGGCCCTCCATGGGCAAGACCGCTTTCGCACTGAACATCGCCAAGTACGCGGGGGTCGAGGACCACAAGCGGGTCCTGGTGCTGAGCCTCGAGATGTCCAAGGAGCAGCTGGTGCAACGGCTGCTCTGCGCCGAGGCCAAGGTGGACTCGCACAAGGTCCGCACCGGCTATCTCGACCCCCGCGACTGGAC
>DATHSW010000280.1:0-4782 GCA_035463855.1 Candidatus Deferrimicrobiaceae bacterium | reverse complement strand
CGTCCGGGGCAGCGTGCTCTCGATCAAGGAGAAGGAGTACATCGAGGCCTGCCGGGCCCTCGGGGTGCGCGATCCGTCGATCTTCCTGCACCACGTCCTGCCGAACTGCCTGGCTCCCATCATCGTGACCACGACCCTCGGCATCGCCACCTCGATCATCGTGGAAGCCACGCTCTCCTTCCTGGGGCTGGGGACTCAGCCCCCGACCCCGAGCTGGGGCTGGGACCTCAAGGCCAACGTCGCCTTCATCCAGGCCAACGCCTGGCTCTCCCTCTTCCCGGGCCTGGCCATCTTCGTCACGGTCCTGGGGTTCAACCTCTTCGGCGACGGGCTGCGCGACGCCCTGGACCCGCGGCTGAAGTAGCACTTGACGCTTGCCGCCTGGCGGTGACTTCGACTATCCTTGGCGGACCCTGAACCCCGGGGGTGGCGGCCGGCACGCTGCGGGCCCCGCCCGCGGCCCCAGGGCTGGCCCCAAACGGTCCCGCCGGAGGTCGTCGAATGACCGACCCGGTCCCGGTCCGCTCGAGGTCCACGATCGCGGCGCAGCGCGGCCGCGAGAAGAGTCCTCCGCCTGCCCGTCGCCACCCATTCCACGCAAGGGGGATCCCTGATATGCCGAGCCTCGTCCGCTCTCGGTTCGCGCTTCCGTCCGTGGTTGCCCTCGCCGCGCTTCTGGCCTTCGGCCTGCTCGCCCTCGTCGAGCCACCGGCGGCTCTGGCCCAGAAGAAGATCCTCAACATCGCGGCCAAGGAGCCCGAGTCCCTGGACCCGCACTCGAGCATCCTCGGGCAGAGCCAGGCCATCTTCCGCTTCATGTACCGGGGGCTCACCCGGTTCGCGATCAAGGACGGCAAGGTCACCACCGCCGAGGTGGAGCCGGACCTGGCCGAGAGCTGGACGCTCTCGCCGGACGGGACGGTGTGGACGTTCAAGCTCCGGAAGGGCGTGCAGTTCCACAAGGGCTTCGGTGAGCTGACCGCCGAGGACGTCAAGTTCAGCTTCGAGCGGCAGATGAAGCGCGCGCCCGGCACGCGCTTCGGCGTCAACCTCGGCGTGATCAAGGCCATCGAGATCCTCGACCCGCACACGGTCCAGATCGCGCTGAAGAACTTCGATCCGATCTTCCTGCTGCGGATGGTCGGCTACCAACAGGGGTACATCATCTCGAAGAAGGCGACCGAGAAGTACGGGGAGCAGTTCAAGTGGAACCCGGTCGGCACGGGGCCGTTCTATTTCGATCGGCACTCGCCACGGGAGAAGATCGTCCTCAAGGCGTTCGACAAGTACCACGGCGGGCGTCCCCAGATCGACGAGGTCAACTGGTTCGACGTGCCCGAGGACGCCACCAAGCTGATCGGGCTCGAGAAGGGGACGTTCGACCTCCTCTATCCCGAGGCGGTGACCGCCGACTTCGCCGACCAGGTGAAGAAGATCGGGGCGATCCTCGACCGGCGGGGCCCGGGCGGGCAGGAGCGCTTCTACATCAACATGACCAAGCCGCCCTTCGACGACATCCGGGTGCGGCGGGCTTTCATGCACGCCATCGACCGCAACGCGATCAAGGAGACCATGTACCCGGGTGACCTGGGCAAGGTCGCCCCGAGCTGCGTGCCTCCTGGCTACTTCGGTCACATCCCGATGACGTTCCCCGAGTACAATCCCGAGAAGGCCAAGAAGCTCCTGGCCGAGGCGGGGCATCCCAACGGCTTCACGATCAAGAACTACTTCATCAGCAAGTCGTTCTTCTATCCCAAGGTGCTCACCCTCGTCCAGGAGCAGCTCAAGAAGGTGGGCATCAACGTCGAGCTGCAGATCGTGGAGCATGCCACTTTCCACGAGAACATCCGGAAGAATCTGGACCCCTTCGTGCTCTACGGAGGCACGCGGATCACCGACGCCGATCCGTGGCTCTCGCTCTTCTTCGACTCCAAGGAGATCCCGGATCCGGCCACCGGCAACAAGGGCACCAACTTCGCCCACTACCGGGCGATCGACGACCTCCTCGTCGCCGGGCGGCAGGAGCGAGACGTCAAGAAGCGCGCCGCGATCTACGCCGAGGCCCAGAAGCGCATCGAGCGCGACCTGGTGTGCTTCCCGGTCCAGGACGTGCCCAACATCTGGGCCCGCAACCCGAAGCGGGTGAGCACGCCGTTCAGTCCCGACTACGGGGAGTTCACGCTGCACTACAGCTACAACTACCCGGAGATGCTCAAGATCGTCCACTGAGCCGGGACGGTATGTTCAAGTACACGCTGCGCCGGATCCTGGTCGCGGTCCCGATGCTGCTCGGGGCCATGAGCATCGTCTTCTTCGCGATGCGCATCCTGCCGGGTGATCCCTGCCTCGCCATGATGGGCGACCAGGCCACCACCGAGGCGCTCGCGGACTGCACCAAGAATCTGGGGCTGCAGCGTCCGCTCACGGTTCAGTACGTGGACTATCTCTGGCGGTCGATACGGCTCGATTTCGGCCAGTCCTTCCGGCAGGGCTACCCGGTCAACGAGTACATCGCCCGCATGTTCCCGCACACCCTGGTGCTGGTGCTCGCGAGCGCGGTGGTGGCGGCCCTGATCGGCATCCCGATCGGGATCGTCTCCGCGCTCAAGCGCCGTAGCCCGCTGATCGACTATCCGCTGCGCATCATCGCGCTGCTTGGGCTCTCGATGCCGGTCTTCTGGCTCGGGATCTTGCTGCTGATCGTGTTCTCGCTGCGGCTGGACATCTTCCCGCTCATCGGCGGCGGCGATCTGGACGGGGTCATCCAGATGCTCCGCACCGGCGAGGCCTTCACCTATCCCCGCGACTTCCTGGCCGCGGTGGGCGACGTGCTGTACCACCTGGCCCTGCCCGCGTTCGCTCTCGGCTTCACCCTGGCCGCCACCGTCAGCCGCCTGGCCCGCTCGGCGATGCTGGAGGTGATCAGCCAGGACTACATCCGGACCGCCCGGGCCAAGGGCCAGGGGGAGCGCGCGGTGGTCTACAAGCACGCCTTCCGGAACATGATGGTGCCGCTGCTCACCATCATCGGCCTCTTCGTGGCGATCGCGCTGACCGGTACCGTGCTCACCGAGACCGTGTTCACCCGTCCCGGCCTCGGCAAGATGCTGGTGGATGCCATCGGGGCCCGTGACTACCCGCTCGCCCAGGGCGCCATCACCGTCTTCACCATGATCATCATCGTCGTCAACCTGGTCGTCGACCTCGCCTACGCGATCGTCGACCCCCGGATCACCTACCGCTAGGCCCGGATCGGAGCCGCGATGGCCATCAGCCGGCGGGCAGACTCGTTCGATCTCGGGGTTCCCCTCGAGCGGGAGACACCGCGCCGCTCTCTCGGCGGGCAGCTGCGGCGGTGGCTGCCGATCGGGATCGGCATCGTCATGGCGCTGGGCATGATCGTGCTGGCCGCCGCCGCCCCCCTCATCGCGCCGCTCAGCCCTTCGGCGCAGTACTCGGACGCGGTGCTCAAGGGCCCGGGGGCGGTGGAGCGCCACCTGCTCGGCACCGACGAGTACGGACGCGACATCCTGAGCCGCATCATCTGGGGGGCGCGCGTGTCGCTGCAGGTGGGCCTGGCCTCGGTGGTCTGGGGCTTCCTCCTGGGCGTGCCGCTCGGTATCCTGGCCGGCACCTGCGGCGGGACGGTCGAGACCATCATCATGCGGTGCGCGGACATGCTGATGGCGTTTCCGACCCTCCTGCTCGCCCTGATCATCGTTACCGCGCTGGGCGGCTCGCTGGTGAACGAGATCCTGGCGATCGGGGTGGCGCTGACGCCCAACTTCGTGCGGCTGGCGCGCAGCCTGGCGCTCACCATCCGGGAGCAGGACTACATCATGGCCGCGCGGGCCCTCGGCAGCGGGCAGCTCCGGGTGATGGCCCGCCACGTGTTCCCCAACGCGCTCTACGCGCTGGTGGTGGTGGCCACCCTCTACATCGCCACCGCGATCCGCACCGAGGCCGGGCTGTCCTTCCTCGGCCTCGGGATCCCGCCGCCGACGCCGAGCTGGGGCAACATCCTGAGCGAGGGACGGCAGTACATCAAGTGCTGCCCGTGGATCACCACGTTCTCCGGGCTCGCGATCATGCTGGCGGTGCTCGCGTTCAACATGATGGGCGACGCCCTGCGGGACCTCCTCGACCCCCGCCTGCGCGGCGAGTAAGCCCGGGCCTCGCGGGCCTGATCCGCACACGAGCTCACGCGTGGGCGGGCGGGTGGCGGCGCGGGCGGCCCCCCCCGGCCGACTCGCGCGCCGCCGGAACCCGGTCGGCGGAGACGCTCAACCCCCGAGGCGATCGACCAGTGTCCGCGCCCACGCCATCTTCGCCGGATCCATCACGAGCTTCGAGGCGAAGGGCTCGCCGAACGGGCGCGTGGCGTCGATGCCCAGCTTGGCGGTGACCCCGCGCTCGTCGGCGCTGGGGTCGAGCATGGCGCCGAGGCTCCCGCCGATGGTGACGAGGTCGCGGTCGGCCTGCATCCGGGTGGCCACCGCCCACATCACGTCGGACTCGTCGAAGACGTCGATGTCGTCGTCCACCACGATCACGAGCTTCAGGTAGTGATCCACGCCGAGCACGATCGGGATCACGTGCTTGGCCTCGCCCGGGCGGCCCTGCTTGATCGCGACGTAGGCACTGAAGGACGACGTGCCGGACAGCGGCACGTGGACGCCGGTCACGTTGGGGATCACGCGCTGGAGCGCGTTCCAGATCTCCGCCTCGCGCACGAGCGCCAGCGTCGTGATGTGGTCGCCCGCGCGGCCGGAGCCGATCGAC
>DATHSW010000279.1:0-13334 GCA_035463855.1 Candidatus Deferrimicrobiaceae bacterium | reverse complement strand
CGCACGTAGGTCTCCAGGCGCACCTCGCCCGGGATCACGTTCACCTGGCTGCCGCCGTGGGTGATGATCGGGTGCACCCGGATCGAATCTTCGTCCCGAAAGGTCTCCCGCAGGGCGTTGATGGCGGCCAGGCCGATGTTGGCCGCGTAGAGCGCGTTGATCCCCAGGTGCGGCGCCCCGCCCGCGTGCGAGGCGCGCCCGATGTAGCGCACCGTCTTCACGATGCAGCCGTTGTTGGAGGCGGCCACGCCCGCCTTCTTCATCTCGGGCTGCGAGGTGGTGTGGATCATCATCGCGAGGTCGACGTCGTCGAAGTGGCCCAGGCGGAGCAGCTCGGGCTTGCCCCCGAGGAACTCGAGGCGGCCCGCGCGCGCCTGCTGCACGCGCCACTCGACGTCGCCGTACTCCTCGGCGGGCACCGCGAAGAAGACCACGCGGCCCGCCAGATGCTCGAAGGCGCGCGCCTCGCAGAGGCCCATCGCGGCGCCCAGGAGGCCCGCCATCTGGGCGTTGTGACCGCAGGCGTGCGCGGCGCCGGTCTCCGGATCCGCGATCGGATGGCCCGCCACCACCAGGCCGTCCAGCTCGCCCAGCAGCGCGAAGGTCGGGCCGTCCTTGGCTCCCTTCGCTTCGGCCCGCACGCCGGTGATCGCGAGGCCATTGCGGGGCTTGAGGCCCAGCTCCGCGAGAGTCTCCTCGGCCAGCCGCGCGGTCTTGAACTCCTTGAAGCCGAGCTCGGGCTGGCGGCGGATGCGCTCGCCGAGCCCGATGATGCGCTCGGCGTTCCGGTCGATGGCCGCGCAGACGGCGTTCTTGATGTCTTGCTTGGTCGCCACGAGAAGCCTCCTAGAGAAAGCGGTCGGGCAGAAACGGGGTGAGTGAATCCGGGGTCTCACCGTCGACGATACAGCGGGTCAGCAGCGCCGCGGTGATGGGTGCCATGAGGATGCCGTTACGGAAGTGGGCGGTCGCCACGAACAGGCCGGCCGCGGCCGGACTGGGCCCCAGCACGGGCTGGCCGTCGGGGACCCACGGCCGGAAGCCGCACCAGGAGCGGGTGACCGGGCGCCGGCCGATCTCGGGGACGAGGGCCACCGCGGCGGCGATGAGGGAGCCGAGGCCGTCGGGGGTGACCGCGCGCACGAAGCCCGCGTGCTCCACCGTCGCGCCGATCAGGATCTCGCCGGAAGGCCGCGGCACCACGTAGACGTCGTCGCCGTGGATCGCGCGCGAGATCAGCGGGGGGACATTGCTCACCGCCAGCATCTGGCCGCGCACCGGCGCCACCGGCAACCGGAGGCCGGCGGAGGCGGCCAGCGCTCCCGACCAGGCGCCCGCGGCCAGCAGGACGGCGTCGGCGTGGAGCATCTCGCCGTCCACGAGGACGCCGCGGACGCGGCCACCCTCGACCAGGATGCGGCTCACCTCCACGCCCGTGCGCACCGTGACGCCCCGCGCCGCGGCGGCCGCCGCGTAGGCGGTCACCAGCCGCTGGTTGTTCACCCAGTGATCACCGCGGACCAGCAGGGCCGCGCTCAGGTCCTTGGCGAGCGCGGGCTCGAGCGCCCGCAGCTCGCTCCCCTCCACCACCTCGATGCCGAACTCGGCGGCCAGCGGCCAGCTCCGGCGTTGCCGGGCCGCCTCGATCTCCGGAGGAGAATGGAGCAGGTAGAGCGTGCCCGCGGTCATGTGCTCGACGTCCACCCCGGTGAGATCCCGCAGCTCGGCGGCCACCGCGGGGTAGAGGCGCCAGCTCTCGATCGCGAGCCGGTGAAAGGGTCCGGGCTCGGGGGACGGCCCCAGCGGGGACAGCAGGCCCGCCGCCGCGCCCGAGGCCTCCGCGCCCGGGCTCGCCCGCTCGAGCAGGGTGACGCGGCAGCCGCGCTTGGCCAGCTCCTGCGCGGCGGCGCAGCCGATGATGCCGCCGCCGATCACCGCGACCGAGAGCGCGGCCATCACGCCCTCCCCAGCGCGTCGAGGAACGCCTTGGTCGCGTCCGCGGGCCGCGGGGCCGCGTAGATCGCGCCGATCACCGCCACCCCGGCCGCGCCGGCCGCGAGCACGTCCGGCACCCGCGCCGGCGTGAGCCCGCCCACCGCCAGCACCGGGCGGCTCACCGCGCGCGCGACCGTCTCCAGCGCGGCCAGGCCCTGCGGCGGGCCGTAGCGCCGCTTGGACGGCGTGTCGTAGACGGGTCCGAACACGATGAAGTCGGCGCCCTGCGCGGCGGCGTCGCGCGCCTCCGCTTCCGAGTGCACGGAGGCGCCCACGAGAAACCCGGCCGGCGTGATCGCGCGCAGGGCCGACACCGGCAGCGAGGTGTGCGTGCGCTGGACGCCGTCGGCGCCCGCCGCCAGCGCGACGTCGGCGCGGTCGTTGACGAGGAGGCGCGCGCCGTGGCGCCGGGTGGCCTCGCGGAGCGTGTCGGCCAGCGCGAGCAGCTCCCGCGCCTCGAGGTCCTTCTCGCGGAGCTGCACGGCGCGGAGGCCGGCGGCCAGGCACTCCTCCACCACGTCGGCCGGCGGCCGGGAGGACGCCGCGCGGTTGGTGATCAGGTAGAGGGAGAAGCCTAGCTCGTCCACTCGGGCACGCCCTCCAGCGGGGAGGACGCGGTGGCGTAGAGCTTCTTGCCGATTCGTCCGGCCTTGAACGCGAGCCGGCCGGCCTCGACGGCCAGGCGCATCGCGGTGGCCATGGCCACCGGGTCCTTGGCCGAGGCGATCGCGGTGTTCATCAGCACCCCGTCGCAGCCGAGCTCCATCGCGATGGCCGCGTCCGAGGCGGTGCCCACGCCCGCGTCCACGATCACCGGGACCGTCACCGCCTCGAGGATCAGCTTGATGTTGTACGGGTTGCGGATGCCGAGTCCGGACCCGATCGGCGCCCCCAGCGGCATGACCGCGGCCGCGCCGGCATCCTCCAGCTTCTTGGCCATCACCGGGTCGTCGTTCGTATAGGGCAGCACCGTGAAGCCTTCGCGGGAGAGCGTGCGTGTGGCCTCGAGCAGGCCGATCACGTCGGGGAAGAGCGTGCGCGAGTCGCCGATCACCTCCAGCTTGACCAGGGTCCCCAGGCCCGCCTCGCGGGCCAGGTAGCAGGTCCGGACCGCCTCGTCCGCGGTGTAGCAGCCGGCGGTGTTCGGCAGGAGCGTGTACTTCTTGGGGTCCACGAAGTCGAGAAGAGACTCCCCTTGCCCCGGCAGGCTCACCCGCCGCACCGCCACCGTGACGATCTCGGCCCCGGAGGCCTCGATGGCTTCGCGCATGTTCTCGAACGACGGGTATTTTCCGGTCCCGACGATGAGACGCGACTTGAACTCTTTCCCGCCCAGCCACAGTGACGTGTCGTACATGATTGCCCCCTTGCGTTCTCGCTAGCCTCCACCCATGGGATGGACGATCTCGATCTTGTCTCCGTCCGACAGCCGGGTCTCCGCGTAGCGCGCCCGCTGGGCGACCTCACGGTTGAGGGCCACCGCGGTGAACTCGCGGCGGACCTTGAGCCGGGCCAGCAGGTCCTCGATGCTGAGCCCTTCGGGCAGCTCCATCGGCTTGCCGTTGACGGTGACCGTCATGAAAAAACCGCACGCCTTTCCGAGAAAGGGTGCGGTCCAGTGACGGTGCCCAGCGCCGCGTTCCCTTCGCTGGAATTACCCAGTGCAGGTTCGAGGGGTCCCGGGCCGCACCCGGTTCTCAGGAGACCTCCCCCAGCGGCGCGATCCGGATTATACCCCGGCGTCGAGCTGTCGCGCGAGCGCCTCCGGCTCGGTGACCGGGAGCTGGCAGACGTAGCGGCGGCACACGTAGGCGGTCGCCTTGCCGTCCACCGTACCCCGCTCGGCCAGGAGCGGCAGTCCGGCGGCGCCCGCCGCGCCGGCCGCCGCGCCGACCACCACGCGATTGGGCTGGTAGCGCCGGAACACCGTCTCGGCGAGCGGGGCGCCGGCGGCGTCGGCGCCGGCCGGCCACACCAGCGCCACCTCGGCCACCGGGCCCAGGTGGAAGTCGAGCGCGGAGAGATAGCGGCCGAACCCGGACGGGTACTTCTGCATGACGTCGGCCATCGGCCGGAGCGCCTGGAGCGCGACCGCCTCGTAGCGCTCCTCGCCGGTCACGATCGCGAGCTTGAGCAGCCACTCGATGGTCACCGATGTGCCGCTCGGCACCGCGTTGTCGAAGATGTTCCGCGGCCGGACCACCAGGCTCTCCTGGTCGTGGCCGGTGTCGAAGAACGTCTCGCGCTCGGCGTTCCAGAACAGGCGCAGGGTCTCCTCCGCGAGCCGGCGCGACTCGTCGAGCCAGCGCCGGTCGAAGGTCGCCTCGTAGAGGGCGAGCAGGCCCGCCCCCACCATCGCGTGATCCTCCAGGTAGCCGGTGATCCGGGCCTGGCCGTCCTTCCAGGAGCGGAGCAGCCGGCCGTCTCGCACCATGGATGAGGTCAGGAACTTCGCGTTGCGCACGGCGGCGGCGAGATAGTCGGGCCGGCCCAGCGCGGCCGCGGCCTCGGCGAGCGCGGCCAGCGTGAGGCCGTTCCAGGAGGCCAGCACCTTGTCGTCCAGAGCCGGGTGGACGCGCTTCTCCCGGTGCGCCTGGAGCACCCGACGGGCGCGGGCGAGCCGGGCCGCGAGCTCGTCCACGCTCAGGCCGAGCGTCCCGGCCACCTCCGCGGGCTCGCGCGGCACGAAGAGGATGTTGTGGCCCTCGAAGTTGGGCCCGTCGGCCACGCCCCAGTACGCCAGCGCGGTCCGGGCGAGCGTCTCGTCGCCCAGGACGGCGCGGATCTCCTCCGGCGACCAGACGAAGAACTTGCCCTCGACGCCCTCGGAGTCGGCGTCCTGGGCCGAGTAGAAGCCGCCGGCCGGATGCGTCATCTCGCGCAGCGCGTAGTCGAGGGTCTCCTCGGTCACGCGCCGGTACTCGGGCTCCCCGGTGGCGAGCCAGGCGTGGAGGTAGAGCGAGGCGAGCTGGGCATTGTCGTAGAGCATCTTCTCGAAGTGCGGCACCAGCCACTGCCCGTCCACCGAGTAGCGATGGAAGCCGCCGCCGAGCTGGTCGTAGATGCCGCCGCGGGCCATGCGGGTCAGCGTGTGGCGCAGCATCGCGAGCGCGCGCGCGTCCCCGGTCCGCTTCCACACGCGCAGGATCGCCTCCCAGGTCATGGGCTGCGGGAACTTGGGCGCCTGGCCGAGGCCGCCGTCGCGCTCGTCGAACTCGGCGGACAGGCCCAGGTAGGCGCCCACCAGGACCTCCCGGGTCAGCAGGCTGGCCGCGCGGGTGAGGCGCTCGGACTGTTGCATGCTCTCCACGAGCTGGCGGCCGGCTTCGAGCACCTCGCCGCGGCGGCCGTGATAGGCGTCCGCGATGGACTGGAGCAGCCGCGGGAAGGCGGGCATGCCGTGGCGGTCCACCGGCGGGAAGTAGGTGCCGCCGTAGAACGGCACGCCGTCGGGCGTGAGGAACACGGTCATCGGCCAGCCGCCCCGGCCGGTCATGGACTGCACGGCCTGCATGTAGATCTGGTCCACGTCCGGCCGCTCCTCGCGGTCCACCTTGATGGACACGAAGAGGCGGTTCATCAGCGCGGCGATCTCGTCGTTCTCGAACGACTCACGCTCCATCACGTGACACCAGTGGCAGGCCGAGTAGCCCACCGAGAGCAGCACCGGCTTGTCCTCGCGGCGGGCGAGGGCGAAGGCGTCCGGGCCCCACGGATACCAGTCCACCGGGTTGTGGGCGTGCTGGAGCAGGTACGGGCTGGTCTCGGAGGCGAGCCGGTTCGCGGGACGGGACGAGGTCATCGGCCAGAGGGCCCGGTCAGGCCCGCGCGGGGGCGACGAACGGGAGCGCGGCGACCCGGGCCGGCTGCTCGCCGAGCGCGTCTACCACCGTGACCGCGGTGCCCGGCTCGAAGTGCTCCCGGCGGATGTAGCCGAGCGCGATCGGCCGGCCCAGCGCGAGCGAGCGTACCGCGGAGGTGAGACGGCCGACCTCCTTGCCCTCCGCGGTGACGCGGGCGTCCTGTCCGGGAACCCGATCGCCGTCGATCACGAGCCCGCTCAGCGCGCGGTTGACGTGCCCCCGATACTTCACGCGCGCCACCACTTCCTGGCCGATGTAGCAGCCCTTGGTATAGCTCACCAGCGGATCGAGTCGCGTCTCGGGCAGGATCACCGAATCGTCCACGTCCTGCGGATACCAGGGCTGGCCGGCCTCGACCCGCAGGACCTCCAGCGTCCCGGCGCCGGCGGGCACCGCGCCGGCGGTCTCGAGGGCGGCCCGGACGGTGGCGCCGTGCTCGGCGGGCACCCAGCAGTGGAAGCCCGGCGCCGGGCCCTCCGCGCGGTGGATCACCCGCGCCGGCGCGCCGCCGATCGTGACCTCGGCGTGGCCGTAGCCCGGCAGCTCCAGCGCGACGCCGGTCAGGCCCTCGAGCAGGCCGCGGGCGGCCGGCCCCTGGAGCGACCAGATGGCGAAGCCGTCGTCCACCGCCTCGAAGGCGGCCTTCTCCGAGATCAGGTACCGGTCGAGCGTCTGGAGCGTCTTCTCGGTGAGGCTCGCGGGCAGCTCGAGCAGCACGCGGTCCGCGGCGGCGTAGACCACGAGCAGGACCATCACCTTGCCGTGGGCGTCGAGGAAGGCGGCGGGCGCGCCCTGGCCCGGCAGGAGGCCCTTGACGTCGTTGGTGAGCATGCCCTGGAGGAACGCCAGGCGATCGCGGCCGGTGACGCTGACCTTCCCGAGCGCGGAGCGGTCGAAGAGGGCGGCCGCTTCTCGGGCGGCGCGGTACTCGGCAAGGACGTCGGGCATGAGGTCATTGTTGTCGCGGGTGAGGCGCCTGTCAACTTGCGGGTCCCGGCCGACTCGTACACAATGGCCGCCGTGTCGCCCACCGCATCGCCCGATTCCCGGGCCCGCTCGCGCTTCCGCCGCCGCCTGCTGCACTGGTACGGCCGTCATCGCCGCGACCTGCCGTGGCGGCGCACCGACGACCCGTATCACATCCTCGTCTCCGAGATCATGCTCCAGCAGACGCAGGTGGAGCGGGTGGTGCCCAAGTACCACGAGTTCCTCGATCGCTATCCCACGCTCGAGGCCCTCGCCGGCGCGGCGCCCGAGGACGTCCGGCGTCTCTGGTACCCGCTCGGCTACAACGTCCGTCCCCACAACCTGCGCGGCATCGCGTGCGAGGCGGTGGCGAGCTACGGCGGGCGGCTTCCCGACGACGCGGCGGCCCTCCGGGGCATGCGGGGGATCGGCCGCTACACCGCGGGCGCGCTCCTCTGCTTCGCCTACGGGCGCGCCGTGCCCATCGTGGACACCAACGTGCGCCGGGTGCTCGGGCGCGTCTTCCTGGGGCCGCGGCGGCTCGCGCGGCTGCGGGGGCAGAAGGCGCTGTGGGAGCTGGCGGGCGTGCTCGTGCCGCGCCGGCGCTCCTACGACTACAACCAGGCCCTGATGGACTTCGGGGCCACGTGGTGCACGGCGCGGGCGCCGCGCTGCCGGCCCTGCCCCATGAAGCGCTTCTGCGCTGCCTATCGGACCGGGGGCATCGATGGGCGCGCTTGACGGCAAGGTCGCGCTGGTGGCGGGCGGCGGCACCGGCATCGGCCGGGCGATCGCGGAGCGATTCGCGCGCGAAGGCGCGCGCGTGGCCGTGTTCGGCCGGCGGCCCGCGCCGCTGCGGGAGGTCGTGAGCGCGATCACCGGCGCCGGCGGCGCCGCGCTGGCCATCGCGGGGGACGCGGGCGCCGAGCGCGACGTGGACCGCCTGGTGGCGGCCGCCCGGACCGAGTGGGGCGGCGTGGACGTGATGGTCAACTCCGCGGCGGTACGGCTGCAGTCGCCGCTGACCGAGATCGCGGCGGCCGATTTCGCCGAGGTGCTCCGCATCAACCTGCTCGGCGCCTTCGTGCTGACCAAGCTCGTCACCGGACCCATGCGCGAGCGCGGCGGCGGAAGCATCATCCACATCGGCTCCGCGCTGGGCACCGCGGCCGCGCCGTTCTTTCTGCCCTACGTCGCCTCCAAGGGCGGGCTCAACGCGCTGGCCCGCGCCGCCGCCGTCGAGCTCGTCCGGGACGGCATCCGCGTCAACGTGGTGGCGCCCGGCACCATCGACACCGCCATCAACGCGGGCGTGAGCGAGTTCCGCCGGAACATGCTGCGGCACCGCATCCCGATCGGGCGGGCCGGCCATGTGGACGACGTCGCGGCCGCGTGTCTCTACCTGGCGTCGGACGCCTCGCGCTATGTCACCGGCTCCACCCTGGCAGTGGACGGGGGATGGACCGCTTCATGAGCGAGCCCCTCACCCGGCCCTCTCCCCCGAGGGGAGAGGGGGAGAAGGTCGTCGAGGTGGTGGCGGCGGTGATCGAGCGCGGGGGACGGATCCTGATCGCGCGGCGGCGCGCGGGCAGCCACCTGGGTGGGCTCTGGGAGTTCCCGGGCGGGAAGCGGCAGGCCGGCGAGACGCCGGAAGCGGCGCTGGTGCGGGAGATCCGCGAGGAGCTCGACGCGGCGGTGACGGTCGGCGAGCTGGTCGAGGACGTCGAGTGGGCCTATCCCGAAAAGGTCGTCCGGCTGCGCTTCTTTCGCTGCGCGCTCGAGGATGAGCCGCGCGCCGCGGAGGGCCAGGAGATCGCCTGGGTGGCGCCGGCGGACCTCGGCCGCTACGAGTTCCCGCCCGCCGACGGAGGTCTCGTCGCGCGGCTCAGGCGGCGCTGACCGCGGACGTCTCCGGGCGGCGCCGCGCGCTCAGCAGCACGATCGCCGCGTACACGACCAGTCCCACCGCCTGCAGCGCGCCCGTGCGGACCACCAGCAGGGCGGCCGCCACCAGGCACAGCCAGCGCAGCCAGCCCGAGACGGGCCCCCAGGCGTGCCCGACCACGAAGGACGCGAGGGCGACGGCCGAGACGGCGGCCAGGCCCGACATCAGGAGGATCTGCGGCCACGGCCCCTGGAGCAGCAGCTCGCCGTGGTAGACGAAGGCGAACGGGACGAGGAAGCCGGCGATGCCCAGGCGAAAGGCCTCGATGCCGGTGGCGAACATGTCGGCTCCCGCGATGTTGGCCGCCGCGAAGGCGGTGACCGCGTCGGGCGGCGTGAGATCCGACAGCACCGCGTAGTAGAAGACGAAGAGATGCGCGGCGAGCAGGCCGACGCCGAGATTGCCCATCGCGGCCGCCCCCACCGTGACCGCGATGATGTAGGCCGCGGTGGTCGGGATCCCGGTGCCCAGGATCGACACCACGAGGAACACGAGCAGCATGGCGACCAGCAGGATTCCGCCCGCCATCTCCACCACGACTCCGCCGAAGGCCAGCGCGGCGCCGGTGCGGGTCAACACGCCCACGATCATGCCCGAGCCGGCCAGGGCCACCGCGATCGTCGCGGCCGAGAACGAGGCCTCGGTGAGCGCCTCCCAGCACCGGCGGGGCGTCATCCACGTCTGGCGGTCGAGAAAGGACAGCGCGAACGTCACCACGATGGTGTAGAACGCCGCGCCGGTCGGCGAATACCCCTCGGCCAGCAGGTACACGATGAGCCCGAACGGGATGAGGAAGTAGGCGCGCCGCAGCACCGGTGTCCAGGACGGCAGCTCCGAGCGCGGGACCGGGCGCAGGCCGTAGCGCAGGGCCAGGAAGTGCACCATCGCGAGGAGGCCCACGTAGTAGAGGATGGCCGGGACGACCGCGGCCTTGATGATCTCGAAGTACGAGATCCCGGTGACCTCGGACATGATGAAGACGCCCGCGCCCATGACCGGCGGCATGATCTGCCCGCCGGTGCCCGCGATGGCCTCGATGGCGGCCGCGTTCTTCGCGGGGTAGCCGCCCTTCTTCATCAACGGGATCGTGAAGGAGCCGGTGGCGTAGACGTTGGCCACCGTCGAGCCCGAGATGGTGCCGAAGAGGGCGGAGGCGATGACCGCGATCTTGGCCGGGCCGCCGCGGGCCCAGCCGGCCAGCCGCACCGCGAGATCGATGACGAACTCGCCGACGCCGGCCTTCATCATGACCGCGGCGAAGACCACGTAGATGAAGAGGATGTTGGACGAGATGCCGGTGAGGAAGCCGTACATGCCCTCGTCCCCGGCCAGGTAGACGAACTCGACCATCCGGGGGAAGGTGTAGCCCTTGAAGTTGAAGAGGCCGGGGATCCACTGGCTCGTGCCGAGGTAGACGAGCGAGAGGCAGATGGTGACCGCCATCCAGGGCGACAGCGACCGGCGGCAGGCCTCGATCACGAGGAGGGCCATGACGGAGCCGATGACCACCTCGATGGGCAGCACCGGGGAGGCGCCTTCCCAGCGGTGGTTGAGCCGGTCCGCGTCCCAGATCAGGTACAGGCTGGCGACCGCGGCGAGGGCGGCCCAGAGCCAGTCGAAGGCGCTCGGGCGCGTTCGGGGCGAGCGGGCGTTGAACGGAAAGGCGACGAAGACCAGCGGGACCAGGAAGAGGAGGTGCACCGAGCGCTGCAGCCGCGGCTCGAGCGTGCCGTAGCCCGCGGTGTAGAGATGGAAGAGGGCGGCCGCCGCCGCGTAGGCGCCGGCCGCCCAGTAGACCCATCCCTCGAGCTTTCTGATTCGCTACCTCCGACGCCTCGAGGGCCGGACTACTTGAGCCAGCCCTTCTCCCGGTAGTAGCGCTCGGCGCCCGGATGGAGCGCGACGCCCAGGAAGAGGTGCCCCTTGGCGGGCTCGTAGTCGGCGAGGCTGCCGTGGATCTTGCGCACGCGGTCCGCGTTGTCGTTGAGCGCCTTGGTGATCGTGTAGGCGAGGTCGTTCGGCATGCCGCTCGACACCGTGATCGTGGTGCCCATGGTGGCCGAGACCACCGGCTCGTTGCCGTTGGCGGCCTTGGGATACGTGCCGGCGGGGATGATTCCCTCGCCCAGCCCGAACTTGCCGAGGTGCGCGAGCAGCGGCTTCGGAAACGCCAGGATCTTCAGCTCGCGCCCGACCGAGGCCTCGGTGATGGAGGCGCCCGGCAGGGCCAGGAAGGTGAAGGTGCCGTCCACGTTGCGGTCCTTGAACGCGCCCGCCTGCTCGGCGTAGGAGCCGCGGAAGAACTTGGTGCCCGCCGCCTCCCAGGTCTTGTAGCAGTCCGCGGTCTTGCCGGGCTGGCAGTAGCCGTAGAACTCCATGACCTTCTCGAAGACCCACACGTCCGAGGAGCCGGGCTTGGAGATGGCCAGGCGCATCGGCTTCTTGGTCTTGAAGATCTCCTCCATGGTCATCTTCGCGAACGGCGAGTCGGCGGCCACGTAGAAGTGGAAGGTGTTGAGGCTCATGTTGCCGGCGAGCGCGCGGAGCTTGGCCATCTTCTGGCCCGGGTACGGGTCCTCGCCGCGGACGGCGGCGCCCAGCAGCGGCGGCAGGCCCATGCCGAGATCGGCCTCGCCCTTCTCCACCAGGACGGGGTTCTGGGTGCCTCCGCCCGGCACGACCTTGATATTGAGCCCGGCCTTCTCGCGCAGCAGCTCGGCCATGCCGCCCGAGATCGCATACCAGCCGCCGCCGACCGCGCCGGCGGTCCAGGTCAGCGACTGCTGCGCGGCCGCGCCGCCGGCCAGCATCGCCACGAGGGCCAGAGTCATCACCGCGAGCCCGAAACGCTTCCGCATCGGTCCTGCCTCCTGTGACTGCACTCAGAACATGTTGGCTTCGGCGCGGAGCCTTCCCGCCGCGAAGCGGTCGAGGGACAAGGCTTGAATATCCATGCTGCCCGTCCGGCCGTCAAGGAGCATCTCGGCCATCAGGATGCCGATGGCGGGCGAGTGCATGAAGC
Source organism: Candidatus Deferrimicrobiaceae bacterium (assembly GCA_035463855.1). Classification (GTDB taxonomy): domain Bacteria; phylum Methylomirabilota; class Methylomirabilia; order Rokubacteriales; family CSP1-6; genus CAMLFJ01. The sequence goes on along the minus strand of DATHSW010000279.1, from coordinate 1,543 downwards.
CGTGCCCGGAGAAGCCGCAGGCCACGTAGAAGCCGGGCGCCTGCGCGGCCGGGCCGAGGATGCCGTGGTAGTCGGGCGTGAGGTCGCGCACGCCCGCGTAGGCCCGCATCACCTGCGCCTCGGCCAGCGGCGGCACCCGCAGGGCCGCCGCCCGGAACACCGCGTCGAAGGCGTCCCAGTCCACCGTGGTGTCGTGGCCCGCCTTGATGTCCTTGTCGGTGCCGCCCATCAGCACCGCGCTCAGGCCCTGCCGGTGGACGTAGAAGCCGGTATCGAGATCGACGATCAGAGGAAAGACGGGCGGCAAGGCCGGCAGCGGCTCGGTCACCATCACCTGGCGGCGGTAGGGCTTCGACGGGACGTCCACCCCGGCCATCGCGCCGATCTCGTCCGCGTGAGGGCCGGCGCAGTCGATCACGATCGGCGCGGACCAGTCTTCGTGCGGCGTCCTCACCCCGGTCACCCGCGGGCCGGCCTTGACGATGCCGGTGACGGGCTGTCCGGTGAGCACGCGGAGCCCGCGGCTCCGCGCCCCCGCCAGGAAGCCCGCGAGCAGCGAGTACGGGTCGGCGGAGCCGTCCTTCGCGCAGAAGGTGCCGCCGAGCAGATCGGCGGTCACGAGCGGGGCGAGGTGCGCCTGGATCTGGGCCGGGGTCAGGAGCTCGCTCGCCACGCCGAGCCCGCGCTGGAGCTCCACGTTGCGGCGGCACTGCTCGAGCGTGGCCGCGTCGGTGGTCACGAAGAGATAGCCGTGGGGGAGGAAGTCCACCGAGCGGCCCAGGATCTCCCGGTCGTGGGTGAAGTAACGGTAGGAGAGCTGGGTGAGCCGGACGTTCGCCTCGGTGGAGAACTGGAAGCGCACGCCGCCGGTCGCCTTCGAGGTGGCCCCGGTCCCCGGCTCGGGCTCCTTCTCGAGCATCACGACGCGCAGGCGCGGATCGCGCTCGAGGAGGTGGAAGGCGATGGAGCCGCCGATGATGCCGGCGCCGATGATGACGACGTCGGCGGTCTGGCTCACGTGCGGCGCCGGGTCAGGCGGGGCGCGGCGGCAGCCCGTGCCGGACCGCCTCGTGCACCATCCGCACCAGCGTCGTGATGTCGAACACGGGCACGCCGGTGGCGGCCTGGATGTCGGCCCGGTAGGGCGGCATGTTCGTGCACTCCAGCACGATGGCGCCGATCTCGGGATGGGCGTCGAGAATCCGCCGCGCCACCGTGAGGTGCTCCTGCCGCGCCGCCTCGACGTCGAGCGTGAGCTGGTCGTCGAGCAGGACGCGGGTGAACTCCTTCTCGGTCTCGAGCCCCGCCACCACCACCGGGATCTCGGGCGCGATCCCCGCCCCCGCCATGTGCTCGGCGTGCAGCGACGACGCGTTCACGGTGAGGATGCCGACCGCGCGCGCCGGCGGCAGCATGCGGTGCACCAGCGGCACCAGCATGAGGCTCGAGGTGAACACCGGGATCGAGACCGCGGCGGCCAGCTCGGGCTGGAACTTGGCGAGGAAGCCGCAGTTGGTGGTCACCGCGCGCACCCCTTCACGCT
>DATHSW010000278.1:0-1556 GCA_035463855.1 Candidatus Deferrimicrobiaceae bacterium | reverse complement strand
GGCATCAGTACCCGATACCGCACTCCGTCTGCGCCGAAGAGATCGCCGATGTCGCCCGCTGGCTGGGCCGCGTGCTCGGCCCGTGACGTCCACCCTCAGGAGAGGTGAGCCCATGCAGACCGACCGTCTGAAGATGCCGATCGGGGAGGCGATGTTCACCCAGCGCTCCACCCGCAAGCTGCGGCCGGATCCGATCCCGGTGGAGGATCTTCATCTCTTGATTGAAGCGGCGGTGAAGGCCCCCAACGGCGGCAACAACCAGGTGGGGCGCTTCCTGATCGTGAACGACCGGGCGAAGATCCGTGAGTTCGGCGCCCTCTACAAGGAAGCGTGGTGGGCCAAGCGCTGGGACGACCACAAGTGGACGAAGCCCGAGGACATCCCGCTCACCGACAAGAACCACCGCTCGGCGATGGGGCTGGCGGAGGACATGAAGGACGTGCCTTGTGTCGTGTTCGCGTTCACGGCGCCGGGCGGCGGCGCCAACTCGGTGATCCCCGCCTGCCAGAACCTCATGCTGGCGGCCCACGCCCTCGGCATCGGCTCGCTGCCGACCACGCTGCACGCCAAGGTGATGGACCGCTTCCACGCCATGTTCGGCATCCCCAAGGAGATGACCTTCCACTTCTGCATCCCGCTCGGCTATCCGGCCGTCAAGTACGGCCCGAGCAAGCGCCGGCCGACCGCGGAAGTGACCTCGCTCAACCGCTGGGGCGGAGCGGTGCCGTGGGCGTGACACGCAAGCCCGCGGTCAGCCTCGCCGCCGTGCCCGGCCGCCGCAAGGCCACCGTGGACGTGGCGAAGCGCCTGGAGGACGAGGGCTTCACCGGCCTCTACTGCCCGAGCTTCGGCGACGGCCTCGGCCTCTGCGAGGCCATCGCCCTGGCCACGCGCACGATCCCGATCGGCACCAGCATCGCCAACATCTACACGCGGCACGCGTTCGACTTCGCCGCGACCGCGGCCCTCATCCACGAGCTGTCGGGCGGCCGCTTCCGCTTCGGGGTCGGCATCAGCCACGGCCCCACCCACGATCGCCTCGGCGTCAAGCCGGGCAAGCCGCTCGAGGACATGCGCCGCTTCGTCCAGGACCTCAAGGCGGGCGCCAGGCAGGTGGGCGAGCTGCCGCCGATCACGCTCGCGACGCTCCGGAAGAAGATGACCGCGCTTTCCGCCGAGATCGCCCAGGGCGCGGTCTGGGCCAACGCGGCGCGCTCGCACATGCCGGAATCGCTCAAGGCCCTCCCCGACGCCGCGCGCACGGGCCCCGACTTCTTCATCGGCAACATGGTGCCCACCTGCATCGACACCGACCGCGCCGCGGCCGCCGCGGTAAACCGCCGCACCCTGGTCGGCTACGTGAAGCTGCCGAACTACCAGAACTACTGGATCGAGGCGGGCTTCGAGGAGGAGATGCAGGCGATCCGCAAGGCCATCGCGGCGGGCCAGGAGGACAGGATCCCCGCGCTGATGTCGGACCGCTGGCTCTCCCAGGTCACGCTCTACGGCAGCCCGGCGGAGGTGCGCGACGGCGTCGAGGCCTGGTACGCGGCGGG
>DATHSW010000277.1:0-2984 GCA_035463855.1 Candidatus Deferrimicrobiaceae bacterium | reverse complement strand
CGGCTCCCCGAGGTGTCCGCCTCCATCCTCGACAAGAAGCTGGCCAACGTGGAGTCCACCGGCGCGCGCTGCCTGGTGGCGTGCGACGCGGGCTGCCTCATGCAGATGGGCGGCGGGCTCACCCGGCGCGGCTCCGCGGTGAAGGCGGTGCACCTGGCCCAGGTGCTGTCCGGCGAGGGCCTCGCGTGAGCGACGCCCTCCGGACGCCGTTCCCCGAGCGGGCCGGCGCGGCCCTCAAGGACGCGTTCCTGCAGGAAGCGCTCAAGATCGCCACCACCAAGTTCATCGATCTGCGCAAGGAATCGTTCTCCGGCTTCCCGCAGGGCGAGGCGCTGCGGGACCGGGCGCGCGCGATCAAGGAGGCCACGCTCCAGCACCTCGACGTCCACCTGGAGCGGCTGGCCGACCACGTGGAGCGGCTGGGCGGCACCGTGCACTGGGCGACCACCGCGGAGGAGGCGCGCGGGATCGTGCTGCGGCTCTGCCGCGACCGCGGGGTGCGGACCGCGGTGAAGTCGAAGTCGATGGCCACCGAGGAGATCGACCTCAACGAGGCGCTCGAGCACGCGGGGGTCACCCCGATCGAGACCGATCTGGGCGAGTACATCATCCAGCTCGCCCACGAGAAGCCGTCGCACATCATCGCGCCCGCCATCCACAAGACCAAGGGGCAGGTGGCCGAGCTGTTCTCGCGGGAGCTGCGTGGGGAGTTTCCGGCCGATCCGGAGGTCCTGACCGCGGTGGCACGAAAGGCGCTGCGCGAGAAGTTCCTCCAGGCGGACATGGGCATCACCGGCGCCAACTTCGCGGTGGCCGACACCGGCACCGTGGTGCTCGTGACCAACGAGGGCAACGGCCGGATGGTGACCTCGCTGCCCCGGATCCACGTGGCCCTGATGGGCGTGGAGAAGGTGATCCCGTCCATGAGCGACCTCGTGGTGTTCCTGGCCATCCTGGCCCGGAGCGCGACCGGGCAGAAGCTCTCGTCCTACACGACCTTGGTGCGCGGGCCCCGGCGGGCGGGGGAGCTCGAGGGGCCGGAGGAGTTCCACCTGGTCCTCCTCGACAACGGCCGCTCGCGCCAGATCGCCTCCACCCTGCGGGAGGCGCTCTACTGTCTCCGCTGCGGCGCGTGCCTCAACGTCTGCCCGGTCTATCGCCAGATCGGCGGGCACGCCTACGGCTACACCTATCCGGGCCCCATCGGCATCCTCCTCACCGCGATGCTCAAGGGCAACGCGTCGGTGCGCGAGCTGGCCCACGCCTCGTCCCTCTGCGGCGCGTGCAAGGACGTCTGCCCGGTGCGCATCGACATCCCGCGGATGCTGGTCGAGCTGCGCGGGCACCTCGACCGGGAGAAGATCGCGCCGTGGACGGAGCGGGTGGTCTTCAAGGCCTTCCGGCGCCTGCTCCTCTCTCCGACCGCCTTCCGGCTCTCCGCCACGATCGGACGGTGGCTCCAGCGGCCGTTCGTCCGCCAGGGGCGGCTGCGGGGGCTGCCGCTGCTCTTCGGCCGCTGGACGCGCACGCGCGATCTTCCGCCGGTCGCCGCCCGGACCTTCCGGGAGCAGTGGGAGGACCTGCGATGACCGGCCGCGCCGAGTTCATCGAGCGGATCCGTCGCGAGGTCGCGAAGACGCCGGGCCTCTTCGGCGCCTCGACCGCGCCGCGTCCCGCCCATCCGGCGACCGCCGCCCTGACCGTGCGGCGCGAGCTGGCCGAGCGGTGGCCGGAGGCGCTCGATCGGTTCCGCGTGGAGTTCGAGCGCGTCGCGGGCGTCTTCCACCGGGTGCCCGATCTCGACGCGGTGCCCGCGGTCATCGGCGGCCTCGCCCGCGAGCGCGGGGCGCGCAGCCTGGTCACCTGGGATCCCGCGGCGCTCGGCTTCGACGCGGCCTCCGCGCTGGCCCGCGACGGCCTCGAGGTCGTCGCGGCGCGCGCGGGCGAGGAGGACGAGGCGGCCCGTCTCCGTCACCGGGAGCAGGCGGCCCGGGCCCAGATCGGCGTGACCGGGGCCGACTTCGTGCTCGCGGAGACCGGGACCCTCATCCTGCTCTCGGGATCGGGCCGGCCGCGCTCGACCTCGCTGCTGCCCGACGTCCACGTGGCGGTCTTCGGCCGCGACCGCCTGCTGGAGACGCTCGAGCAGGTCGGGGTGATGCTGGAGGCGCTCCACGTGGATCCCGATCGCGCGATGTCGGGGGCGATGATCAACTTCATCACCGGCCCGTCGCGGACCGCGGACATCGAGCTCACCCTCACCCGGGGCGTGCACGGGCCCAAGGAAGTGCACGCCGTCTTCGTGGAGGCCCCGTGAGCGAGCGGCTCTTCACCCCCGACGAGGTCAACCGCCTGATTCCGCGGCTCACCGAGCTGATCGAGACCGCGATCGATCGTCACCGGCAGGCGCTGGCGCTGCGGGAGCGGCAGCGCGAGGATCGGGCGCGGGTGGCCGCCTCGGGAGGCGAGCGGCTCGACGCGATGGACTGGAAGGCGCGCGCGGAGCGGCTGGACGGCCTCGGGATCGAGGTGCGCCAGATCCTCCAGGACGTCGGCGCCCTGGGCGGCGTCGTCAAGGATCTCGAGATGGGCCTGGTGGACTTTCCCGGGCGCGGCCCCGGCGGGCGGGGGGGAGCGATCGTGAATCTCTGCTGGAAGCTCGGAGAGGACGCGGTGCGGTTCTGGCACGGGATGGACGAGGGCTTCGCCAACCGGAAGCCGCTGCCGTGATCTACCGGGCCGTGCTCTTCGATCTCTTCGACACCCTGGTGCTGTTCCATCGCGAGCGTCTCCCGGAGGTCCAGATCGACGGGCGACGGATCCGCAGCACCGCCGGCCATCTGCACGCCGCCTTCCGGCCCTTCGCCCCCCACGTGGAGCTGCCGGCTTTCGTGGACGCGCTCTTCTGGAGCTGGCAGGAGGCCGAGCGCATCCGGGCGGAGGACCATCGCGAGGTCGGCGCCCCGGAGCGGTTCGGGATGCTG
>DATHSW010000276.1:0-2138 GCA_035463855.1 Candidatus Deferrimicrobiaceae bacterium | reverse complement strand
CGCCGATTGCTCGCCATCGCGACGACGTACTCGACCTGCTCCCGCTCCAGGAAGGTGAACAGCTTGGCGCTGGCGAAGCCGCCGTCCAGGCGCACCTGGAAGGTCGCGGTGGGGAAGGCGGCGCGCAGCTTGCGCAGCAGGGCGCGCAGGATCCCCCGGGCGCCCAGCCCGGCCGGCGCCGTGCCCGGGCGCAGCACGGCGGCCACCGCAAATTGCGCCGGCTCGTCGTTGAACGTCACGGTGGCGACCACGGGGAGGTAGCACCAGGTGTCGTAGTGCCCGTTGAAGAACGCAAACTCCTGCTGGCCGTGCGTGGGGTCGTCGGTGGGATCCAGGTCGATTGTGATTCGGGTAGCGCGCCCGTGCAAACGTCGCCGCTGCTGCGCGATCACGGTGTCGGCCAGCAGGTGCGTCATGGCGCGCAACTCGCGCGCGCTCACGGCGTTCTCGAACCGCGACAGCGTCGGCTGCGAGGCCAGGCCGAGCCCCGTGAGAGGATCGCGGCCCACCATGAGTTTGTGGATCGGGTCGTAGACCAGCCGGGCGGCGTCGTTGCAGTCGGCGTAGCCCGCGCAGAGCCCGAAGATGCGCTGCTGCAGCAGCTCGATCGTCTCGTGCAAGACCTTGCCCGGTTCTCGCGCGTCGGCGAGACAGGCGGCCAGCCGCTCGGTCAGGCCCAGCCGGGTGTCCAGCGCCTTGACCAGCATCAACCCGCCGTCGGTGCTGGCGTCCGGCCGGTCGAAGCGAGCGACGACCGGCTTCGCAAACCCGTCGCCCTGGAAGGTCACTTGGGTTATACAGTCTGTGGCCATCGAGCCTCCTCGCGTGGGTGCCGTGAAGCGTCCAGACACCGCTTCTATAGCACCTGCGCGAGACTCGGTGGCCCTTCTCTTTCATCTTTCGCGAATTTTCCAGGCTAATGGCATGTTTACTACGGCCGGTGTCGCGTGGTTCCGGAGGATCTCAACTGACCGGGTGCGGCTGTGCGCACGGTCGACTCGTTGTCCCGCTCTGCGGGCCGCCAGCGGGATTAGGCTACTTCGCCCACCCGCCCATCAACATCGCGTCGGGTGGAGGACTTCATGAAACGCTCACGAGCCTACTCTCGCCACGGTCTAAACGCCGTCAAGGCCCGGGTCGCGCTGCGGGGGTTCAACGCAGTTGACATGCGGACCGTCGCGGCGCGGGAGATGCTGGCCTTTCGCGACGAACTCGTTGCGGCACTCGGCGGAGACACCCAACTCTCGCCTCAGCGGCGGAAGCTCGTCGATCTCACCGCCCGCGCATCGCTGTATCTCGATCACCTCGACGCGTGGCTCGCCGAGCAGCAGACGCTCATCAACCGGCGCTCACGCTCCGTGCTCCCTGTGCTTCTCCAGCGCCAGACGCTCGCAGACCATGTGGCCCGGCTCCTCGACAAGCTCGGCCTCGATCGTATGCCCCAGCGGACACGGTCACTCCAGGATGTTGTGGCCGAGATCGCGGCCCAGCGGGAGACGACCGCGAGCGCGGCCCCCCATGCACAGCAAGATCAGGAGGCGACGCAGTGAACGCCGCCGCGCCGATCTTGACACCCCGGACGTTCGTCATGGGCCGCCCCCTCGGGTCAACGGGGGCGCGGTCGCTCGAGTTCGGCATCTGCGGCTGGCGCCATCGGGTCTGCGTGTCGGTCGTCTGGTCGCCTGACGGCCGTCGTGCGTGAGGTGGGCCCAGTGAGTGGCCGCCGAGCCAAGGCGATCCGGCGAGCGGCTGTGACGACCGTACTGGCAAAGTCTGGCCCCGACGTCCCCCCCTCAGTCGGCAAGCCGGTCGCGCCGATCTTGTTCACAGAGGCTATGGACAGCCCAGCGCTGTTCGATCCGTGGTTCGCGCCGACAGCATCGTGGAACGCGTGGCGCGTGTTCGCCAAGGCCCTGTTCGGCTTGCCGCTGACGCCGGCCGAGGTAGAGGTGTTCGGCCGCTTCACGGGACGCACCGTGCCGCCGAGCTCGCCAGCCCGCGAGGCGTGGTTGCCCGTCGGCCGACGAGGCGGCAAGTCGCTCTTCGCCGCCGCGCTCGCCGTCTTCATGGCCTGCTTCCGCGACTACCGCCCGCACCTCAAGCCCGGTGAGCAAGCCATCGTGATGGTGCTCGCCGCC
>DATHSW010000275.1:0-14341 GCA_035463855.1 Candidatus Deferrimicrobiaceae bacterium | reverse complement strand
CCAGCCGCGCCGGCTCCCGCGCCCACTCGCGCCCCGGCCGAGCCGCCGCGCCCCGTGACGCCACCGCCGGTGGCGACGCCCGCGGCGCCCGCGCCCGCGCCGGTCGTCGCCGCGCGGCCACCCGAGGTGGCGGTGAGGCCGGCGGCCGCCTTCCGGATCACGATCTCGACCCCCACGAACCAGGCGCGGGTCGAGCAGGACACGGTCACGTTCGCGGCGGTCGTGCACGGCGGCACCGGCGTTCGCCAGGTACTGGTCACCGCCAACGGGGTGGAGCTGTGGCGGCAGGACAACCGGACGCAGCAGCTCTCCATGGCGGTGAACCTCCCGGTGAAGCTCGCGGAGGGCCAGAACACCCTGGTGGTCACCGCCGCGGAGACCGACGGCACCATGCACCAGGAGATGCGCACGATCCACCACGACAAGCGCGTCCCGCTCGCGGTGGATGTCCGCTATCCCGAGGACCGCTCGCGGGTGCCCGACGAGGCGAGCGTGGTGGCCGCGGTGGCGCGGTCGAGCAAGGGCATCAGCCGCATCACGGTCACGCTCAACGGCGTCGAGGTGCACCAGCAGGAGGAGCGGAGCCCGCAGAAGTCCATGGCGGTCAGCGCGCCCCTCACCCTGCGCGAGGGCGCGAACGCCATCGTGATCACCGCGCGCGAGCCCGACGGCACCGCCCGGCAGGAGGTGCGCACGGTGATCCTGGAGCGCGCGAAGCCGGCCGCGCCCGCGGCGGCGCCCGCCCCGCCCCCGCCGCCGCCCTCCACGCAGTGGGCGGTCGTCATCGGGGTCGGAGGCTACGAGAGCTCGGTGGTGCCCCGCCTGCGCTACGCGGTGGCGGACGCGGACGCGGTCTACCAGACCCTGCTCGCGGCCGGCTTCAAGAAGGAGAACATCCTCCTGCTGACCGACAAGACCGAGCGCAAGCCCACCCTGCGCAATATCAAGTGGGCGCTCGGTACCTTCCTCGCCCGCTCCGCGCACAAGGACGACCTGGTCATGATCTACTTCGCGGGCCACGGGGCCTCCGAGGTGGACCAGCGCGGGATCGAGCGCGACGGCCTCTCCAAGTACCTGGTGCCGGTGGACGCCGATCCCGACGACCTCTACTCGACCGCGCTGCCGATGGATGAGATGCAGAACGTCCTGGGCCGCATCGAGGCGGAGCGGGTGACCGTGTTCCTCGACTCCTGCTACAGCGGCGCGGCGGGCGGGCGCACCTTCGCCTCCACCAAGACGCGCACCGTGAGCGTGGACGACATCTTCCTCGACCGGCTCACGCGCTCCAAGGGCCGCGCCATCGTCACCGCTTCGCGCCCGTCCGAGCTGTCGATCGAGCTGGCCGAGCTCGGCCACGGCATCTTCACGTACTATCTCGTACGCGGCCTGCAGGGCTACGCGGACAACAACCGCGACGGCATCGTCTCGCTGCAGGAGCTCTACGAGTACCTGGCCCAGGAAGTCAGCCGCAAATCGCGCCAGGTGGGCGGCAACCAGCACCCGATGCTGAAGGGCGAGCTGGAAGGGGTGCTGCCGCTCACCCGCACCGGGAAGCGCAATTAGCCGGGGCGCCCGGCTGCTCGCCGGGCTCGCGCTCGCCCTCGTGGGCGCCGCGCCGGCCGCCGCCCAGCCCGCCACCGACGGCCCAAGCTGGGAAACGCCGATGGCCGCGGGCGACCGCGCCTACCAGCAGGGCCGCTACGCGGAGGCCGAGCGATTCTTCGCGGCCGCGCTGGAGCGCGCCGAGCGGATCGGGCCTCAGGACCCACGCGTCGCCCTCAGCCTCGGCCTGCTCGCCGCCGCCTACCAGGCCGAGGGCCAGTACGCCCAGGCGGAGCCGCTCCTGCGGCGCGCGCTCACGATCGCCGAGGGCGCGCTCGGTCCCGACCATCCGGAGGTGGCCGCCACCCTCACCGCGCTGGGAGCCCTCGCCGCCGCTCGGGGCCGCCACGCCGAGGCCGAGCCGTTGCTCAAGCGCGCGCTCGGCATCGACGAGCGCGTGCTGGGGCCGGAGCATCCCGAGGTCGCGGGGACCCTCGACGCGCTCGCCGCGCTCGAGCGCCTCCAGGGCCGCTACGGCGACGCCGAGCTGCGCAGCCGCCGCGCGCTCGCGGTCCGCGAGAAGGTGCTGGGGCCGGAGCACGCCGAGGTGGCGGCGAGCCTCACCGGCCTCGCCGCGCTCTACCGGATCCAGAGCCGCTACGTCGAGGCCGAGCAGCTCGCCCAGCGGGCCCTCGTGATCCGTGAGAAGGCCCTGGGACCCCAGCACCCCGAAGTGATCGCGCCGCTCGTGATCCTGGGCGAGCTGCACGCCGAGCAGGGCCGCTTCGCGCAGGCCGAGCCGCTCGGCCGCCGCGCCCTCGCCGTCGCCGAGAAGGCGCTGGGCCCCGAGCACCTCGAAGCGGCCGCCGCGCTCGATCTGCTGGCCGGCCTGGCCCGCACCCGCGGGCGCTACGCGGAGGCCGAGACGCTGGGCCGGCGCGCGCTCGCGGCGCGCGAGAAGACCCTCGGAGCCGAGCATCCGGACGTGGCGGCGACCCTGGCCGGCCTGGCCGAGCTGGCGGTGCTGCGGCAGGACGCGGGGCAGGCCGAGCCGCTGGCCCGCCGCGCGCTGACGATCCAGGAGAAGGCGCTCGGGGCCGAGCATCCGGATCTGGCCCGCAGCCTCCGCGCGCTCGGCGAGGCGCAGCGGCTGCAGAACCGGTACGCGGAGGCCGAGCCCTCCTACCAGCGCGCGCTCGCCATCGACGAGAAGCGGTTCGGGCGGGAGTCACCACGCGTCGCCCTGGACCTCGGCAGCCTGGCCACGCTCTACCGGCTGCAGAGCCGGTACGCGCAGGCCGAGCCGCTCTACCGGCGGGCCCAGGCCATCGGCGAGAAGGTGCTGGGGCCCGAGCATCCGCAGGTGGCGGCCACGATCGTGGATCTCGCGTCGCTCTACCGGGCGCAGAGCCGCTTCGCGCAGGCCGAGCCGCTCTATCAATGGGCGCTCACCCTGCAGCGCAAGGCGTTCGGCCCGGATCACCCGGAGGTCGCGCTGAGCCTCGACGAATACGCCGCGCTCCTCAAGCAGATCAACCGGGAGGCGGAGGCCGCCGAGCTGGAAGGCCAGGCGCGCGCCATCCGCGCGAAGGCCGCCGCGCCCGCGCGCTAGCCGCCCAGCGGATCTTCGCGGCGGCGGCGGCCGCGAGCAGCAGCGGCAGGGCGACGACCGGCGCGCGGATCATGCGGACGGCTCCTTTCGATCGGGCACGCGCGAGCGGATGGCGGCCAGCAGGTCGGCGGCCGAGAACGGCTTCGTCAGGCAGATCGTGGCTCCGAGCGCGCGGGGATCGCGGGGCTCGACCTCGACGGCGCTCAGCACCACCACCGGGGTCTCGCGGGTCTCCGGCTGCTCGCGCAGCAGGCGGATCGCCTCGAAGCCGTCGAGGTCCGGCAGCATGAGGTCCATGGTGATCGCGTCGGGCCGCCGCTGGCGCGCCAGCTCCACCGCGTCCAGCACGCGGCCGGCCTCCAGCACCCGGAAGCCAGCCATCTCGAGCTGATCCCGCAGGAGCGCGCGCACGTCCGCCTCGTCGTCCACCACCAGCACGAGCGGCGCCGCCTGCGTCCGGGCCGCCGCCACGGCGGGCGCGCTCGGCGCCTCCAGCGGCGTCGCGCGCGGCACGGGCAGGCGCACCGAGAAGGTCGACCCCTCGCCGGGCCGGCTCTCCACCCCGATGCGGCCCCCGTGCTCCTCCACGATGCCGCGGCAGATGGCCAGGCCCAGGCCGGTGCCGCTCAGGCGCCCGGAGCCGCCCCGCTCGAGCTGCTGGAACTTCCTGAAGAGCCGGCCCGCGTCCTCGGCCGCGATGCCCCGGCCCCGATCTCGCACCCAGATCTCCACCTCGTCGCCCGCGAGCCGGGCCCCCACCGTCACGAGCCCGTGCTCCGGCGAGAACTTGATCGCGTTGGAGAGCAGGTTCGTCACCACCTGGACCATCCGATCGAAGTCCACCCGCAACGCGGGCAGCCCCGCGTCCACTTCCTGCGCGAGCGTGATCCCGCGCGACTCCGCGAAACCCTGGATGCCCTCGACCGCCATGCCGACGAAGTCGTCGGGGCGGTGCTGGTCCAGATCGAGGTGGATATGGCCCGCCTCGATCTTGGAGATGTCGAGGATGTTGTTGATCAGGCGGATGAGGCGGTCGGTGTTCTTCAGCGAGATGTCCACCAGGTGCCGCTGGGTCTCGTCCAGGACCAGGGTCCCGTCGGAGAGGAGCAGGTGCAGGGAGCCCTTGATGGAGGCGAGCGGCGTCCGTAGCTCGTGGGAGACCGTCGAGACGAACTCGGTCTTCATGGTGTCGATCTCACGCTCGCGCGTCACATCACGCAAGGTGACCGTCACGCCCACCGGCGCGCCCAGGAGATCGCGCGTGGGGGTGGTCAGCCAGTGGAGCGTGCGCCGCTCGGGGCGACGCATCTCGAGGTCGCCCGCTGCCGGGTCGCCCCCGCGGGCGATCGCGGCGGCCAGCGCCGGGCCGCCCGCGGCCTCCCAGCCCGTCGCGCGATCCAGCAGCTCGACCAGCCGCGGGAACGGCCGGCCGACGACCTCGTGCGGATCCACCCCGAGGAGCGCGCCGCCCTGCTGATTGAGCGCCACCACGCGGCGGGCGAGGTCGAGCACCAGGAAGCCGTCGGAGGTGGAGCCGAAGACCTGCTCCAGCCGCGTCTTCTGGTTCTCCGCCTCCTCGAACAGCACCGCGTTGTCGAGCGCCATCGCGAGCTGGTCGGCGTAGGCCGCGAGCAGGCGCGTCTCCGCCTCGGAGAGCGCGCGGGGCCCCGCGAACCGGAGGACGAGGCCGCCCAGTACGCGGCTGCGGCCGCGCACCGGGAACGCGGCCAGGCCCTGGGCCTCCGGCCCCAGCAGCTCGATCGTGGCCAGGTCGGGCCGGGCCGCGGTGTCCGGGACGAGCAGCGGCGCCTCCCGGCGGCGCAGCGGCTCGGCCAGGGCCCGCACCGCCGTTTCCGGCCACGCGCCCCACGAGATCACCGCGGAAGCGCCCGCAGCCGGCTCGTCGAAGAGCACGATGCCCACGTGGCTCGCCCCGAAGGTCTGCCCGAGCGTGCCCGCCGCGTCGGGCAGCAGCCGCTTGACGTCCAGCGTGCGGTGCAGTGTGCGCGCGGCCTCGTTGAGCAGCGCGGCGCCCGCCAGGTTCTGCCGCGTCACCGAGTAGAGGCGCGCGTTCTCGATGGCCACCGCCCCCTGGGCGGCCAGGCTCGCGAGCAAGTTCGCTTCCCGCTCGGTGAAGACGTGGGGCGTGAAGTAGGAGCCGCCGAGCACCCCGAAGACCTCGTCCCGGATCACGATGGGCACCGCCAGCGCGGCACGGGGCGCGTCGGGCCGCTGCAAGGCCGCCGCGTTGTCGGGCGAGTAGGACAGGCTCGGGTCGGCCTGCCGGTCGTTGGTCCACACCGGCCGCCGTTCCAGGTAGGCCCGGCCGGTCACGCCCTCCCCCGGCTTCAGCAGGAGATGGCGTGCGAACTCCATCGGGTGGTTGCGGCCGCGCACGAAGACGAGGCCGCCCCGCGAGGCGTCCCACCGGTAGAAGCCCGCCGCCGCGCAACCGAGAGCCTCGATGGTGCCGTCCGCGACGAGGTCGAGGACCTGGTCCAGCTCGAGGGTCGCGGACAGCTTGCGGGTGACTTCCAGGAGAACCGTGGCGTCCTTCTCGCGCTGGCGCGTCTCACCGTAGAGGCGCGCATTGTTGACCGCGGTGGCGAGCTGCTGGCAGAACAGCTCGAGGTGGGCCACCGCGCGCCGCGTGACCGCGCCCCGGCTCGGCTTGTTGTCCGCGCTGACCACCCCGATGGGCCGGCCCTGGGAGAGGAGCGGCACCAGGGCGAAGCGACGGGTGCGGAGCACCGGGTGGTCGTGCAGGTCCCGGGGCAGCGGCGGCACGCGCCCCAGCTCCTCGTCGCTCGCCACCATCAGGGTCCGCCGCGATTCCCACACCGCGTGGAGGCTCCCGCTGCCCGCGAGCGGAATCCGCCGCGGCGTTCCCGGGCGCACGTCGCTGCCCGCCACCAGCTCGAGGCTCGCGCCGTCGTCGCCGGCCAGCCACACGTTGATGCGCTCGAAGTGCAACGCCCGCCTCGCCCCCTCCGCGAAGATCTCCACGCGCTCCTGCCGGTCCATGGTGCCGTTCATGGCCTGGGTCAGCGCGTAGAGATCCTCGGTGAGCCGCCTCCGGTCCTGGATATCCTGGAACAGCCGCGCCTTGGCGATTGCGGCCGCCGACTGGTTGACGAAGATGTCGAGCAGCTCGCGGTCGTCGGCGCCGAAGTCGAAGGGCGCGCGGCCACTCAGCACCAGCACGCCGAGCAGCAGGTCCTGGAACACGATGGGCACCCCGAGGAAGCTCGGGAGGCCGTGGCCGGTCCACCAGGCGTCGCCCCGGAAGCGCGGGTCGAGGGCCGCGTCCGCCGCCTCGAGCACCTGCCGGTGGTGCGCCACCCACCCCACCCCGCTCTCGCCGAAGGCGAAGGCCCGCGGGGCGAACGCGGACAGGCCGGGCTCGCCCGACACCGCCCGCGCGTCGAGGCGCCGGGACACCGCGTCCGCCACCCACACCGACACCACCGGCACCTGCATCAGCTCGACCGCCGCCGCCGCGATACCCGCGAGCACCTCGTCGGGCTCGAGCGAGGACGACACGAGCTGGTTGAGCCGGGCCAGGGTGTGCAGACGCGCGGCCCGCGCGTTGAGCGCCTCGTGCAGCCGCGCGTTGCGCAGCAGTACGCCCGCCTGCTCGCCGATGGCCTCGAGCGTCGCGAGCTCGGCCTCCTCGAAGCGGCGCCGGGTGGTCCACCAGACGAGGTAGAAGGCGCCCGCCACCTGGCCGTCGATGAAGAGCGGAATCACCACGCCCGACTGGTGCGGAAACCGGCGGAACAGATCGATGGCGAAGCGGGGATCCCGCGGCAGATCGTCGCTCCAGAGAAGGCGGCCCCCGCGGAGGGCCGCGTCGAAGCCACGCTGGTCCTGGGCGGTGAGCCGCGTGGAGGCCAGCGCATCCAGCGCGTGCTTGGGCACCCGGTAGGCCGCGACCGGACTCAGCTCCCCGCCGTCCGTCCGGCGCGCGTAGGCAGCGACGGTCTCCGCGCCGGTCAGACGCGCCAGCTCCCGGCAGATGAGCCGCAGCGCCTCGACGAAGTCGGTGGTGGCGCTGGCCACGCGCGCCACCGCCAGCAGCGCCGCCGTCTCGCGCAGCCGCGACTCGAGCCCCAAGTCCCCACTCATGCGCCCATCCAGTATAAGCGCCCGAACCGACCCGCCCGCCTGTCATATGAAGAGAGCAGGGCGCACCGCGGCCTCGCGCAACGACTGGCATGGGTTCCGACAACAACCGCGAGAGGGCGGTGGGGGTGCCCGGGGGGCGGGGCCCTCCCGGGGACCGTGTCTTCTGCGGGAAGTCGGAGCCGACACGGTCCCATCTCGTGGCTCGATCGAGACGGCGCGAAGCGCCCGCGACTGAGCGTGTCCCCGGGAGGGCCCCGCCCCCCGGGCACCCCCACCGCCCGGCTACGCGCGCGGCTTGGTCCCGACCGCGCCGTAGTAGTTGAAGGTGAAGACGAAGTGCCCCGCCGCGTCCGCGCGCTCGATGTCCGCGAGCCAGCGCGCGGCGCCGCGCGCGGAGACGAGCCCGAACTCGACCGCGTTGGCGGCCCGCCGCTCGAGCAGGCCGTGCGTGAACGGGTCGAGGCGGCGCGCCTGATAGACGTCGGCCAGCAGCCGCACGCGCTCGAGCCCCAGCCCGACCAGACGGCGCACCAGGGTCCGGCCGGAGAACGGCTCGGGATACAGCCGCGCGGTCACACCCTCGAAGATCCGGCGGGTGAGCGCGCGGTCGGGATGATCGAGCACCTGGGTGCCGAAGTCCTGGTCCTGCACCCCCACCACCCCGCCCGGCCGCGTCACCCGCACCAGCTCGCGCAGCATCGCCTCCGGCCGCGGCACGTGCAGCAGCACGGTCACCGCCAGCGCGCAGTCGAAGCGGCCGCTCCGGAGCGGCAGCGCCGCCGCGTCGCCCAGGCGGAAGCGCAGGCGGCCGTCGAGGCGCTCCTCGCGCGCCCGCCGGCGCGCCGCCGCCAGCAGCACGCGGCTCCGGTCGATGCCGATCACGCGGCCCCGGGGGCCCACCAGCGCGGCCAGATCGCGCGCCACCACGCCGGTGCCCGAGCCGACCTCGACCACGTGCCAGCCGGGAGCGATGCGGCAGAAGCGCAGGAAGCGCCGGCGCAGCCGCGCCTGGGCCGTGGTGCGGCCGCGGGACTCCATCGCCCGCGCGTAGCGCTCCGGGTCGGGCTGGCGGTCGATGGCCCGCCAGGGATCGGGATGCGGGGGCACGGGCGCGTCAGTCGAAGCGGCCAGGGAACAGCTCGCGGAAGAGGCGCAGCAGGCCGCCCTCGGCCGCGCTCGGCGCGGTGCGCCGGGCGGCGCGGCGGACCGGCTCGGGCGCGTGCGGCATCGCGACGCCGAGGCCGGCCTCGCGCAGCATCTCCACGTCGTTCTCCTGGTCGCCCACCGCGACCACCCGCGCGAGCGGCACGCCCAGATGCGCGGAGAGCCGGGCCAGGGCCGACCCCTTCGAGGCCCCGATTGGAATGATCTCGAGGTAGTCGCCGCGCGTGCGGACCAGGCGGGCGTGCTCGGCCACCACCGGCGTCAGCTCCTCGCGGACGATGCCGAGGTCGTTGGGGTGGCCGATCAGCAGGCTCTTGATGAAGCCGCCCAGGGCGAGGAACTGCCCGGGATCCTCCACCACGTCCGCCCGCAGCCCCTCCTCGTCGCAGTAGCGCCGCACCGCCAGCGTGCGCTCGACGCAGTAGAGCCGGTCGTCGCGATAGAAGATGGGATGCACCGGGGCGTGCGAGAACACCTTCCAGGCGCGGCGGAGCACGCCGCGAGGCAGCGTGAGCGACAGGAGATCGGGGTCGCCGTTGGCGCCGCGCACGAGCGCGCCGTTGTAGTAGATCACCGGGGCGGTGACGCCCAGCCGGTCTCGGTAAGGATCGGCGGCCGCGGGCATGCGTCCGGTGGCCAGTGAGATGGGGAGGCCGCGCCCGGCGGCCCGGTGGAAGGCCTCCACCACCGTCGGATCCAGCGCCATGGAGTCGTCGAGCAGGGTGCCGTCGAGATCGCAGACCAGGAGATCGTACGGCGCGGGCGGGCCGGCCCCCGCCGGGTCGTGTCCGCCCGCGAAGGGCGTCACGCCCGCCGCTCTCCCCGCTCGAAGCGCGCCGCGCACTCGCGGCTGCAGAAGAAGAGCGGCGCGCCGCCCGCCTCGGAGCGGATGGCCCGCGACATCACCACGTAGGTCTGGCACACCGGGTCCTTGACCAGCTCGTCGCGGGTGCGCGGGCCCGCGGAAGGCAGGCGCGCTCGCCACGCACCGGGCAACCGCGTCACGACGAGGACCACCACCGCGATCAGGGCCAGGAGCAGCAGCGCGCGCATCGCCGCTCCCTCAGCGGGGATCGGGTCGGATGGAGAGCGACCGAAGGAAGTCGCGGTCCTGCTCGGTCAGGTCGAAGCCCTCGGCGGACTCGGCCGTGCGCGCGCCCGAGAAGAAGATGCCGGTCTCCGCCCCGCGCTTGAGGATCTCCTGCACCGCCTCGCGCGAGGCCTCGGTGGCCTTGAGCGACAGCTCGATGGCGCGCAGCAGCTTCTCCATCAGCCGATCCGCGGGACGCTCTTGCGCCATGGGCCTTACGATAGCACACTGACGCGACGGAGCTTCCGGTGGCCCCGGACGACACGACCCGCGACTGGCGATTCCTCGGCTCGACTCCACGCGAGCGCCTCGGCAAGCTCACCTTGCGCGAGGACGTCTGGCGCCTGCCGACCGGCGTGGAGAAGACCTATCCCATCCTGCACGTCGGGCCCACGGTGGGCGTGGTGCCGTTCGTGGACGCCAGCCACGTGCTGCTGATCCGGCAGTTCCGGCATCTCCTCCGCGGCGATTCCTGGGAGCTGCCCGGCGGCGGCGGCCGGCCCGAAGAGACGCCGGAGGTGGCCGCGCAGCGGGAGCTGCGCGAGGAGGGCGGCTATCGCGCCGGGCGCCTGACCTTCCTGACGCGCTTCGTCCCCTCCGCCGCCTACCTCGACGAGACCGCCTACTGCTTCATCGGCGAGGAGCTGGTCGCGGATCCCCTCGCCTCCGACGACGACGAGTTCTTCGAGCGCCGCGTGATCCCGTTCCGCGAGGCGGTGGCCATGGCGCTGGACGACCGCATCACCGAGTCGGTCTCCAAGGTCGCCCTCCTCGCCGCCGCCCTCCGCCTCGGCGTGCGCCCCTGACCCACGGGGTCAGAGGCGGCCTCAGTCCCAGCGATCGGGGGACGCGAGCGCGCGCGCCCGCCCGTAGGCTTCCTCGGCCTCGTGCGGCAGCCCGGTGCGGGCGTAGAGATCGCCGAGCAGGGCGTGGAGACTCGCCTGCCGCGGGTCGGCGGCGATGGCCGTCACCACCACCCGCCGGGCGTCGTGGAGGAAGCCACGGCTGGCCAGCACCCCGGCCTGCACCACCGCCCGCCCACCGGTCGGTCTCTAATACGTGGCGCGCCCGCCCGAGAGGTCGTAGACGGCGCCGGTGCTGAACGAGCACTCGTCGGAGGCGAGCCAGGCGACCAGCGCGGCCACCTCTTCCGGCCTCCCGACCCGCCCCATCGGGATCTTCGAGACGAGCAGATCCACCGTGCTCGGTTCCATCTGCTTGAGCAATTCGGTGCCGATCACCGCGGGCGCCACCGCGTTGACGAAGATCCCGCGGGTCGCGACCTCCTTGGCGAGCGCCTTGGTCAGCCCGATCACGCCGGCCTTGGCGGTGGAATAGGGCACGAGCGTCGGGTTGCCCTCCTTTCCCGCGATCGACGCGATATTGACGATGCGGCCACCGCCCTGGCGCAGCATCACCTTCACCGCGGCCCGGCAGCAGAGGAAGACGCTGGTGAGGTCCACGTCGATCACGCGCTGCCAGTCCTGGTCGGACAGCTCCCAGATCGGAAACGAGCGACCGGTGATCCCCGCGTTGTTGACCAGGACGTCGAGGCGGCCCCAGGCCCCTTCCACACGCGCCACCGCGCCGTCCACGTCCTCGGCCCGCGTCACGTCACCCACCAGCGCAAGGGCGCTGTCTCCGATCCCGCGCGCGGCCGCCGCCACCGACTCCGCGTCCTGGTCCAGCAGGGCCACCCGCGCGCCGTCGGCGGCGAGCCGGGTGGCGATGGCGAGCCCGATCCCGCGGGCGGCCCCGGTGACCAGCGCGGTCTTGCCGGCGAGCGTCATCGCTGGTACGCCGGGGGCGCGTAGACGACCTGGTCGCCGGCGTGGGTCTCCTCCGGCCCCCCGTCCTGGCCGGGCCCGATGGTCATGACCGCGGTCTGCGTCCGCTCGGTCTCCGGCGGCACCATTTTTCAGGGTTCCGTCAGCGTAATGCTTTCGCCGGGCTCGCGCCAGGCCTGGGTGCGACGGCTCACGCCCCGCATGAGCGCCCAGTAGGCCAGACGCACGGCCAACCCGATGGCGATGATGCACACCGACATCGCGGCGGCCTGGGCGGCATCACCCGCGTCGTCCATCAGCAGCACCGCCACCGCGGCCAGCTCGGTGCCGGGCGCCACCAGGAAGACCACCGCGGAGAGCGTGACCATCGCGTTGAGGAAGAAGTACATGCTGATTCCCACGATGGACGGCAGGGCCATCGGCACCGTCACGCGCCAGAACGTCCGGTAGAACGGCACGCCCAGCGAGGCCGACACGCTCTCGAACTCGGCGTCCATCTGCCGCAGCGCGGTGGTGGCGGTGAGAAAGCCCACCGTGAAGTAGTGGATGACGTTCGAGATGATCAGGATCGCCAGGGTGCCGTAGAGCACGTTGAGCGCGCTGCCCGGCTTGTTGAAGGTGAAGATGTAGGCCAGGCCCAGCACCATGCCCGGGATCGACACCGGGAGCACCGACAGCAGGTAGAGCGCGCCGCTCCAGCCGGTCCGGCACTTCTCGACCACGTAGGCCCCCACGAAGGTCAGCACCGTCCCGACCACCGCGGTGAGGGCCGCCACGTAGACGCTGTTCCAGAGCGGGGCGTAGCCCCCCACCGTGTCGAAGCGGTAGTGGCGCAGGGTGGGCGCGAAGTTGTAAGGCCACCGCGCCACCAGCGAGTACACCACGATCGCCAGGTACATGCCCGCGATGGCGCCCGCGATCAGCGCGCAGTAGCCCAGGCCGGCCCAGTCGGCGAGCGGGCGGCGGACCGGGGCGAGCGGGCGCGAGGACGACGTCACCAGCGCGTACTGGCGGCGCTGCACCATGCGGTCCACCAGGAAGGCGAGCACCGCCGGGATCAGCAGCACCACCGAGACGGTGGCGCCCATGGTGAAGTTCTGCTGGCCCGAGACCTGGTTGTAGATCTCGGTGGCCATCACCGAGAACTTGCCGCCGATGGCCTTGGGAGCGCCGAAGTCGGTGATGACGAGCGTGAACACCACGAAGCAGGCGCTCACCAGCCCGAACTTCACCCCGGGCAGGGTCACGGTCAGGAAGGTCTTGAGCGGGGACGCCCCGAGCGTCCGCGCCGCGTCGTAGAGGCGCGCGTCGGTGGCGGAGAGCGCGGCCACCAGGATGAGCAGCGCGTGCGGGAAGCAGTAGAACACCTCCGCCATCACGATGCCCTTGGCCCCGTAGATCCCCACGTTGTAGCCGGTGGCGCGGGTGAAGATGCCGTTGTTGCCGAACACGTAGATGAAGGCCAGCGCCTGCACCAGGGAGGGCGCGAAGAGCGGCAGCATCGCGAGGACCCGGAACAGGCCGCGCCACGGCATCAGGGTCCGGGTGAGCCCGTAGGCGTAGCCGAAGGCCAGCGCCACCGTGATCGCCATGGACGCGACGGAGACGAAGAGGCTGTTCCAGATCGACGCGGCGATGGCGGGGGTGCCGAAGTAGCGCCGGTAGTTGGCGAGCCCGACGAAGCCGCCGTCGGGGGCCAGCAGGCTCCGCCAGATCACGTGCAGCAGCGGGTAGAGCACGAAGAGGTAGAGCACGACCGCGAAGGTGGCGACCAGCGCGTAGCGGAGGAGGTCCTCGCCGGCCAGCCGGTGACGGACGGTGCGGTCCGGGATCGCGGAGACCAGCCCGTCCGACGCGGGGCGCGCCATCGCGCGGCTAGCCCGCGGCCGGGAAGACGCGCAGGGCCTCGGGCCGCAGCGCGAGCGCCAGCTCGGCCCCCTCGGCCGCGCCCAGGCCGGCGAACGCGGTGGCCGCCACGTCGCATTCGAGCGCGGGGGCGCCGTCGGGGAGAGCCAGGCTCAGCCGGGTGAACGAGCCCAGGAACTGGATGGCGCGGATGCGGGTGACCAGCCGGTTCTCGGCGCCCGCCGCCGCGCCGACCGTGATCTCCTCCGGCCGGATCGCCAGCGTGAGCCGGGTGCCCGCGGCGATCGGCTCGGTGGCCCCGTGCCGCATCTCGACCGAGCCGAGCCGCGCCCACCCGGCCCGCTCCCCCGCGGTGGCCTCCAGGAAGTTCATCTGGCCCACGAAGCGTGCGACGAACGGCGACCGTGGACGCATGTAGACCTCGACCGGCGCGCCCACCTGCTCCACCACCCCGTGGTTCATGACCACGATGCGGTCGGCCATGGCCAGCGCCTCCTCCTGGTCGTGCGTCACCATGATGGTCGTGACGCCGAGCCGCCGCTGCAGCGCGCGGATCTCGTGGCGGAGCGACTGGCGCACGCGCGCGTCGAGGGCGGAGAGCGGCTCGTCGAGCAGCAGGAGCGCGGGCGATGGGGCCAGCGCGCGGGCCAGCGCGATGCGCTGCTGCTCGCCGCCCGAGAGCTGGGCCGGGTACTTGTGCTTGTGGGCCGCGAGCCCCACCAGGGCCAGCAGCTCGTCGACGCGGGCCTCGATCTGGGCCCGGGCCACGTGCCGCGTCTCGAGCCCGTAGCCCACGTTGCGGGCCACCGTGAGGTTCGGGAAGAGGGCGTAGGACTGGAAGACGATGCCGTAGTTGCGCTGGCTGGGCGGCAGCGCGGAGACGTCGCGCCCGCCCATCATCACGACCCCCGCGTTCTGCCGCTCGAGTCCCGCGATGATCCGCAGCAGCGTGGTCTTGCCGCAGCCGCTCGGCCCCAGGAAGCAGATGAACTCGCCGGGCGAGATGGAGAGCGTGATGCCGCGCAGGGCCACGAACTGGCCGAACTTCTTGGCGATGCCCTCGAGCGCCACCGCGGCGGGGCGCGCCGCCTCCGCACTCACCCGCGGCTCCCCCTCGCGGTCTCTTCCGCCACCACGCGCAGGATCCCGGGC
>DATHSW010000274.1:0-6717 GCA_035463855.1 Candidatus Deferrimicrobiaceae bacterium | reverse complement strand
TCAGCTCCTGCCCTTCCAGCGCGAGGACTTCATCGGGATCTTCCGGGCGATGGCCCCGTACCCGGTGACGATCCGGCTGCTGGATCCGCCGCTCCACGAGTTCCTCCCGAAGTACAAGGAGGTGCTCGAGGAGTACACCCGGCTCGACGCCCGCGGCTTCAACCCGGAGCGTCACGCCGAGCTGGGCGCGATCAAGGCCCGCCTGGAGGCGCTGCAGGAGGCCAACCCGATGCTGGGCCATCGCGGCTGCCGGCTCGGGATCACCTTCCCCGAGATCTACGACATGCAGGTGCGGGCCATCATGGAGGCGGCCTGCGAGGTGGCGGCGGGGGGCGTGGCGGTCGAGCCCGAGATCATGATCCCGCTGACCGGGACGGTGGCGGAGATGAAGCTGACCCGGGAGATGACCGACCGGGTCGCGCAGCAGGTGATCACGGAGACGGGGCGGAAGGTCGCGTACTCGGTGGGCACCATGATCGAGGTGCCGCGGGCGGCCCTCATCGCCGACCGGATCGCGGAGCACGCCGAGTTCTTCTCGTTCGGAACCAACGACCTGACCCAGATGACGTTCGGCTACAGCCGCGACGACATCGGGAAGTTCCTGCCCTTCTACCTCGAGAAGAAGCTGCTGCCCGACGATCCCTTCGCGGTGCTCGATCAGGACGGGGTGGGGGAGCTGGTGCGGGTCGGCATCGAGCGGGGCCGGCGGGCCGTGCCCGGGCTGAAGGTGGGCATCTGCGGGGAGCACGGGGGCGAGCCCTCGTCGGTGGAATTCTGCCACCAGGTCGGGATGACCTACGTGTCGTGCTCGCCCTACATGGTGCCGGTGGCCTGGCTCGCGGCCGCCCAGGCGGAAGTGAAGGAGCCCAGACGCAAAGCGGCGAATCGACAAAGGAGAGAGACGCGGTGAAGCTTTCAGGCGCGCGGATCGTGCTCGAGTGCATCAAGCGGGAAGGCGTGGATCTCATCTTCGGTCTGCCGGGCGGCGCGGTCCTGCCGATCTACGACGCCCTGTACGATTTCGAGGGCCTGCGCCACGTCCTGGTGCGCCAGGAGGCCGCCGCCGGGCACGCGGCGGAGGGCTACGCGCGCACGTCCGGCAAGGTCGGCGTCTGCCTGGTCACCTCCGGGCCCGCCGCCACCAATCTGGTGACCGCGCTCCAGGACGCCCTGATGGACTCGATCCCGATCGTCGCCTTCACCGGCCAGGTGCCGACCCACCTGATCGGCAACGACGCCTTCCAGGAAGCCGACAACGTGGGCATCACGCGCTCGGCCACCAAGCACAACTTCCTGGTGAAGGACGGCAAGGACCTGGCGCCGATCATCAAGGAAGCTTTCCACATCGCCGCCACCGGGCGCCCCGGGCCGGTCCACGTGGACCTGCCCAAGGACATCCTGGTCAAGGAGTGGAGCTTCGAGTACCCGGAGCGGGTGCATCTCCGCTCGTACAACCCGACGTACGACGGCCACCCCGGGCAGATCAAGAAGGCGGCCCGGGCGATGGTGCGGGCCAAGCGCCCGGTGCTCTACGTGGGCGGCGGCGCCATCTCCTCCGACGCGGCGCCCGAGCTGCGCGAGCTGGCCGATCTGACCCAGATCCCGGTGACCCAGACCTTGATGGGCCTGGGCTCGTTCCCGATGGCCGATCCCCTGTCGCTGGACATGCTCGGCATGCACGGCACCTACTACGCGAACATGGCGGTGCACCACGCGGACTGCCTGGTCGCGGTGGCGGCCCGCTTCGACGACCGGGTGACCGGGCGGGTGGACGCGTTCTCGCCCAACGCCGAGATCATCCACATCGACATCGACCCCTCCTCCATCTCGAAGAACATCAAGGTCGACATCCCGATCGTGGGCGACTGCAAGCGCGTGCTCCGCCGGCTGGTGGAGGCGGTGCGCGAGGAGCTCAAGGACGGGGTGCCCGCCGCGGTGACCGAGGGGCGGCGGCAGTGGGCGGCCCAGATCGCGGAGTGGAAGCGCGACTTCCCGCTGCGCTACGACTGGGACGACGAGGTCATCAAGCCCCAGTACGTGATCCAGGAGCTGTCGAGCCTCACCCAGGGCGAGGCCTACGTGGTCACCGGGGTCGGCCAGCACCAGATGTGGGCCGCCCAGTACTACCGCTTCAAGCACCCGCGCCGCTGGTGCACCTCGGGCGGCCTCGGCACCATGGGCTACGGCCTGCCCACCGCGATGGGAGTGCAGGCCGCGCACCCGGGCAAGCTGGTGGTCAACATCGACGGCGACGGCTCCTTCGCCATGAACAGCCAGGAGCTGGCCACCTGCTTCACCGAGAACCTGCCGGTCAAGACCGTCATCATCAACAACAGCGGCCACGGCATGGTGCGGCAGTGGCAGCGCATCATCTACAAGGAGCGCTATTTCGCGATCGACCTGCCGGGCATCCCGGACTGGGTCAAGCTCGCGGAGGCGTACGGCTGCGTGGGCCTGCGCGTCACCAAGCCGAGCGAGGTGGTACCCGCGCTCGAGAAGATGCTGAGCACGCCGGCGCCGGTGGTGCTGGACGTCTGCGTGGACAAGGACGAGTGCGTGTTCCCGATGGTGCCGGCGGGCGGCGCCAACAAGGACATGATCCTGGCGCCCCCCACCCGCGAGGTGAGGGAGAAGGCCGCCAAGTCCCAGACGGGATTCTAGGAGCGCGCCGTGGCCGAAGCCAGCAAGCATACGATCGCGGTTCTGGTGGAGAACAAGTTCGGCGTGCTCTCCCGCGTGGCGGGGCTGTTCTCGGCGCGCGGGTACAACATCGAGAGCCTGTCGGTCGGGGAGACGCTCGATCCCTCGGTGTCCCGCATGACCCTGGTGGTGCGGGGCGACGCGTTCGTCATCGAGCAGGTCATCAAGCAACTGCACAAGCTGATCGACGTCATCAAGGTCACCGACCTCAGCGAGGAGAATCACGTGGAGCGCGAGATGCTCCTGCTGAAGGTCAACGCGGAGCCGGCCAACCGGGCCGAGATCCTCCGCCTG
This sequence comes from Candidatus Deferrimicrobiaceae bacterium, assembly GCA_035463855.1. GTDB lineage: Bacteria > Methylomirabilota > Methylomirabilia > Rokubacteriales > CSP1-6 > CAMLFJ01. Next base: position 3,723 of record DATHSW010000274.1, on the reverse strand, counting down.
GGCGACATCTTCCGGGCCAAGGTGGTGGACGTGACGCCCACCGCCTACACCCTCGAGGTCACCGGGGAGGAGTCCAAGATCGAGGGCATCATCGACCTCTTGCGGCCCTTCGGCATCCAGGAGATCGTCCGCACCGGGAAGGTGGCCATCGCGCGCGGGCCCAAGACCCGGCTCCGCAAGGTGGAGGAGCGGCTGGGCAAGCCCCGCGAGACCCCCCGTCCGCCGAGCGACGATCCGAAGGTGGTCGGGTTCGCGGACTGATTTCCAACGAAGGAAACCGAGAGAAAGGCACGAGGAACCATGCCGGCCAAGATCTTCTACGACCAGGACGCTGACCTGGGTCTGCTGCGCGGCAAGACCGTCGCCATCATCGGCTACGGAAGCCAGGGGCACGCCCACGCCTTGAACCTGAAGGACTCCGGCCAGAAGGTGGTGGTCGGTCTCTACAAGGGCTCGAAGAGCTGGGCGCGCGCCGAGAAGGACGGCCTCAAGGTTACCACGGTCAACGACGCGGCGGCCGCGGGCGACATCGTGATGATCCTGCTGCCCGACCAGACCCAGCGGCAGGTGTTCGAGGAGTCGATCAAGGGCGTGCTGACCAAGGGCAAGATGCTGATGTTCGCCCACGGCTTCAACATCCACTTCAACCAGGTGGTGCCGCCCGCGGACGTGGACGTGTCCATGATCGCCCCCAAGGCGCCCGGACACGTGATGCGGGACCTCTTCACCCAGGGCCCGGGCGTCCCCGCGCTGGTCGCGGTCTACCAGGACGTCTCCGGCAAGGCCCGCGACCTGGCCCTCGCCTACGGCAGGGGCGTCGGCTGCACCCGCGCGGGCGTCCTCGAGACGACCTTCAAGGAAGAGACCGAGACGGACCTCTTCGGCGAGCAGACGACCCTGTGCGGCGGCGTGTCGCACCTGATCAAGGCCGCCTACGAGACCCTCGTCGAGGCCGGCTACCAGCCCGAGGTCGCGTACTTCGAGTGCATGCACGAGATGAAGCTGATCGTCGACCTCTTCTACCAGGGCGGGCTCGCCTACATGCGGTACTCCGTCTCCGACACCGCGGAGTACGGCGACTACACGCGCGGGCCGCGGATCATCGACGACCGGACCAAGCTCGAGATGAAGAAGATCCTCTCCGAGATCCAGTCCGGCCAGTTCGCGCGGGAGTGGGTGCTCGAGAACCAGGCGCACCGCGCCGGCTTCCTCGCCATGCGCAAGCGCGACGCCGACCACCCGATCGAGGAGGTGGGCGGCCGGCTGCGCAAGATGATGGCGTGGATCAAGCCGCCGCGGGAGTGACCGGGCCCACTGAGGCAGGAGGCTCGCGTGCGCGTGCCGGTAGCCGCCGAGGGATGGCCGTTCATCCTGCCGCCCGCGGCGGCCGCCTGTATCATGGCGGTGATGGGCTGGGGGGGCGCGGCGGCGGTGTTCGGCGTCGTGGCGCTGGCCTTCCTGGGCTTCTTCCGGGATCCGGACCGGACCGCGCCCGACCTGCCGGGGGCGGTGCTGGCCCCCGCCGACGGGCGCGTGATGGTGATCACCGAGGTGGTCGACCCGTGGGTGGGGCCGGCGGTGCGGGTGTCGATCTTCCTGTCGCCGCTCGACGTGCACGTCAACCGCGCGCCGATCGGCGGCCTGGTGAAGGCGGTGGAGTACGTGGCGGGCCGGTTTCTCGCGGCGTACCGGCCGGAGGCGTCGGAGCAGAACGAGCGATGCGCGGTGAGCCTCGACGGTGACCGGGCCCGCGTCGCGGTGACGCAGATCTCGGGCGTCCTGGCCCGCCGCGTCGTGTGCCGGGTGCGGCCCGGCGACACCCTCCGGGCCGGCGAGCGGTACGGGCTGATCCGCTTCGGATCGCGGACGGACCTGGTGGTGCCGCGGGGCACCGAGCTGCGGGTGCGGGTGAGAGATCGAGTCCGGGGCGGTGAATCGGTGATGGGGGTGTTGCGATGAGACGCAGACACGGAAGCGACGCGGGCCGCGGGCCGCGCCGGAGGAAGTGGCAGGAGCTGCGCCAGCAGCCCCGGCGGGGGATCTTCCTCCTGCCGAGCCTTCTCACGACCGGCAACCTGTTCTGCGGGTTCCTGGCCCTGGTGCTGGCCTCGCAATCGCGCTACACGGAAGCCGCGATCTCGATCTTCGTGGGCATGGTCATGGACATGCTGGACGGCAAGGTGGCGCGGCTCACGAAGACCACCAGCCAGTTCGGGGTCGAGCTCGACTCGCTCGCCGACGTGGTCTCCTTCGGAGTCGCGCCCGCCTTCGTCCTCTACTCGATGGCGCTGGCGCCGCTGGGGCGCGCGGCCTGGCTGGGCGCGTTTCTCTTCATGATCTGCGGCGCCCTGCGTCTGGCCCGCTTCAACGTCTACGCGGGAGTGACCGACAAGCGCTATTTCGTCGGGCTGCCGATCCCCGCCGCGGCCGGGGTGGTGGCCGCGGTGGTGCTGCTGCTCGGCGGCGACGAGATCCCGCGCTGGCTCGGCGCGGCGATCGCGGCCGGGACCTACGTGGTGGCGATCCTGATGGTCACCACCTTCCGCTACTACAGCTTCAAGGAGATCGACTTCGCCCGGCGGCGCCCCGCGGGGGTGCTGGTCCTGGTCGTGCTGGGGGTGCTGATCGTGGCCACCCACCCGCAGTGGTTCCTGTTCCTGCTCTTCTTCGGCTACGCCCTGAGCGGTCCGACGCGCCCGCTCTGGGCGCGCCGCCGCGACGTGGCCGCGTCCCCGGTGGCGGCGCCGTCGGTGGAGCGGGAGCCGGGAGAGCCGACCGATCGCGACCGGAGGAGCTGAGCATGGACCGCATACTGATCTTCGACACCACCCTGCGGGACGGCGAGCAGGCGCCCGGCTTCTCCATGAACACCGGCGAGAAGCTCGAGATGGCGCGCCAGCTCGCCCGCCTCAACGTGGACGTGATCGAGGCGGGCTTCCCGATCTCCTCCGACGAGGACTTCGAGGCCACCCGGGAAGTGGCCCGGCAGGTGGGCACGCTCGAGGGCGCGCCCATCATCTGCGGGCTGAGCCGGGTCGGCCTCGCGGACATCGACCGCTGCTGGGAGGCGGTGAAGTACGCCCGGCGGTCCCGCATCCACACGTTCGTGGCCACCTCCGACATCCACCTCAAGTACAAGCTGCGCAAGAGCCGGGCCGAGGTGCTGAAGGCGGCGGTGGAGGCGGTGAAGCACGCGCGCGGCTACTGCGGCGACGTGGAGTTCTCCCCGGAGGACGCCTCCCGCTCCGACTTCGACTACATGTGCGACGTGCTGGAGGCGGTGATCGACGCGGGGGCGGGGACCATCAATATCCCGGACACGGTGGGCTACGCGATCCCGGAGGAGTGGGCCCAGCGCGTCGCGCGGATCCGGGAGCGGGTGAAGAACAGCTCGAGAGCGGTCATCTCGGTGCACTGCCACAACGATCTCGGCCAGGCGGTGGCCAACTCGCTGGCGGGCATCCGGGCGGGGGCCCGCCAGGTGGAGTGCGCGGTCAACGGCATCGGCGAGCGGGCGGGCAACGCCTCGCTCGAAGAGATCGTGATGGCGCTCCGGACCCGCCGCGACTTCTTCGAGGCCGAGACCCAGGTGCGCACCGAGGAGATCTTCAAGACCTCGCGCCTGCTCTCCCACATCACCGGGGTGCACGTGCAGCCCAACAAGGCCATCGTGGGGGAGAACGCCTTCGCCCACGAGGCGGGCATCCACCAGGACGGGGTGCT
>DATHSW010000273.1:0-24301 GCA_035463855.1 Candidatus Deferrimicrobiaceae bacterium | reverse complement strand
ACACGCTCACGTCCGCCGCCTTGAGCCCGTTCGCGTCGAGACACTCCTGGACCACCTCGCGCACCCGGCGCACGGCCTGCACGAACACCGAGCGGCCGTTCATGCGCGGGCGCGTGCGGCCGTCGTCGATCTTCTTCTTCGACACCGGCGGGAACGTGGACGAGCCCCAGAGCTCCCCGGAGAGGGCTTCCAGCGCGGTGCCGTCGGAGTGGAGATGATGGGAGATGAGCCCGCGCGGGCGGCCCGGCTCGGTCTCGATGGCCTCGAGCACCGCCGCCCCCGCTCCGTCCGCAAAGAGCACCGCCATGTCGCGGCCCGCGTCGGTGTAGTCGAAGGCGGACGAGAGCAGCTCCGCGCCCACCACCAGCACCCGCCGGTACATCCCCCCGCGGATGAACTGGTCGGCGAGCGCCAGCCCGTAGACGAAGCCCGCGCAGCCCTGGGCGAGGTTGAACACCGGGGTGCTCGTGAGTCCGAGGCGCCCCTGCATCACGCAGCCGGGCGCGGGGTACGCGAGATCCGGCAGCGTGGTGGACTGGACGATGCAGTCGAGGTCCTCGGCGGTGAGGCCCGCGTTCTTCAGCGCCATCCGCGAGGCCTCGATGGCCAGGTCCGTCACGGTCAGCGTGGAATCGATCTGCCCGTCGAGCCCCCAATCGCGAACCTCCCGCATGAAGGCGGCCTTGTCCGGCGCCTCCGCGAGACGCACGAGCATGCGATAGGTATCCGGCGACATGCGACGCTCGCGGATGCCCGTGCGCTGGGTGATCCACTCGTCGCTGGTGCTCATGCAGCGCGACAGCAGCGCGTTGGTGACGACGCAGTCCGGCACGGACATGCCCGTGGCGGTGATCCGGGCTCGGAGGAGTGAGCCGGTCATGTGCCGGTGAACCTCGGCGGGCGCTTCTCGAGGAAGGCGCGGACGCCTTCGGCGTGATCCTCGGAGGTGATGGCCTGGGCCTGGGCGTAGGCCTCGAAGTCGAGCGCGGTGGCCAGATCCACTGTCACCGAGCGGTTCAGCAGCGCCTTGGCGAGCCCGAGCGCGCCCGGGGGGCCCGCCGCGATGCGGGCGGCCACCGCCCGCGTCGTCGCCTCGAGCTCGGCGGCCGGTACCACGCGGTTGACGAGGCCGATCCGCAGCGCTTCCGCCGCGTCGACGATGTCGGCCGAGAACACCAGCTCCTTCGCCTTGGCCAGGCCGACCAGCCGCGGCAGCAGCCAGGTGCCGCCGCCGTCGGGCACGAGCCCGATCCTGGCGAAGACCTCCCCGAAGCGCGCGCGATCGGAAGCGATCACGAGATCGCAGCCGAGCGCGATATTGCACCCGGCGCCGACCGCGAAGCCGTCCACCATGGCGATCGTCGGCTTCGGGTACTCGAAGAGGCGAAGCACGAACCGGTTGAGCGACTCCACGCGCGCGCGGCCTTCCGCGGCGGTGTGCCGCTTCGCGGCCATGGTCTTCACGTCGCCGCCCGCCGAGAAGTGGCCGCCCCCACCGGTCAGGATCACCACCCGGATGGCGGTCTCCGCCTCCAGCTCGTCGAGCACCGACCGGAGCTCGCGCCGCATGATCAGGTCGATCGCGTTGCGCGCCTCCGGCCGGTTGAGCGTGATCGTGGCGATCCCGTCGGTCCGGTCCACCAGGATCGTGCCGTAGCCCATCAGCGTCCTCCCGCCACCGGATGCGGCCGCGGCGGCATCGCGATCGCGCGGCTCGCCGGCCGCGCCGCCTCGTCGATCGCGAGGCTCAGGACCGCGGCGATCAGGAGCAGGGCGCCGGCCACCCCGAAGGCCGCTCCGTAGCCGCCGGTGACGTCGAAGAGAAACCCGCCCAGCCAGGAGCCGAGCGACGAGCCCGTCTGGTGCGAGAGGAAGATCAGCCCGAATATCGAGCCCACCGAGAACCGCCCGAAGACGTCGCCGGTCAGCGCCGAGGTCATCGCGAGGCTCCCCGACATGCCCACCCCGCCGATGGCGGCCACGACCAGCAGCAGCACGGGGTCGCGCACGAAGAACAGCATGCTGAAGGCCGCGAGCCGCAGCAGGTACACCGCGGCCAGCACCGGCTTGCGGCCCCAGCGGTCGGAGATGAGGCCCAGCATGATGCCGCCGCCGATCGCGGTCATGCCGAGAAACCCGATCGCGGAGGAGGCGGTCATGGGGTGAAAGCCGTGGTCGGTCAGCATCGGCACCCCGTGGGCCGCGAGCAGGCTCATCGAGAAGCCGCAGTTGAAGAGGCCGGCGGTGAGCAGCCAGAAGGACGGCACCTGCAGCGCGTCCGCGATCGTGGTGCGCTCGATGACCGACGTGAGGCTCCCCGGCGCCGCGGGCCCGGCGGCGATCCCGTCGGGCTCGAGCCCGAGGCTTTCCGGGTCGTCGCGCAGCACCCAGAGCGTGAGCGGGAGCATCACCAGCAGCGAGCCGATCCCCAGGATGACGAAGCTCGTCCGCCAGCCGAAGCGCAGGATGCACCACATGGCCGCCGGCACCAGCACCGCCATGCCCGCCATCGAGGCCGAGCCCAGGAAGCTCATCGCCACTCCGCGCCGCTTGACGAACCAGCGCGCGAGCGTGACCGAGCCCATCACGTGCCCGGTGGCCGCCAGCCCCAAGGACCCGATCACCGCGTAGTACAGGTAGAACTCCCAGAGCGTCGTCATCCGGCCGCTCAGCACCAGGGAGGCCGCCATCACCACCGCGCCCGCCGAGCAGACCACGCGCGAGCCCATCCGGTCCACCAGGCGCCCCACGAGGGGCATGAAGGCGCCGTAGAGCAGCAGCGACAGCGCGATCACCAGGGAGAAGCTGCCGCGGTCGAGGCCCAGATCCGCCGAGACCGGCTTGAGAAACGGCCCGATCGTGAAGCGGATACCCGCCGAGAGGAACACGATGATCGAGAGCGCCAAGGCCACCCACCACCCGTAGAAGACCCTCGCCGCCGTCGCGCCCGGCATCGTCGCCATGACGTCACCAAGTATAGGGCAGGCCTTTTCGAGGCGGCCGGCTTTTTGGCCGCCGCGACTTGACGCCTCTCCGCCTTGGGTGGATTCTCGAGCGAGATCGCCCCACATGCTAACCACATCCGGCGGCCGCTTCGAGGAGCTCGACGTCCTCCGGGGCGCGGCGGCGCTCTGTGTCGTCCTGTCCCACTACGCGGGGCACTCCATGAAGTTCCGGGGCGAGGCCCCGTTCGGCGTCCCTCTGGGCACGATCTACGGGTTCTACGCGGTGCTGCTCTTCTTCATGATCTCCGGCTTCGTCATCTACTTCACCCTCGAGCGCAGCGCGACCTGGAGGGACTTCGCGTTCTCGCGCGTGTCGCGGCTCTACCCCACCTACTGGGCCGCCCTGACCGTGATGGTCGTGCTCGAGTTCGTCGTCTTCGGCAAGCGCGTCTGGCTCGGCGGCTACGTCGTGAACCTGACGATGCTCCAGGAGTTCCTCGGCTGGGGCAATCTCGACAACGTGTTCTGGAGTCTCACGGTCGAGCTGGCCTTCTACGTGATCATGGGGCTCCTCTTCGCCGCCGGCCTCCTGCCGCGCATCGAGGCGGTGGGCGCGATCTGGCTCGCGCTGGCCTGCCTGTGGTCGTGGATCGAGCAGTACCTCGGGATCCCGCTGCCCGCGATGCTCTCCCAGGTCCTGATCCTCCGGTACGCTCCCTTCTTCGTGGCCGGGATCACGTTCTATCGCATCGCCCGGAACGGACCGACCGCGGCCCGTCTCGCTCTGCTCCTGGCCGCCCTGGCCGCGGCGGCGATGATCGACGGGCTCTGGACCCACGAGGTCCCGACGGTGGAATGGCCGGCCATCATGCGGCGCCTGGGCGTCGCGGTCGTCCTCTTCGGTACCTTCACGCTCGCGATCACCGGCCGGCTCCGCTTCTCGATCTCCCCGGTCACCTTGTGGCTCGGCGCCATCTCCTACTCGCTCTATCTGAGCCATCGCAACCTCGGCTACTCGACACTCCTCGAGCTGCGCGACGCCGGCGTCCCGGTATGGGTCCGCGTCCTGGTCACGCTCGCCGGGGCCCTGGTCCTCGCGGCCGCGCTGACCTACGGCGTCGAGCGGCCCAGCCTGCGCGCCCTGCGGCAGTGGTACCGGACGCGCCGGCCGGCGGTGGGCGCGCGGTCCTGATGGCGGCGCGGGGCCGCGTGCTATCCTTCCGTGATGCTCGCTGACGTCCTCGGCCTGCCCGCGGGCACCGCGCGCGCCGTGATCGGCATGGTGCATCTCCGCGCGCTGCCCGGCAGCCCGCGCTGGGACGGCGACATGGCCGCGCTCGTGCGCGCGGCCCTCGACGACGCACGCGCCCTCGCCGAGGGGGGCGCCGACGCGATCCTGGTCGAGAATCACGGCGACGTCCCCTTCACCGCGCGACGGGTGGACGCGGCCACCGTCGCCGGGATGGCGGTCGCGATCGGCGAGATCCGGCGTGCGGTGCCGCTGCCGGTCGGGGTCAACGTGCTCAAGAACGACGCGCGCTCCGCGCTCGCGGTGGCCGCCGCCACCGGCGCGCGCTTCGTCCGCGTGAACGTGCACGTGGGCGCGGTGGCGGCCGATCAGGGCATCATCGAGTCCGACGCCCACGATACGCTCAGGTACCGGCGCCTGCTCGGCGTGGACGTGGCCATTCTCGCCGACGTGCAGGCCAAGCACGGCGTGCCCCTGGCGCCGATGCCCCTCGAGCAGGAGGCCCGCGACTGCTTCGCCCGCGGCCTCGCCGACGCGCTCGTGGTGTCCGGGGTGGCCACCGGCGAGCCCACCTCCATGGCCGACCTCAAGCGGGTGCGCGGCGCGGTGCCCGAGGCCCCGCTCCTCGTGGGGAGCGGCGCCTCGCCCGAGACGGTGGCCGAGCTCCTCTCGGTGGCCGACGCGGTGATCGTCGGCACGTCGATCAAGCGGGATGGGCGTCTCGGCAATCCGGTGGACGTCGCGCGCGTCCGGCGCCTCGTCGCGGCCGCCCGCGGCGCGCGCGGGTGAGCCGGCGCCTCGTCGCCGTCGTCGCGGCGGCGCTGCTCTCGGGCTGCGCGCTGATCACGCCGCGCCCCGCGCCGGACCCCGTGCGCCTCCGCGTCGGCGACCTCCTCCTGATCGGCTTCAACGGAACCCAGGTCGAGGGCAACGAGGAGGTGCGCCGGCTCGTCTGCGACGTGAAGGTGGGCGGCGTGCTCCTGTTCGAGCGCTTCGCCGCGTCCGGCCAGCCGCGCAACATGGTGAGCCCGACGCAGGTCGCCGCGCTCACCCGGGATCTGCAGGCGCTGGCCGGCCGCTGCGCGGGCCGGCCCCTCTTCATCGCGGCCGACGCGGAAGGCGGCCGGGTGATGCGCCTCTCGCCGCGCCTCGGGTATCCGCCGACGTTGGCCGCGCGGGAGCTGGGGGAGCGCGACGATCCCGCCTTCACCCAGGCCGAGGCCGCCCGCATGGGCGCGATGCTGCGTGAGGCCGGCATCAACTGGAACTTGGCGCCGGTGGTGGACGTGGCGGTCAATCCGGCCAACCCGGCGGTGGTCGCGCTCGGGCGCACCTTCTCCGCGGATCCGGATCGCGTGACCGCCCACGCCCGCGCCTTCGTGCTCGGCATGCGCGAGGCGGGCGTGCTCACCTCGCTCAAGCACTTCCCCGGGCACGGCTCGAGCCGGCGCGACTCGCACCTGGGCTTCACCGACGTGAGCGACACCGCCCTGCTGCGGGTGGAGCTGGCGCCCTATCGGGCGCTGATCGCGGCGGGGCTGGCCGACAGCGTGATGACCGCGCACGTCTTCAATCGCGGGCTCGACCCGTGGGACCCCGCCACCCTGTCGCGCTACACCGTGCGCCGCGTGCTGCGGGGCTGGCTCCACTACGACGGCGTCGCGGTCTCCGACGATCTGTTGATGGGCGCCATCGCCCAGCACTACGGGCTCGAGGACGCGGCGGTGCAGGCGCTCCGCGCCGGGGTGGACGTGCTGCTGATCGCGGAGAACACCGACCGGGTGGACGACCGCGCGGCCGAGCGGGTCGTCGCCGCCATCACCCGCGCGATCGTGCAGGGCACCCTCAGCGAGTCCCGCGTCCGCGAGGCGGTCGCCCGCGTCGACGCCCTCCGCGCCAAACTCCGGTAGGGGTCAGGTCTTACATTCCGACACATTTCAGACCGCAGATGAGTCGCTGCGCGCCAGAAATGTAGGAATGTAAGACCTGACCCCGGGTTAGCGGTGGCGGAGGGATTGGAGGAAGCGCTCGACGTCGGCGCGGGTGGGCAGGGCGTCCTGGGCGCCGCGGCGCGTGCACTGGAGCGCGGCGGTGGCGCTCGCGAGCGGGATGATCTGATCGAGGCTCCCGCCCGCGGCGAGCCCCACCGCCAGCGAGCCGCAGAAGGCGTCCCCGGCGCCGGTGGTGTCGATGGCCTCCACCGGGAAGGCCTCGAAGTGGACCGCCGAGCCGCCGTCACACACGAGCGCGCCCTTCTCGCCCAGCGTGATGATGACGGTGCCGGCGCCGCGCTCGACGAGCCGGGCCGCGGCCCGGCGTCCCGAGTCGAGGTCCTGCACGTCGATCCCGGTCAGCGCGGTGGCCTCCCCCTCGTTCGGGGTCAGGTAGTCCACCAGCCCCAGGAGCTCGTCCGAGAGCTCCTGCACCGGCGCCGGATTGAGCACGGTGATCACGCCGTGCCGCCGCGCCGTTTCCAGCGCCCAGCGCACCACCGGCACCGGGACCTCGAGCTGGCAGAGCACGACCTCGGCCCAGGCGATGGCGTCCTCCCCGCGCTGGGCCATCTCGACGGTGAGCCGGTGGTTGGCCCCGGGCGCCACCCCGATCTGGTTGCGGCCCTCCGGATCCACGAAGATCAGCGCGGTGCCGGTGGCCGCGTCCGGCGTGGTCGCGAGCCCGTCCACCCCGATGCCCTCCTCGAGCAGCGCGCGGCGGATGTCCCCACCCGAATCGTCGTCGCCCACGCAGCCGATCATGCGCACCTCGGCCCCCAGGCGTCGCGCCGCCACCGCCTGGTTGGCGCCCTTCCCGCCCCGGTTGACGAGCAGGGTCCCGGCGGACACCGTCTCGCCCACTCGGGGCAGCCGGGGCAGCGCCACCGTGAAGTCGATGTTGGCCGAGCCGACTACGCAGATACGGGGCACAGGCGCTCCAGGACCATCGCGAGCACGCGCTCGGCGTCCACGTCCATCGCGACGCGGCACGTGGGCGTGCGCTTGCGATGCGCGGGAATCTCGCGGCGATCCGCCAGGGTGAGCCCGCGCGTCAGCTTTCCCTCGCACTCGACCTCGACGCAGAGCGGCTCGAAGGCGACCAGCGAGGGATCGAGGGCCACCGCCATCGCGAGCGGATCGTGCAGCACGATGCCGCCGCCCTCCCGGTCGGCCCCGAACGCAAAGCCGTGCAGCGTGAAGTCCAGGATGAAGCGCGCCAGCCGGTCGGAGCACCGCCGGAGCCGGTCCGTGAGGGCGGCCTGCGCCAGCACCACCCGGCGCGTCACGTCGAGCGGGACCAGCTCCACGTCCAGGCCCGCCTCGAGCACGGCGGAGGCCGCGTCGGGATCCACGTAGACGTTGAACTCGGCGGCGGGCGTGATGTTGCCCGGCACCGCGATCGCGCCCCCCATCACCACGACGCGCCCGGCCCGCCCCAGACGGCGGGGGTCCTGCTGGAGCGCCAGCGCCAGGTTGGTCAGCGGACCCAGGGCCACGATGGTCAGCTCGGGACCCCACCGGTCCGCCGCGTCGAGAATCACTTCCGGCCCCGACCGCATCTCAAGGGGGTAGGCGGGCTCCGGATAGCGGGGCCGCCCGTCGGGCTCGAGGAAGCGTCCCAGGTTGCCGAGCCCGTCCTGGCCGTGGACGTGGCCGGCGGTCACCAGCGCGCGCTTGAGCGGCGCGGCAGCGCCGCAGGCCACCGGCGGCATGGGGTCGGGCGCGGCGACCGCGAGGATCCGCCGCGCGTTGGTGGTCGCGTGCTCCACCGGGACGTTGCCGGCGACGGTGGTGACGGCCTCCACGCGCGCGTCGGGCGAGCGCAGGGCGAGCAGGATCGCCAGCGCGTCGTCGATGCCGGGATCGGAGTCGATCAGCAGGTGCCGGGTCATTTGACAGTCCCCGCGGGCGTCCGTATCATACGCGACAGTCCCGCGCAACGCTGGCGCAAAGGAGGAATCCGATGCACGTCCGGATCACGTACTGCGGCGAGTGAAACTATCTCCCCCAGGCCTCCAGTTTGCAGGCCGCCATCAAGACTAAGTACGGCATCAGCTCCGAGCTGCGGGAAGGCGCCGGCGGTATCTTCACCGTCGAGGTCGACGACAAGCTGATCTTCGACAACCAGGTGACGTTCCGCTTCCCCGAGGACCAGGAGATCTTCGCCGAGATCGACAAGCTCAAGGCCTGATCTCGCGCTCGATACGATCCCGGAACGCCGGGTCGGCGACGTGGAGCAGCTCCCGCGCCCGCCCGGCGTCGCTTTTTCCCCGCAGCGCTGCCACCCCGTGCTCCGTCACCACGTAGTCCGCCAGGAACCGCGGCGTGGTCACCCGCGCCCCCGCGGCCAGACGGGCGACGATGCGGGAGCGCGCGCCGCGCGCCGCGGTGGCGGGCAGCGCGATGATGGAGCGCCCCCGCTCCGCCCGCGCCGCCCCCAGCACGAAATCGAACTGGCCGCCGATGCCGGTCACCTGCCGCCCGTCCACGCTCTCCGCGTTGATCTGGCCGAGGAGATCCACCTCGAGCGCCGAGTTCACCGACACGAAGGCGCCCAGCGTGCCCACCACCTCGGGATCGTGGACCACGTCGGAGGGCTCCATGTTCACCAACGGATTGTCGTGGCTCCAGTCGAAGAGCGCGGGGGTGCCCATGATCTCGCCCACGTCCATGCGGCCCGAATGCAGCCGCTTGCGCGCGTTGGTGATGACCCCGCTCCGCACCAGCGGCAGCATGTGCTCGACCAGGAGCGAGTGCACACCCAGGTCCTTCTTGCCCCCGAGCGCTTCCATCACCGCCTGCGGGATCGCCCCGACCCCCACCTGCACGGTCGCGCCGTCCGGCACCAGGTCGGCCACGAAACCCGCGATGCGCCGCTCCACCTCCCCGACCGGCGTGGGCGGGTACTCGAGCAGCGGGTGGTCGACGGGCGTCCATACGTCCACCTGCGAGCGGTGGAGGAAGGCGTTGCCGAGGGTGCGGGGCATCCGCGGGTTGACCTGGGCGATCACGAGGGGGGCGCGCCGCGCCGCGGGCAGCGAGTAGCTCACCGAGACGCCCAGCGAGAGATACCCGCCGCGGTCGGGGGGCGCGGCGTGCACGAGCACCGCGTCGGGTGCCCACGCCCCGCCCGCCGCGAACAGGCTCACCGTGTCGAAGTAGCGCGCGGGGACGAAGTCCACGTCGCCGCGCGCCGCCGCGTCCGCGAGGCGGGGCGACATGTGCCAGGTCGCGAAGCGGATCTTCCCCGCGTAAGCGGTGGCCGCGAAGGGATAGTCGTCGAGCCGGAGCCCGCCCATCAGGGTGAGCGGCGCGAGCCGGTCGGCCTGCCGGAGGATCTCGGCCACGAGCGCGCTGGGATCGCCGCAGCCCGGGGCGAGGAGCACCTTCATGCCGGCGCGGAGACGGCCGACGGCATCGGCGAGCGTGACCTGCTCGAAGCGGCGGCCCATGGACGCGCGTAGTATAGGCTCGTTCGGTTGGCCACACATTCCCCTCTCCCCTCGGGGGAGAGGGCAGCGAGAGGGGGAATCCATGCCGAAGCTGATGCAGCCCATCAACCCGCCGACGCTGCCCAAGCCGGCCGGCTACGCCCACGGCTGGGAGGTCCAGGGGGGCAAGACCGTCTACATCGCCGGCCAGGTGGCGCTGGACAAGGACGGCCACGTGGTCGGCAAGGGCGATATGGTCGCGCAGTTCCGCCAGGTCTGCGAGAACCTCAAGGCGGTGGTCACGGCCCGGGCCGGCCAGATGAGCGACATCGTCAAGCTCACCATCTACGTGCTCTCGAAGACCGAGTACAAGTCCCGCGGCCGGGACATCGGCGCGGTCTACCGCGACTACTTCGGCCGGCACTACCCGGCCATGACGCTCGTGGAGGTGAGAGGCCTCTACGACGACGACTGCCTGATCGAGATCGAGGGCGTCGCCGTCGTCGACTGACGCGATACGAGGAGGACTCCCAGGGGGACATCCATGCCCATCCATGCGCAGTGGGTCACGACCGGCTTCGAGTTCGACGGCCACCGCATCGTGGGCTATCGTGGGGTCGTCCGCGGCATCACGGTGCGCTCGCGCAATCTCCTCGTCAATCTGGGCGCGTTCATCCAGACCTTGTTCGGCGGCAACATCACGCTCTACACCGAGCTCTGCGAGCGGGCGCGCCAGGAGGCCTTCGACCTGATGCTCGAGCACGCCTCCCAGATGGGCGCCAACGCCATCGTGGCCATGCGCTACGACGCCAACGACGTGGCCGCGGGCGTGACCGAGGTCCTCTGCTACGGCACCGCCGTCGTGATCGAGCCGGTGGCGCGCTGACCCCGGAGAGGGCCTTGCCCGGGCGGAGACGGGACTATACTCTCGGGCGGAAGAGCGGCGCCGCCCGGCGGCGACGGAGGGAGAGCACCATGCGCACGGATCGGCGGCAGTTCCTCGGCGGCGCGGTGAGCGGCATCCTGGCGGCGGGCGCGGGGACGCGGCGGGCCTGGGCGCAGGGCGGACGCCCCAGGATCAAGCCGGGGGGGCGCGACGTGCTCCTGGTGGTGGACGTGCAGAACGACTTCATTCCGGGCGGAGCCCTGCCGGTCAAGGAAGGCGACCTGATCGTGCCGCTCGTGAACCAGCTCGCGGCGGGGTTCGCGCACGTGATCATGACCCAGGACTGGCACACGCCGGGGCACGTCTCCTTCGCCTCCTCGCATCAGGGCAAGAAACCCTTCGAGACCACCACCCTGCCCTACGGCACCCAGGTGCTCTGGCCGGATCATTGCGTGCAGGGCACCCCCGGCGCCGACTTCCACAAGGATCTCAAGATCCCCCACGCCGAGCTGGTCATCCGCAAGGGCTACCGCAAGCACATGGACTCCTACTCGGCTTTCTTCGAGGCCGACGGCAAGACCACGACCGGGCTCGCCGGCTACGTGCGCGACCGCGGATTCCGCCAGGTCTTTCTCGTGGGCCTGGCCACCGACTTCTGCGTCTGCTGGTCGGCGCTGGACGCGCGCAAGGTCGGCCTGGGCGCCCTCGTGGTCGAGGACGCCTGCCGCGGCATCGACACCCAGGGCTCGCTGGCGAAGGCCTGGGCTCAGATGACCAAGGCGGGAGTGAAGCGCATCCGCTCCGCCGATCTCCAGGCCTAGCGCGGTCAGAGCCGCCGCGGGCTCACCCAGTGCGCGGATTCTATTCAGTCGTTCGGCTGGTTGGCCGGTTCTGGCTCTGGTTCTTCTTCAAGGATGTCGCGGTGGTGGGCGTCGACCGCGTGCCGGCCGCGGGGCCCGTGCTCCTGTGCATCAACCACCCGAACAACCTGATCGACTCCCTGCTGGTGGGCGGGGTCCTGCCCCGGAAGGTCCACTACCTGGCCACCGCGGCGCTCTTCCGGAATCCCGTGGTCGCCCGGTTCCTGGCCGCCTGCGGAGCCATCCCCGTCTACCGCAGGCAGGACGACCCCGACAAGATGGACAAGAACGCCGATGCCTTCGCCGCCTGCTTCCGCGCGCTCGAGCGGGGCGGCCTCATCGGGATCTACCCGGAGGGCACCACGCATTCCGAGAGCCGGGTCCAGCGGATCAAGACCGGGGCGGCGCGCATCGCGCTCGACTACCAGGCGGCGGGCCGCGGGGCCCCGCTGACCCTCATCCCGGTCGGCCTCACCTTCGACGCGCGCAAGGCCTTCCGGGGCCACGTCCGCGTGTCGTTCGGCGAGCCGATCGCCCTCACGCCGTACGCGGCGGTGTACCGCGACGAGCCCGCGAAGGCGGTCGAGGCGCTGACCACCGCGATCCAGTGGGGCATGGAGGCCGAGATCCTCCACGTGGTCCGGCGCGAGCGCCAGGACCTCGTCCGCGCCGTCGAGGAGCTGTACCGGGGCGACCTGATCCGGGAGCTGCAGGAGGAGCGCGGGCTCCGGGCACGGCAGGTGGACCCCCTGCGCCTGTCCCGCGCCATCGCCGACGCGGCCGCCCACTTCGAGCAGCACGATCCCGAGCGGGTCGAGCGGCTCTGGGCGGGCGTGCAGCGGTATCGCGCCCTGCTCGCCGCGTACCAGATGCGGGACCAGGCCGTCCGCGCCCGCGCCCACCGCCCGCCCGCGCGCGGCCGGCTGCGGCGCTCGTGGGAAGCCTCGCTCGGGCTGCCGTTCTTCGCCTACGGTCTGGTCGTCAACGGCCTGCCCTATCTGCTGCCGCGGTGGCTGGCCCGTCGCACCGCGCGCAAGGAGACCGACTACGCCACCACCCGGCTGCTGGCCAGCGTCGTGGCCTTCCCGGTCTTCTGGGCGCTCGAGACCTGGATCGTGTGGCGGCTCCTGGGCCTGCCGTGGGCTCTCGGCTTCGCGCTGTCGCTGCCGGTGAGCGGCCTCATCGCCTATCGCTATCTGGGCGGGGTGAGCCGGCTGCAGAGCCAGCTCCGCTTCGGCCTGCTGTCGCTCACCCACCGCCAGTCGGCCACCCGGCTCCTGGCCGAGCGTCAGGCCCTGGTGGCCGAGCTGGAGCGGGCCAAGGACGACTACCTGGCGGCCACGCGGGGGAGCAGCTTTTGACCGTCCATCGCCTGGAGGAGCTGTCCACGCCCCAGCTCGACGCGCTCGACCGCGAGCGCACCGTGGTGATCCTGACGGTGAGCCCGCTCGAGACGCACGGCCCCCACCTGCCGCTCGGGGTGGACGCCTTCACCGCCCGGCACTTCACCGAGACCATCGCGGAGCGGCTCGTGGCGAGCCGGCCCGGCTGGACGGTGGTGCTGGCGCCCACGCTCCACCTGGGCTCCTTCACCTTCGACACGGTAGGCACGGTGGCCATCCGGCAGCGGATAGTTCGCGACGTGGTGGTGGACTACGGCTCGGCCCTCGGCCGCGCCGGCTTCCGCCACGTGCTGGTCTCCAACGGCCACGGCGGCCCCGGCCATCTGGTCGCGCTCGAGGAGGCGGCGGCCATCGTCTCCCGCCGGCACCACATCACGATGGCATCGTTCACCGGCTACCTGGCCTGGGAGTTCCTCCGCGGCCGCTTCCTCCCCCGGATCGAGGCCGCCCTCGGCCGCCCCCTCTCCGCGCCGGAGCGGCAGGCATTTTCCGAGGACGCGCACGGCGGGTGGTGGGAGACTTCGATCATGCTCGTGCTGCGGCCCGACCTGGTGGACCAGGCGTACCGGCGGCTGCCCGCCGCCCGCTATTCCTTCACCGATCGCCTCCGCCCGAACTACGCCGTCCGCGACGGCGGCCCCGGGTACGTGGGCCATCCCGCCATGGCCGATCCGGCCTTCGCCCGGGTCACGACCAAGGTGCTGATGGACGAGGCGATGGCGGTGGTGGACGGGCTCCTGGACGGCCGGATCCGGCCGTCCCAGCGCCGCTCGCCCTTCTTCTCGATCCCGTTCCTCCGCACCGGCTTTCGCCGCGCCGCCGGCGCCACCGCGGCCGCGCTGGCCGCGGGCGCGGCCTGGTGGATCCTCGGCTGAGACAGGAGACGACGATGAAAGCGTACGTGCTGATCGAGACCGCGGCCGGCAAGACCAAGAACGTCAAGAAGGCGCTGGCCCGGATCAAGAGCCCGCGGGCCACGGTGGCGGCCATGGACGCGGTCACGGGCCCCTACGACTTCATCGCGGTGGTGGACGGCCAGTCCCTCGACGCCATCGGCAGCCTCGTGACCGACGCCATCGGCATCATCGACGGCGTCACGAGAACCACCACCTGCGTGGCGGTGACCGTGGGATGACCGGCAAGGAGAAGCTTCCGGAGGACCGCGGGGCCGCGGATGCCCGAGCGATGAGCCCCACCCACGACCCGGGCCCGGTGATCGCGTGCGCCGCCTACGCGGGCGGCCGCCGCGTCGCGAACGTCGCGCTCCCGGACATCAGCGAGGTCCTCAAGCAGGAGGACCGCTTCGTGTGGATCGGCCTCTACGAGCCGGACGAGGCCCTGCTGAAGGAAGTCCAGGCCGAGTTCGGGCTGCACGACCTCGCGATCGAGGACGCCCACCTCGCGCACCAGCGGCCGAAGCTCGAGCGCTACGGCGACTCGCTCTTCATCGCGCTCCGGACCGCCCAGCCCGACCGGGAGCAGCGGCGCATCGCCTTCGGGGAGACCCATCTCTTCGTCGGGGCGCGCTACGTGGTGTCGGTCCGCCACGGCGCCTCGCTCTCCTACGGGGACGTGCGGGCCCGCTGCGAGGCCCAGCCGCAGCTCCTGGCCAAGGGCCCGAGCTTCGTGCTCCACGCGATCATGGACTTCGTGGTGGACCAGTACTTCCCGATCGTGGACGGGCTCGAGGACGACCTGGAGGCCCTCGAGGAGGACATCTTCAACGAGCGCATCAGCCGCGAGAGCACCATGCGGATCTACACCCTCAAGCGCGACCTGCTCGAGATCAAGCGGGGCGTGTCCCCGCTCGTCGACATCTGCAACCGCCTGATGCGCTCCGACCTCGACCTGATCCCGGACGACGCGCGCCCCTACTTCCGGGACGTCTACGACCACGCGATCCGGATCAACGAGAAGGCGGACGGCCTGCGCGAGCTCCTCGGCACCGCGCTCGAGGCCAATCTCTCGCTCACCACCATCGCCCAGAACGAGGCCACCAAGCGCATCACCGGCTGGGCCGCCATCTTCGCGATCCCGACCATGGTCGCGGGCATCTACGGCATGAACTTCGACTTCATGCCCGAGCTGCAGTGGCGCTGGGGCTATCCCCTGGTGATGGCGGTCACCGCCGCCCTCTGCGGCGCGCTGTACTACCGCTTCAAGCGCTCCGGCTGGCTCTGATAGAATCGGCGCCGTCATGCGCGTGCTCGTCATGGGCGGCACCGAGTTCATCAGCCTGCACCTGCTCCAGGCGCTCCAGCGCCGCGGCCACGAGGTCACCGTCTTCAACCGCGGGCGCCATCCGGATCGTCTGCCCCCCGGTGTCGCCGCGATCACCGGCGACCGCAAGGACCACGCCGCGCTCCGGGCGCGCCTGGGCGGGCAGCGCTGGGACGGCGTCTTCGACGTCACCTACGCGCCCACCCTGCCCGAGGACGTGGCCGCGCTCGTGGATGCGCTGCCCGGCTCGCCCCACGTCGTCTTCGTCTCGACGTGCCGCGTGTACGATCACGGCCTCCCCATCCCGTACTCCGAGGCCACCCCGCGGAGCTTCTACTGGGGCGACTACGCGCGGCACAAGATCGGCGGCGAGGACGTGCTCCTCGAGCGCCACCGCACCCGGGGGCTGCCCGTCACGATCGTCCGCCCCACCCACGTGATGGGCCCGCTCAACACCCGCAACAACGAAACGTTCTTCATGGACCGGATCAGCCGGGGGCGGCCCGTGCTCGTGCCCGGGCACGGGGGCTGGCTGCGCCAGTTCGGCCACGTGGAGGACCTGGCCGAGGTGATGGCCGCGCTGCTCGGCGATCCCCGCGCCTACGGCCAGGCCTACAACGTCATGGGCGAGGACGTGATCACCCAGGTCGGCTTCGTCGAGCTGATCGCCGAGGTGCTCGGCCGGCCGGTCACGCTCCGGCACTTCGACGCCGCCCTGCTGAAGAGCTTCGACAAGCCCGGCCCCGTCTTCGGCCAGAACCTCCTCTACGACTGTCACGCCGTCCACACGACGACCAAGCTGCGCGCCGAGCTGGGCCTGCGCCCGCGCTACACCCTGCACGCCGGGCTCGCCCAGACCTGGCAGTGGTATCGCGCCCAGGACCTCGCCGGCCGCCCGATGGACTTCTCGTTCGAGGACCGGCTCCTCTCCAAGATCGGCGCGTGACCCGCGGCATCCTCGTGTACTACCCGGACGCGGGAGAGGCCCGCGCCTACGCGGACCTCATCCGCCTGCCCTCGCGCGCGTTCCGGGTGCACGTGGCCTCGACGCCCGAGGAGGCCGCCGGGCCGGGCGCCCTCGCCGAGATCTTCTACTGCTGGGGCGCGCCGCGCCCGCTGCTGGCCGGGGCCCGGCGACTCCGCTGGGTGCAGTGCATGGGCGCCGGGGTCGAGCGGCTGCTCGTCCCCGAGCTGTCGCCCCACGTGCGCGTCACTCGCGTCGCGGGCATCTTCGGCCCGTGGATGGCGGAGTACACGATCGCCTGGTGCCTGTGGGTCACGCAGCGGATCGACGGCTTTCGGGCGAGCCAGCGCGAGCGGCGCTGGGCGCCGGTGGATCCCATCCCCCTGCGGGGCCAGACCCTCTGCGTGGTCGGCCTCGGGGATATCGGCCGGAGCATCGCGAAGGCGGCCCGGGCCCTCGGCATGCAGGTGATCGGAGTCACGCGCAGCGGCCGTGGCCCGCGCGACGCCCGGCGGGTCTACCGCACGCAGGCCCTCCGCGCCGCGCTGGCGCGCGCCGATTTCGTGGTCCTCACGCTGCCGCTGAGCGACGAGACGCGCGGGCTCGTGGGCCCGGCCGAGCTGGCCGCGATGAAGCCCACCGCCTGGCTGCTCAATCTCGCCCGGGGGCCGATCGTGGACGAGACGGCCCTGCTGGGCGCGCTGCGCGCGCGCCGGATAGGCGGCGCGGTCCTAGACGTCTTCGACACCGAGCCGTTGCCCGCCGACCATCCGCTCTGGGGCTTCGACAACGTCGTCGTCACGCCGCATATCTCGGGCCCCAGCACCCCGCGCGAGATCGGCCCCATCTTCAACGACAACCTCCGCCGCTACGCGGCCCGTCGCCCCCTCCGCCACCTCGTCGACCGCGCCCGCGGCTACTGAGGGCCGTCCCTCCTCTCCCCCGCGAGCTCGATCCCCACCCGCATCACCTCCCCGCGCCCGCCCCACCGCGCCAGGGGCAGCGTCAGCTCGAGCACGAGCTTCAGCAGCCCGTACGCCGGCCGCCACTCGGCCAGCCGCGCCAGGCCGCCGAGTCCGCGATCGCGCAGCCAGTGGCCCAGGCTCCAGAGGTAGTACCGCGGCTTGGCCTGGTGCCAGCGCCAGACCACGCGCCCGCCCGCGCGCGTCACGAGCCGTTCGAGCGATTCCGGCGTGAAGTGGGAGAGGTGCCGCGGCAGCTCGAGCCCCGACCAGGCCCGGCCGAAGAGCCGCGCCCCGAGCCCGCCCGCGTTGGGCACCTCGACGACGAGCAGCCCGCCGGGGGCGAGCCACTCGAGCATGCGCCGCACCGCCGCCACCGGATCCGGCACGTGCTCGAGAACGTGGAAGGCGGTGACGCAGTCGAACTCGCCCGGCGCGAACGGCGCTGCGAGGAGGTCGCCCACGTGCACCCGCGGGCTGAAGCGCCGGGCCTTCGCCGCGGCGGCGGCATCCACCTCGATGCCCGCCACCTGCCAGCCCAGCGCCTGCGCGACCCCCAGGGCCCCGCCCGAGCCGCAGCCCACGTCGAGATAGCGGCCCCGGCCCCGCCACGGCGGGCAGTCCCACTTGATCCGCCGGAACAGGAGCGCGGCCCGCGCCCGCGTCAGCGGCCCCGCGCCGGTCTCCCGCAGCGCCGTGTAGCCGAGGCGTGAGGCGAGCGCCCAGCGGACCGCCCGCACGCGCGCCGGCGGGCCCTTGAACGGGATGCGAGGCGAGGGCTCCTGATGGCGCGGGTAGTGATCGGGGTAGCAGGCGGCCAGGTGCTCGTCCCGCACCCGCGGGCGCTGGTAGAGGAAGCCGCAGGCCCGGCAGCGCGCCACCGTGTAGACGCCGGGCACCGCGAAGGCGCGATCGGACGTGGACCAGAGCGGCTCGGCGTCGGACGCCCCACAGAGAAAGCACGGAGCCTCCACGGTCGGGAGCGACACCGCGCTCACCTCTCACCCTGCCCTCTCCCCCGAGGGGAGAGGGTGAGAGGAAGCGGGGGCATTACTTCTTGGACAGCAGCCAGTGGCCGACGGCCAGGTGGGGCAGGCCGGAGCGCTCGAACGTGTCCACCGCGTCGGCGGCGCCGCCGACGATCGGCTCGCCGTGCAGGTTGAACGAGGTGTTGAGGACCGCGCCCACTCCGGTGCGCCGCTCGAACTCCCGGATCACCGCGTGGTATTCCGGGTTCCACTCGCGCTCCAGGATCTGCGGCCGCGCGGTGGCGTCCTGGGGATGGAGCGCGGCGGTGAGCGCGTCGCGCGCCTCCGGGCGGGTCGGCATGGCCAGCATCATGTAGGGAGAGGCGAAGCCCTTGGGATTGACCAGGTAGTCCCCCGCCCGCTCGGCCAGCACCGTCGGGGCGAACGGCATCCAGAAGTCGCGGTTCTTGATCATCCGGTTGATCAGCCCCACCACGCGGTGGTCGGACGGGTTCGCCAGGATCGAGCGATTCCCGAGCGCCCGGGCCCCGTACTCCATCCGCCCCGTGCAGCGGGCCACCACGCCGTCCGAGACCAGCAGCTCCGCGATGCGCTCCTCGATGCGATCGTGGAAGGCCACCTTGTACTGGCCCTCGAGCCGCCGCTCGCGGATCACGGCCTCCGCCTCCTCGTCGGTCACCGAGGGCCCCAGATAGGCCGGCCCGAACGCTTGCGGGGCCGCGGGCAGCCCGCGCCGCGCGCTCTCCTGCAGATAGCCCAGGTACGCCGCGCCCACCGCGTTGGACTCGTCGCCGCAGGACGGGAAGGCGAACAGCTCCTCCACCCAGTCCTCCTGGCCGATGAGCATGTTGGCCTTCACGTTCATGAAGACCCCGCCGCCCAGCGCGAGCCGGCCGCCGCCGTAGCGCTGCCGCATGAGGCGGCTCCAGCGCAGCAGGACGTCCTCGAGCAAGCGCTGGGCGCCGCCCGCGACCCAGTCGAAGCGCAGCCCCACCATGGCGCGCAGCAGGAGCTGGTAGCGCTCGCCCTGGGCGCGCCAGCGGAAGCGGGCGGGCCGGCCTTCCTCGAGATCGAAGATCTCGCGCAGGGCCGCTTCCGCGCGCGCCGCGTACTTGTCCGGCGCGTACGGGGCCATGCCCATCACCTTGTACTCGTGCTCGCCGAACTTCATGCCCATCGCCAGCGTCACGAACGAGTAGAAGGCCCCCGCCGAGCCGGGCGCGCTCGGGGTGGCCTCGTGGCGCTCGAGGGCGAGGCCCCGGCCGGTCGAGGCGGTCGCGCAGAGGCCGTCGCCCGAGTTGTCGTTGGTGAGGACGAGCGCGTCTCGCCCCGCGAAGCCCGAGCCCCAGTAGGCGGCCGCCGCGTGGCAGGTGTGGTGGTCGAGGCACGCGATGCGGTCCGTCGCGATGCCCAGGTGGTCGGTCACGAACCCGAGCCGCTCGCGCTGGGAGATCCCGAACTTGCCGCGGGAGGCGTCGATGAGACCGAACTTGGCGCCCCACTTGCGGACCTTCTTCTCGAGCCGGCGGCGAGGCGACGGCCACGAGACCCCGTAGTACTCCTTCACGTAGGCCTCGTCGTGCAGCACCCGGTTCAGCCACTCGCGGGACGCCGCGCGGGCGCCGGCCAGGGCCACCACGTCGATCTGCTGCGGGGTGATCGCCAGCTCGTGGAGGAGGGCGTCGATCGCGCGCCGCGGATAGCCCGCGTCGTTCTTGAGGCGGCTGAAGCGCTCCTCGGAGGCGCAGCCGATGATGCGGCCGTCCTTCAGCACGGCCGCGGTGGCGCAGTGGGTCTCGGTGATGCCGAGGACGATCATGTCCCGGTAGTATACCCTCCGGGTGCTTTACACCCCCACGGACTCGGCAAGCCAGCGCGCGGTCCGCAGGACCCGCGCGTCGCCGTGGCGCGGCCCCACGAGCTGCACGCCGAGCGGCAGCCCGTTGGCGCCCTGCAGCAGCGGCAGGCCGACCGAAGGCAGGCCCAGCATCGTCCACAAGGTGCAGAAGGTCGGCTCACCGGTGGACTCGAGACCCGCGGGCGCGGTGCCCGCCACCGCGGGCGTCAGGATCGCGTCGTAGCGCTGCTCGAAGAGCTCGGTGAAGGTGGCCAGGAGCGGCGCTGCCGCGGCCTTGGCCTGAAGATACGCGGGCGCCCGCACCTCGTGACCGTGCTCGATCCGCGCCCGCAGCGAGGGTGACAGCCGCTCGCGCCCGGTCTCCCACTCGCGCCGCAGATTGACCGCCAGCTCCGCGTCCATGATCACCCGATGCCACTCCGCCAGCTCGTCGGCCTCCGCGGCGAGCTCGAACTCCTCCACCCGCCCGCCCAGGTGCTCGACCAGCTCCGCGAGCGCCGCCTTGGCGTCCTCCTCGACCGCGCTCCACCGGCCGGAGCGGAAGAACCCGAAGCGTGGCTCGATCGGGGGCTCCTCAATCGCCACGGTCCGGTACGGCCCGCGCCCGCGTGGGTGGGTGTCGGGGTCCCGCTCGTCGTAGCCCGCCACCTCCTCCAGCAGTAGCGCGAGATCCTCCACGGTGCGCGCGAAGAGGCCCACGTGGTCGAGGCTCCGCGAGAGCTGGAGCATGCCGTGGCGCGAGATCAGGCCGTGGGTCGGCTTGAGCGCGTACACGCCGCAGTACGACCCCGGCCGGATCGTGGACCCGCCGGTCTGGCTGCCGAGGGTCAGCGGCACCATCCCGGCGGCCACCGCCGCGGCGGAGCCGCTGGAGGACCCGCCCGGCGTGTGCGCGGGGTTGTGCGGGTTGCGCGTCTTGCCGGGCTGGCGCGTCGCGAACTCCGTGGTGACCGTCTTGCCCAGGATCACCGCGCCCGCCGCCCGGAGCCGCTCCACCACCGCCGCGTCGCGCGACGGCGTCCGGCCGGCATGGAGCACCGACCCGTTCTCGGTCGGCATGTCCGCCGTGTCGATGATGTCCTTCAACCCCACCGGCACCCCGTGCAATCCGCCGATCGGACGACCCGACAGCCTCCAATCATCCGAGGCTTTCGCCTGCTCCAGCGCATACTCCGCATCGAGGTAGATCCACGCTCGTACCGTCTCCTCGGTCTCCCGGATCCGACCCAGGCAGCTCTCCACGAGCTCCACCGAGCTGATCCGCCCCGCCCGGATCAATCCCGCCGCCTCCGCCGCCGAAAGCTGCCACGGCTCCTTCCTGTTCATGACGCCGCAGTATACGGTCAAGCCGGGCAGGGCACCACGCCCAGGCCCGGAACAGACACAGCGAATCGGCGAAATCGCAGCGGGTAGGCCGGCACGAAAACGCTAGTTCCCGTAGAGGAAGTTCGGCAGCCAGAGCGTCATGCCCGGCCAGATGTACATGCACGCCAGGCACACGAGCACGATGAACATGTACGGCATCATCCCCGCGAAGATCTGGTTGAGCGTGACGTGCTTCGGGGCCACGCCCTTCAGATAGAACGCCGACATCGCCACCGGCGGCGAGAGGAACGCGGCCTGCAGGTTGACGGCCACCATGGTCCCGAACAGGATCGGGTCGACGTCGAAGTGGCTCAGCAGCGGGATGAAGATGGGGCAGAAGATCACGATGATCTCGGTCCACTCGAGCGGCCAGCCGAGCAGGAAGATCAGGAGCTGGGCGATGAAGAGAAAGCCGAGCGGCGAGAGATTCATGCCCAGCACCCACCGCTCGATCAGCGACTGGCCGCCGTGCAGCGCGAACACCGCCGAGAACAGCGCGGAGCCCACGAACAGCCAGCAGACCATCGCGGTGGTCTTGGCGGTCAGGAACGTGGACTGCTTGAGGTTCTCGCGCAGCTCCTTCGATCCGCGGAGGTGCCACAGCCCCGGCACCACGGTGCCGAGAAAGGCCCCTCCGATGGAGGCGGCGACCAGCACCGACATCAGCGGCTCGCCCTCGTACCAGCCGAGGACACCTCCCGCGACCGCGCCGACCAGGCTCCACCAGAGCACGTCGCGCCGGAACTTCGCCATCACCGCGAGGTAGAGCGCGCCGAGGGCGCCGATCGCCGCCGACTCGGTGGCGGTGCAGATACCGAAGAGGATCACCGCGAGGACCACCGCGGTCAGCACACCCAGGGGCACCACCGAAGCGATCAGCTCCTTCAGGATCTCGAGCTGCTCGCCGTCCATGCGCCAGAAGTACACGAGGAGCACCAGCCCCGCCAGCGCGGCCAGGCCCCAGAACCACGCGTAGAAGTGGGCGGGGACCCTGCTGGCCTCCGGTCCCGTCGGCGCTTGCCGCAGCGACGTCATCTCCTCGGGGGGCCCCTCGGACCCGGGCCCGGTCGGCGCCTCCGCCTCCCCGGCCGCGCCCAGCTCCTGCGGCTGCTCCTCCGGTTGCGCCGGCGCGGCCGCCCCCAGCTCCTGCGGCTGCTCCTCCTTCTCGGCGGGCGCGGTCGTCGCCCGGGGCGTGGGCGCCTTCGAGGTGGTCGTCCCCGCCCCTCGCGCCGGCGCGACGGTCGCCGCCACCGCGACTTCCGGCGCGTTGTAGACGACCACGTACCACCACGTCGCTCCGAAGGTGGCGACCGTCAGGGCGATCGGCACGATCGCGGCGGCCACGTTCCCCACGACGGCGCGGTACCCCGCGCCGCGGGCCAGCGAGGGCCTGAACAGCGCGGCGGCGAGCCCCGGCACCACGGTACGGCTCCGCCCGCGCTCCAGCCCGCGCAGGTACTCCGGCACCGCCACCCGATACTGGTCGGGCGGCAGCTTGGGCGCGATCTTCGGGTTGAGGAGCGCCCAGCCGAGGATGTAGGCGAGGTAGAGGAAGGTCAGGAAGAAACCGGGCAACATCGCCGCCGCGTACAGCTTGACGATGGACTGCCCCGCCACCGCCGCGTAGACGATCAGCATGACCGACGGCGGGATCAGGATGCCGAGGGTCCCGCCCGCGGTGATGGCCCCGGCGGCGAGCTTGACGTCGTAGCCCGCCTTCAGCATCGGCCGCAGCGCGATCACCCCCATGAGCACCACCACCGCCCCCACGATGCCGGAGGCGATCCCCCAGAAGGCGCAGACCAGCAGGGTGGTCACCGCGAGCGACGCGGGGACGCGCCGGAACGCGAGCTGAACGCTGTGGAACATGCGGTCCACGAGGGCCGCCCGCTCCATGACGTAGCCCATGAAGACGAACAGGGGAACCGAGAGCAGCGTGTCGTTCGTCATCACGCCGTAGGTCCGCTGCGCGATCAGGTCGAAGACCCGGTTGTCGTACCAGTGGGCGTCGGGGACCCAGAAGGCGACGAAGCCGAAGACCATGCCGAGGCCCATGAGGGTGAAGGCGGTCGGGTAGCCCATCATGATCGCCGCCACGATCAGGCCCAGCATGAGGAGGCCGAGGGACGGATCGCTCACGGCCGCTTCTGCTCGTCGCGCACGGCCCGCTCGTGCACCACGCCTTCTTCCATCACGCTCCGGTGGCGGGCCGCCTCGTCGATCGCCTTCGCGCCCTCCATGGCCGCCCGGCGCGACTCCTCGTCCACGTACTGGCTGTGGCCGAGCTGGGCGTCGATGACGTCGATCTCCTCGACGTCCTCCAGCCGCGGGGGCCACTCCCCCGTGCGCAGGCACACCACGCAGCGGACGATCTCGGCCAGGCCCTGCAGCATCACGAGGATGCCCGCCAGCGGGATCACCGTCTTGAAGTGATAGACCGGCGGCCCCTCCGCGGTGACGGTGGAGTGCTCGCCGATCCGCCAGGAATCGGCCGCGAAGCCGCCCCCCGCGTAGATGAGGCCGAGCATGCACGGGATGAAGAACAGCAGGTAGAGGGTGAGATCGAGCGCGGCCTGGCCGCGCGGCTTCATGTAGATGTAGATGAAGTCGGCCCGCACGTGGCCGGCCTGGGCGAGGGTGTAGGCCCCGCACATCATGAACAGGGTGCCGTACAGCATGTTGTTGAAGTCGAAGATCCACGCGGTGGGGGCGTTCAGGATGTAGCGCTTGAACACCTCGATGGACACCACGAAGGTGAGGGCGACGATCAGCCAGGCGAAGACCTTGCCCGACCAGTAGCTGATCTCGTCGATGGCGTGGACCAGACGATTCATCGATTCATCACCCTGACACGAAGCAGGCCGGCCACCCGGCGGGAGCCGGATGACCGGCCTGAACGAGGGTCACCGGCCGACTAGCTCTTCTTGGCGGCCGGCCTGCTGAAGTAGTGGTTGTAGGCCATGCGGCGGTTGACGTTGGTGTCGAGGTCCCACTTCACCGCCCGCGCCGCGAAGGCCCGCTGCGACTCCGCGATCTCCTTGAACATCGGGTTGTCGGCCGCCTTCTTGTCGGCGGCGGCGTCGTAGGCGGTGAGCTGGCGCTGCAGCAGCGAATCCGGCGTCTTGTAGAACCGCACCTTGTCCTTGGTCTGCAGCTCGATGTAGTCCTTCGAGTA
>DATHSW010000272.1:0-5223 GCA_035463855.1 Candidatus Deferrimicrobiaceae bacterium | reverse complement strand
CTCGTGGCGCCGCGGCGGCGCGTGAAGACCAGGCCCTCGGCCGGCGCGAAGCGGCGGCGGCTGGCGGGCAAGAAGCGCCGGGCGGACGTGAAGCGCTGGCGGGCGCGGCCGGGGGAGAGCGACTGAGCGCGGCCTAGCGGGGTATGGGCTTGAAGACGCGGAACAGGTAGACCAGCGACGGGAAGAGCACGAGCGTGCCGAGGCCGAGGACCCAGAGCGACAGGACGAGGGTGATGCGCGGGGCCGCGGCGGCCCGGATGGTCAGGTCGGGCGGGACCAGGTAGGGGTACTGGGCGAGCGCCCAGCCCCAGAGGATCAGCGAGACCTGGGCGGCCGCGGCCACGCGGGCCAGGCGGAAGCGGCGGCTCCAGAGCGCCCAGATCGCGGCGACGGCGGCCACGCCCGTCACCAGGTGCAGCGCCGGCGCCCACGGCGCGGCGGTGAGCCCGCGCCCCATCAGCGGCGCGCCGAGCAGCGCCAGTCCGAGCGTGCCGAACGCGGCCACGAACACGGCGGTGGCGGCAGCGAGCGCGCGCCGCCGGAAGTCCTCCTGCAGCGCCGGCTCCCGCGCCTCCACCGTGAGGTACACCGCGGCCAGGAACGCGAACAGGGCCAGCGTGAGCAGGCCCACGCCCACGCCGAAGGGCGTGAGCCACGGCGCCACGTAGATCTCGTAGAAGCCGGCGCGCCCGGGCGGTCGCACGGTGCCGGCGGCGAGCGCACCCACGCAGAGGCCGAGCAGCACCGGGGTGCCCGCGCTCGCGATGGCGAACACGCGGCCCCAGCGGCGGCTCGTGCCGGGGTCGCCGGGCTCGGGATCGTGGCCGTAGTGGCTGCGGAAGACGAAGGCCGAGCCCCGCAGCACGATGCCGATCAGCATGAGCGAGAGCGGGATGTGCAGCGCGATGGCGAGCCGCGCGAAGGCCACCGGGAAGCACGTGAAGAGCACCACGATCACGATGATCAGCCAGACGTGATTGGCCTCCCAGATGGGGCCGATGGCCTCCGCGATCAGCGCGCGCTGCTCCCGCTTGCGCGGGCCGGAGGCGAGCAGGTCCCAGACGCCGCCGCCGAAGTCGGCCCCGCCCAGCAGCACGTAGGCGGTGAGCGCCACCAGCGCGACGCCCGCCACCAGCTCCGCGGGCCCGATGCCGGCCATCACGCCGGGTCCTCGTCCGTGGCCTGCGGGCTCTTGAGCACCTGCTGGTAGAGGAGCCAGGCCACCACCACGCCGAGCACGCAGTAGAGCGCCGTGATGGTGACGAGCGGCACCACGAGCCCGGGCATGGGCGTGACCGCGTCCGCGGTGCGCATGAAGCCGTAGATGATCCACGGCTGGCGGCCGACCTCGGTGACGATCCAGCCCGCCTCGGTGCAGATGAAGCCCATGGGGGCCGCGAGCACGAGGCCGCGCAGCAGCCCGCGATGGCGCGTGAGGTCGCGCCGGCGCCACATCAGCCAGAGCGCGACCGCGCTGACCAGGGCCATGAAGGAGCCGAGCGCCACCATCACCTGGAAGGCCACGTGCACGATGGCCACCGGCGGCCAGTGCTCGCGCGGGAAGGCCAGGAGCCCCTTCACCTCGGCGTGCGGGTCCTTGAAGGCCAGGAGGGACAGGGCGTAGGGGATCTCGATGGCGTAGCGCGTCTCCCTCGCGGCCTCGTCGGGCCAGCCGCCGATGCGGAGCGGCGCCCCGCGCTCGGTCTTGAATTGGCCCTCCATGGCGGCCAGCTTGGCCGGCTGCCAGTAGGCCACGAAGCGCGCGCTCAGGTCGCCTGAGATGGGCTGGAGCACGGCCGCCGGCGCGCCGATCAGCAGGGCCACCGCGAGCGCGCGGCGGTGGAACGCGTTGCGTGGCTGGCGCAGCAGCGGCCAGGCGTGGATGCCCGCCACCACGAGCCCGGTGGAGGCATAGGCGGCCAGCGTCATGTGGAGCACCTGCGGGAACGCGGCCGGGTTCATCATGGCCGCGATGGGGTCGATGTCCACCGCGCGCCCGTCCACCCAGCGGAAGCCGGTGGGCGCGTTCATCCAGGCGTTGGCGATGACCACGAAGACGCCGGACAGCGCCCCGCTGACCGCCACCGCCCAGCCCGCGGCCAGGTGTGCGCGCCGCGAGATCCGGTCCCAGCCGTAGAGGTAGACGCCGAGGAACACCGCCTCGGTGAAGAACGCGAAGCCCTCCAGCGAGAAGGGCATGCCGATGATGGCGCCGGCGTGCTCCATGAAGGTGGGCCAGAGGAGGCCCAGCTCGAAGCTCAGCACCGTGCCCGAGACCGCGCCCACCGCGAAGAGGATCGCGGTGCCCTTGGCCCAGCGATGCGCGAGATCCAGATAGATCGGGTCGCCGGTGCGCTGCCACCGCCGCTCCGCCACCAGCATGAGCACCGGCATGGCGATGCCCACCATCGCGAAGATGATGTGGAAGCCGAGCGACATGGCCATCTGGGAGCGGGCCGCGAGGAGGTCGGTCATGGCGTCCCGGCCCATCGTAGATCGCGTCGCTGAGCCGCGCCACCCCGAGTGCTTGACACGTCACGGCTCGAGTTCCAGGATCAGATGACGGAGGGGAAATCGTGAGTGATCAGGAGCGATGGCAGGTCGCCGGGGACGCTGCCTCGACCTACGAGCGCGCGCTCGTTCCGGCTTTGTTCGCGACGTGGGCGCCGCTCGTGGTCGCGCTGGGCTCGCCCGCGGAGGGGGCGCGGGTGCTGGACGTCGCGTGCGGCACCGGGGTGGTCGCGCGCCTGGCCGCGCGGCAGGTCGGGCCCACGGGGACGGTGGTGGGCCTCGACCTGAACCCGCGGATGCTCGCGGTGGCTGCCGCCGCATCCGGAGCGCCCGGACGCGCGCCGATCACGTGGCGAGAGGCGCCCGCGATGCCGCTCCCGGACTCCGCGTTCGACGTCGTGTACTGCCAGGCGGGACTCCAGTTTTTTCCCGATCGTCCCGCGGCATTGCGAGAGATGCATCGAGTCCTGGTGGCGGGCGGCCGGCTGGGGCTGATGGTGTGGCGCGGCATCCGGCACAGCCCCGGCTTCGACGCACTGGCGGTTGCCCTCGAGCAGCACGTGAGCGCTGAAGCGGCCGCCGTCATGCGCGCACCTTTCGGCCTCTCCGAGGCCGCCGTCCTCCACACGCTCATCGCGGAGGCCGGCTTCCACGACGTCTCCATTCAGGCTCGCACGGAGGCGGTTCGCTTTCCGTCTGCGGCGCGCTTCGTGCAAGACCAGGTTGCCGGCTCGCCACTGGCGGCCCACGTGGCCAGGGCGTCCGCCGGAGCGCGCGCCGACCTGATCGGGGCGGTGGCTCGCGCGCTGGATGCCTACCAGGGCGACGGTGCCCTGACTTTTCCGATCGAAGCACACCTGGCGAGCGCCCGGAAGTGACGCGGCGGCGCCTCGGTCTGCCGGGGCTTTCCTGCTAGAATCGGCCGCATGGCGGCGGCCGTCGACGTCCCCGATCGCTTCAACGCCGCCACCCACTTTCTAGACCGCCACGTCGCCGAGGGCCGCAGCGCGCGCACCGCCTTCCGCTTCGCCGGCCGCGACGTCACCTACGGCGAGATCGCCCTCCGCGCCAACCGGCTCGGCAACGCGCTCCTGGCCCGCGACGTCCAGATCGAGCAGCGCGTGCTGCTGGCCCTGCCGGACCGGCCGGAGTTCGCCGAGGCCTTCTGGGGCGCCATGAAGATCGGCGCGGTGCCGGTGCCGGTCAGCGACGCGCTCCCCGCCGAGGAGCTGGCCTTCCTCCTCCAGGACAGCCGCGCCCGCGCGGTGATCGCCTCCGAGCCGGCCGCCGCCGAGATCCTCAAGATCCGCGCGCAGTGCCCGGCGCTGGAGAGCGTGATCGTGGTGGGTGGCCGCCGGCGCGGAGCGCTCGAGTACGAGCGGCTGCTGGAGAAGGCCTCGCCGGAGCTGGCCGCGGCCGACACGAGCCGCGACGACGTGGCGCTCTGGCTCTACACCTCGGGCTCCACCGGGCGGCCGAAGGCGGCGGTGCACCTGCACCACGACCTGGTCTACGCGGCGGAGCTGGTGGGGCGGGGGACGTTCGGCATCGCGGCGGACGACGTGATCTTCTCGGCCTCGAAGCTCCACTTCGCGTTCGGCCTCGGCAACTCGCTCTACTTCCCGGCGCTGGTGGGCGCCGCGTCGGTGCTGGTGCCGGAGCGTCTCGAGGCCGAGCGGATCTTCGAGCTGATCCAGGCCGAGCGGCCCACCATGATGTTCGCGGTGGCCACCATGTATCGGCGGCTGCTGCAGGTCGAAGGCGCGGAGCGGCGGTTCGATCTCTCCTCGCTTCGCCTCTGCGTGTCTTCGGGTGAGGCACTGCCCGCGGGGATCTTCCACGCCTGGAAGTCGCGGTTCGGGCACGAGCTGCTGGACGTGGTGGGCTCCACCGAGGCGCTCCACGACTACATAGCCAACCGGCCGGGCGAGGCGCGGCCGGGGTCGAGCGGGCGGGTGATCCCGGGCTACGAGGCGCGGCTGGTGGACGACCAGGACCGGCCGGTGGCGCCCGGGTTCGTGGGGCAGCTCCTGATCAAGGGCGATTCCACCGCGGCATACTACTGGAACCGCCACGAGCGCACCCGGGCCACGATGCAGGGCGAGTGGCTGCGCACCGGCGACATGTTCTACCAGGACGCCGACGGCTATTTCTACTTCTGCGGCCGGGGCGACGACATGCTGAAGGTCGGCGGCATGTGGGTGTCGCCGGTCGAGATCGAGGCGTGTCTGGGCGAGCACCCGGCGGTGCTGGAGGCCGCGGTGGTCGGGCGCGGGGACGCCGACGGGCTCACCAAGGCGCACGCCTTCTGCGTGCTGCGTGACGGCCAGAGCGGCACCGACGCGCTCGCCGCCGAGCTGCAGGCGCTGGTGCGCAAGCGCCTGGCCGGCTACAAGGCGCCGCGCTGGGTCGACTTCGTAGCCGAGCTGCCCAAGACCTCCACCGGCAAGATCCAGCGGTTCGCGCTGCGGCGGCGCTAGGATGCGCGTCGTGGTCGACCGCGTCTCCAAGACCTACACCGACCGGCGGGGGCGCGATGTGGTCGCGCTGAGCCAGGTGGACTTCGCGGTGGAGCCCGAGGAGTTCGTGGCCCTGCTGGGGCCGTCGGGCTGCGGCAAGTCCACGCTGCTCAACATCATCGCGGGCCTCCTGCCCGCCAGCTCGGGGCGTGTCTACTTCGAGGGCGAGCGCCGCGAGGGCCGGCCGGTGGCG
>DATHSW010000271.1:0-5410 GCA_035463855.1 Candidatus Deferrimicrobiaceae bacterium | reverse complement strand
GCCTTGACGTGGGCCCCGCCGGTGGCTAGGCTCTCTCCACACGCGAGCCGCAAGCCCGGTACCGGCAAAAGGGGGCGTCATGCGCTACCAACGGATCTCCGCCGACTGCCACATCGACCTGCCCTGGATCCCGCGCGATCTGTTCACCGCGAACGCCTCGCCGACGCTCAAGGATCGCATGCCCTACGTGAAGGACGGCCCCGACGGCCCCTACTGGACGGCCAAGAACGGCACGAGCTTCGGCCTCTGGGGCGGGGTGGGGCCGGCCGGGTCCAAGTACGAGCCCGGCAAGCATCACCGCGTGGACGTCATGGCGGCCACCGGTCTTTACGATGACGGCCGGAAGGGCATCGCCCGTCCGACCGATCCGGCGTTGCGGGCGAAGGACATGGACCGCGACGGCGTGCAGGCGGAGGTCATCTACGGCATCCTGGGCGCGGCCACGCGACTGAACGACCACGAAGCGGCCACCGAGATGTTCCACATCTACAACGACTGGCTCGTGGAGTTCTGCCGCCACGACCCGGACCGCTTCATCGGGCTGGCCTGCCTGCCCTACGGCGACATCGACGCGGCGGTGCAGGAGGTCTACCGCGTGGCCAAGCTCGGCCTGCGCGGCATGGAGCTCTCCTGCTCCTGGGACATGGAGCCGATGTGGCATCCGTCGTGGGAGCCGCTTTGGAAGGCGGTCAACGACGTCAACCTGCCGCTGCACTTCCACACCTTCCCGGCCCTGCCGCCGTCGGTGCTGGAGAAGCAGACCGGCCTCACGCGGCGCGCCGCCTTCTTCACGGTGGTCTCCGCGTTCCAGATGAACCTCGTCAACATCCTGGCCGCGATCATCGGGGCCGCGGTGCTCGAGCGCTATCCCAACGTGCGCATCGCCTTCGGCGAGAGCGGGATCGGCTGGGTGCCCTACGCGCTCGACCGCATGGACTTCGAGTGGGAGGACCGCTTCCACGATCTCGGCCTCAAGATGAAGCCGAGCGACTACTGGCGCCGGCAGTGCAAGGCCACGTTCCAGTTCGACCGCATCGGCACCAAGCTGATCGACGACATGGGCGTGGAGACGCTCATGTGGGGCTCCGACTACCCGCACGGCGACGGGGTGTGGCCCGACTCCACCAAGTACATCGCCGAGCAGTTCGGCCACCTGCCCGCCGACGTCACGCGCAAGTTGACGTGTGAGAACGCGGGCAGGTTCTACGGCCTGATCAAGTAGGCACTCCCCGCGCGACGGGCGGCGGCCCTCAAGTACACGCCGAGGGCCGCCCGCGTCACCCACGGGAACCCGCCGCGGGCGGCGTGCTCCCTGATCAGCTCGGGGCCGGGCGCGATGTGGACGCAGTACAGCCGGTCGCGGGTCGCGTAGCTGGTCACCCACTGGATCTCCGGCCCCAGCTCGCGGAGGACCGCCCGCGACCTCTCCGCCGTCTTCTGGAACTGCCGCGGGCTCCACGCGCCGATTCCCGGAATCTCGCGCTCGATCACGAACCTGGGCATCGTCGGACTCGCTGCCTACTTCTTCTTTCGCGGATCGTCGTCCGGGTTCACGAACCGGAGATCGGTCGGTCCCACGCCGTGCACCTGCACGACGGTCTCCTGGCCGCCCGCCCACGCGTAGTGCGGGTGATTCGGGAGAATGGAGACGAAGCCCCCGACCGGCAGCTCCTGGCCCGAGCCCTGGTCGAACTTCTCCCCGTGCCCGATGAAGAACACGCCGGAGAGCACCGTGACGTTCTCGCTGGCCTTGTGGAGGTGCGGCGGGATCTTGTAGCCGGCGGGCATCCTGAGCCGGTAGGCGAACAACCCCTCCTTGCTCGGGTCCCCCTGCACGACGGCGAGCCGGGCTCCCGGCAGAACAGGGGGCTCGACCCACGTGAGCAGATCGGGCGTGGTAGCGGGGTGCGCGCCCTGCTGGGCGAGCGTGGGCGACGCGACGACGATGACCATCAGGATTGCGGCTACGAGACCACGCATTGTCAGTCCTCCTGGGCGAAACGTGTTGGGTTCGATCTGCGCCACTGGCTCAGCAAGCGGCGTGCCCGGCCGCCTTCAGGAGTGATCGCGCGCCAAGTCCTCGCTTGAATTCGAGGGCTTGGCGCCGCCGTGTCGGACCCGCGCCTCGGGACGTGGTCGCATCCTGGCCTTGCACGTCCACCCGCCGGCGCTGCCATGCGGGCTTGCAGTGCTTCTGACGGGGTCAGGTCTTACATTCCGACATTTTTCCCCGCGCAGGTGAGTCGTCACGCGCCGGAAGTGTCGGAATGTAAGACCTGACCCCGATCTACGCCTTGTCGATGGCGGGGCGGATCGTGCCCGTCACCAGGTCGAGGAGCTCGAGCATCCGGGCGAGGTCGTCGCGGCGGAAGTCGATCATGACGTGGCTCAGGCCGATGCGCTTGTACTCCGCGAGCTGGTCGATCACCATCTGCGCGCCCTTCGCCAGCATGCCGTCGGGCAGGCTGTAGCGCACCGAGATGTCGATCGTCTTCATGTCGCGGTTGTGCTTGTCCGCGACCGCGCGGAGGCGGCCCAGGCCCTCGCGGAGCTGGGCCGGGTCCTTGGACGTCGCGTGCCAGCCGTCGCCCAGCGTGACCACCCGGCGGAAGGCGCCCGGGCTGTCGCCGCCCACCCAGATCGGCGGGTGCGGCTTCTGCACCGGCTTGGGCGCGAACCCGAGATCGCGGAAGCGGAAGAACTCGCCGTCCAGGCGCGGGTTCTCCTCAGTCCACAAGGCCTTGAACGCGCGCAGGATCTCGTCCCCGTGGCGGCCGCGGGCGTGGAAGGGCACGCCCAGGATCTCGAGCTCCTCCCTCCACCAGCCCACCCCGACCCCGCAGATCAGCCGGCCGTTGGAGAGCGCGTCGATGCTCGTCAGCATCTTGGCCATCACCACCGGATGGCGGTGTCCGAGGATGAAGACCGAGGCGCCGAGGCGCGCGCGGGTCGTGCAGACCGCGGCGGCGGCCAGCACGGTGACCGGCTCCAGATAGGGCTTGTCGGGCGGATGCGGGAAGCGCCCGCCCGGGTAGCTGCCGGTCGCGGTGCGCGGGAAGATGACGTGGTCGCTCACCCAGAGCGAGGCGACGGCGCGCTGCTCGGCCTCGCGGCAGAAGCGCGTGACCGCGAGACCGGTGGCCAGGGGGCCCTGGTTGGGAAGATGGCAGCCGATGTCCATGGATCGCTCCTCTCGAACGCACCGGTCCTTGAACCGGCGGGCGGGTCCTACTATTCTCTAGCGCGGCACCGAGCGCGCGGCACCGACGATACCTCAGCCGAAAGGACACCGCCATGCCCTACCGGATCAACCACATCCATCTGAAGGCCTCCGACCCCCGCAAGACCGCCGACTGGTACGTGAAGGCCTTCGCGTTCAAGATCGTGTCCGACGAGACGCGGGTCTTCGGCGACCGCTTCGTGCGCTGCCAGAGCGAGGACGGCACTCCGGTGAACATCTCGGGGGCGCGCACCAACGAGAAGCTCGGGGCGGGCGACGCGAGAGCGCACCATGGGCTCGAGCACTTCGGCTTCGATTCCGAGAACCTCGAGGCCGACATCAAGCGCCTGGAGGGTCTCGGCGCGCGCTTGCTCGAAGGGCCGATCGAGATCCCGGGCGGCCCCCGCATCTGCTTCATCCAGGCCCCGGACGACGTGCGCCTCGAGCTGATCCAGCGGACGAAGGCGACCATCGCCGGCGGCTGCTGCTGAGATGGAGCTGCAGGGGCAGGCCGCGATCGTCACCGGCGCGGGGCGCAACATCGGCCGCGCCATCGCGCTGGAGCTGGCGGGCATGGGCGCCGACATCGTGGTGGCGGAAGTGGACAAGGCCACCGGCGAGCGCACCGCCGAAGAGGTGCGCAAGCGCGGGCGACGCGCGCTCGCGGTGCAGACCGACGTCACCCGGCTGGCCGATCTGCAGGCGATGGCCGACCGCGCGGTGGCCGAGATGGGCCGCATCGACATCCTGGTCAACAACGCGGGCATCCATCGCTCGATGCACACCGCGGACGTGAGCGAGGCGGATTGGGATCGCCTGCTCGGGGTCAACGCCAAGGGCGTCTTCTTCGCGAGCCAGGCGGTGCTGCGCCACATGGTGAAGGCCCGGCGCGGCA
Source organism: Candidatus Deferrimicrobiaceae bacterium (assembly GCA_035463855.1). Lineage (GTDB taxonomy): Bacteria > Methylomirabilota > Methylomirabilia > Rokubacteriales > CSP1-6 > CAMLFJ01. The sequence goes on along the minus strand of DATHSW010000271.1, from coordinate 1,295 downwards.
ACATCATCAGCCTGGCCTCGATGGCCGGGAAGATGGGGCTCAAGACCTCGCTGGTCTACGGCGTGACCAAGGCGGCGGTGATCAGCATGACCCGGAGCCTCGCCCTCGCCCACGCCGCCGATGGCATCCGCGTCAACTGCGTCTGCCCGGGCATCGTGGAGACCGACATGATCTTCCAGGTGGACCGCGAGGCGGGCGAGGGGCTCCTGGGTCTGCCACCCGGCGAGTACCTCAAGCAGCGCGTGGAGCAGATCCCGCTGGGCCGGATCGAGAAGCCGGAGGACGTGGCCAACGTGGTGGGCTTCCTCGCGTCCAGCAAGTCGTCCTACATGACCGGCCAGGCCATCAACGTCACCGGTGGCCTCGTGATGCATTGAGCCCAGTCCAAGGGAGAACTCCATGACCCGACGTTCTCTGCCGTCCGTGATCCTCACTCTCGTGATCGTGATCGCGGCGGCCCTCGTCGCAGCGCCCGCGAGCGCCCAGACCGCCAAGCCCAAGCGCGGAGGGATCCTCAACTCGGTGCTGACCGAGGACCCGCCCGGCCTGCTCGTCCACGAGTCGGCCACCATCTCGAGCGTGTGGCCGATGTCGCCGTGCTACTCGAACCTCGTCATCTTCGATCCGCTCAAGCCCCTCGACAGCGCGGAGACGGTCATCCCCGAGCTGGCGGAGCGCTGGTCGTGGCAGGACAACTTCCGCAGCCTGGTCTTCTTCCTCCGGAAGAACGTGAAGTGGCACGACGGACGCCCCTTCACCGCCGCCGACGTCAAGTACACGTTCGACATGGTCCGCGAAGCGCCGGAGGCCGCCGCGAAGATGCGCACCAGCCCGCGAAAGGACTGGTACACCAGCGTGGAAGCCATCGAGGCGCCCGAGGCGCACACGGTGGTGTTCCGGCTCAAGCGGCCGCAGCCCTCCTTTCTCACCATGCTCGCCTCGGGCTACACGCCCATCTACGCGGCCCACGTGCCGCCGGCCCAGTACCGCACGAGCTGCATCGGCACCGGCCCCTTCAAGCTGAAGGAGTGGCGCAAGGGCGAGTTCGTCGAGTACGTGAAGAACCCGGACTACTTCGTCAAGGGCCGGCCGTACCTCGACGGGCTCAAGTACGTGGTCATCACCGACCGGGGCACCAAGTTCGCGGCGCTGCAGGCGGGGCAGCTCGACGCCGCCTTCCCGAGCGACGAGACGAAGACCATCGCCGAGCAGGTGATGAAGGCAGAGCCGCGGATCGTCATGCAGATCAACGGCACGAACGTGAACGACAACCTCCTGCTCAACACCACGAAGCC
>DATHSW010000270.1:0-1737 GCA_035463855.1 Candidatus Deferrimicrobiaceae bacterium | reverse complement strand
TCCAACGAGCCCATGAGCCACCACCCGCTCGTGCAGCGCACGGTGGCCGAGGTCGGCACCCAGATCCGGGCGGCCCGGCTGCTGCTGCACGAGGCCGCCTGCGTGAAGATGGCGGGCGACCGCGAGGCCACCATGCTCGTGGTCAACCAGGCCAAGACCTACGCGGCCGACGTGGGGCTGATGGCCACCGAGCGGGCCCTCCGGCTGGCGGGCGGGCGCGGCATCTTGAAGGAGATGCCGCTGGAGCGCTGGCATCGCGATGCGCTGGCGGGGCCGGTGATGCCGCCCTCCAACGACCGGTGTCTCGAGACCGCCGGCAAGCTGCTCTGCGGCCTGCGCGCCGCCACGCTCGAGTTCCAGTAGGCGGCCGCCGAGGGTGGGCATGCGGCTCGACGTCCTCCGGCGTGAGCTGGCCCAGGGCGCGGAGACCATCCAGAGCCTCGTGGTGGGCGTCTCGGCGGCCGAGGCCCGCGTGCGGCCCGAACCCGCCGCCTGGTCCATCCTGGAAGTCGTCGCGCATCTGCTCGACGAGGAGCGCGAAGACTTCCGGCCGCGCCTCGACGTCGTCCTGCACCGACCGGACGAAACGTGGGCGCCGATCGATCCCGCGGCCTGGGTCACCGCGCGAGGCTACAACGACCGCGAGCTCGCCGCGACGCTCAGCGCCTTTCTCGCGGAGCGGGAGCGCTCGCTGACCTGGCTCGCGGGCCTCACCGCCCCCGACTGGAGCCGCGAGTACCAGGCCTCCTTCGGGCCCATCACCGCCGGCGACCTCGCCGCGTCCTGGGCCGCCCACGACCTGCTGCACACGCGCCAGCTCCTCGAGCTGCGGCGCGCCCGGCTGCTGACCCTGACCGCGCCCCATACCACCCGGTACGCGGGTGACTGGTAGAGAGCCGCGCTTCCTCCTGCTCGCGGGCGCCGCGCTGCTCGTGCTGTCGGGCATCGGTCCGCGCGACCGGGCCACGTGGCTGCTCGAGGTGGCGCCGATCCTGATCGCGGTGCCGATCCTGATCGCGACCGCGCGCCGCTTTCCCCTGACCCCGCTCGCCTACCGGCTCGTCTTCCTCCACGCGCTGATCCTCATGCTGGGCGCGCACTACACCTACGCGGAGGTCCCGGCGGGCTTCTGGATCCGGGACCTCCTCGGCTTCGCGCGCAACCCCTACGACCGGATCGGCCACGTCGCCCAGGGCTTCGTCCCCGCCATCGTGGTGCGCGAGATCCTCGTCCGGCGCTCCCCGCTCCGATCGAGCCGGTGGCTGACCGTCGTGGTCCTCTGCGTGTGTCTCGCCATCAGCGCGCTCTACGAGATGGTCGAATGGTGGGCGGCCCTGATCGGCGGCGAGGGCGCCGCGGCATTCCTGGGCACGCAGGGCGATCAGTGGGACACTCAGTGGGACATGTTCCTGGCCCTGCTGGGGGCGGCGATGGCGCTCCTGCTCCTGTCCCGCCTCCACGACCGCCGGATCGCGACAGTCGAGGAGACGAGCCATGTCTGAGCACAAGGCGATGGTGCGCTGGAAGCTCCAGGGCGAGGGAGAGGGCTTCCTCAAGGGCCGCTACTCCCGCGAGCACACGTGGACGTTCGACGGCGGGCTGACCGTGCCGGCCTCGCCGTCGCCCGGCGTGGTGCCCGCGCCGTGGTCCAACCCGGCCCACGTGGATCCGGAGGAGGCCTACGTGGCCGCGATCTCGAGCTGCCACATGCTGACCTTCCTCTACGTGGCGATGCGC